>JANMWK010000049.1:0-3910 GCA_031393975.1 Hyphomicrobiales bacterium
GCATTCGTGCATAGTCAATAAATGTTTGATTGGGACGACTTGAAATATTTTTTGGCTGTCGCTCACGGCGGAAGCACAATTGCCGCTGGAAAGTCTCTGGGTGTCAATCAATCAACTGTTCACCGCCGTCTCACTGAATTGGAAAAACGCATCCAGCGTAAGCTGGTAACCCGCGAAACCACCGGCTATCGATTGACCGAATATGGCCTCGAACTTTTGCCATTTGCCAAGCGCTGCGAAGCAACGGTGCAGGAGCTGCAACGCCATATTCAGGATAAAACCCGCGATTTAACAGGGAGCATCCGCGTCACCTGCCCCGAACCACTCGTGGCAAGAATCATGAAATCGCCGCTTCTTGAGCGCTTCAATGCACGCCACCCTAATTTAAAAATCGAATTTGTCTCGAGTGACCGTTACCTAGACTTGTCCAAAGGTGAAGCTGATGTTGCTTTCCGCTCTGGTGATACCGATGACGAACTAATCGGACGAAAAATCGCGGAATCGCTCTGGGCCGTTTATGCAAGCAAAGACTATATCGTGCGTAACGGCAGGCCCAGCCAGATGGTTGAGTTGACCAATCATCCTGTCGTTGCCTTCGACGAAACACTCAGCAGCCACCGCGCGCTCATTTGGTTGAAAGATGTAGCACCCCAAGCCAAATTTGTGTCACGGCACAACAGCGTGCTTGGTTTGGTATCCGCCATAAAATCCGGCATTGGAATTGGTCCCCTGCCAACTGCTTTAGGTCATGCTGAAAGCGAACTTGTAAAACTCATTGGCCCGATACCTGAATTGACCCGGAGCTGGCGTATCCTAACGCACCCTGATCTGCGCCGCACCCCGCGCGTTGCGGCCCTTTTCGAGTTCATTGTCGATGAAAGTGCATTGCTGAAATCAATTTTCACCGGCTGATCGCACGCGCTGAACTTAATTTTAGCCTCTGACCAAACGGGGCCAATGTGTCAGGTGTCAATGGCGGAGACAAAATGTTCCAGGTGACGGTGTAAAAGTGTACCAGTCTGGTTGATTAAAAAGGGCGGTGAGGCCCTTGGTTCGGTATTATTAGTTTAGGGTTTAGGGTTGAAGGCTATGAGCCACGTGGAGCGTAGCGGAACGTGGTTTATATAATCGTGATTTCACTCTGGGTAATTTCTCACCGCGCCTCCCCAGTTCTCCAACCTACCCATGACTTTATGATCACGGAGGTACCTATTCTTTAGAAGAAATTATGGTAGCAATGGCTCACGGCGGATGGTGAAAAGCTCGTAAGTGGGCCGTAGCTGGTCATTGGCCGAAACAGCAAAAGCCTAACTCAAACACTTGTCCAAGCTTCTCTCCGAAGAGTGCGGCCCAAATAATGAACTTTTCGACCGTACCTACCCCTTGCAAACATGCAATCGTTCGCAACGGTTTGCATGTGTCGATATAATTGGATGCTTCGCTAGCCAAGGCCGCAGCTTAAAGCAGCGTTAGACAAGCTACCTTCAGCCGTAAATACGATCAGGCGGCAAAACTTGTGTCAAAGGCGGTGTCTCTCGAGTTCAGGGCCGAGGCCAGGTAGCGTTTGATTGCAATCAAAGAAGGCGTACCGTTGCGGCCTTCATATGTAGCCCGTTTCATGCTGGGCGTTCAACAAATGTGGACGCTGCGCTTGCCTGTGTTACTTAAGCCAATCTGTTTTTGCCAGATTGGAGGATCCAATTTTGTTTGCTTGACCCAATCTAAATGTGGGGGCACTGTAATTATCTGTTTAGCTTATGGGTGACCTATGATTTTGAAATCAGTTGGAACAAATGGCTTCAATAATCACAATGATGTTTTGATTGTTCAGTGCGCCTTAAATGTCCTTCGATCCTCCCGCCAATTGTCATTGATCGTAATTGACGGAATCATTGGTCCGGAGACAATTAATGCAATTTTCCAATTTCAAAGAACAAATATTGGACTGATTACGGATGGACGCATAGACCCTGGAGGCGCAACGTTAGCTCGACTAACTGCGCAAATTGGCGGTGAAGTGTTTGTATTTGGACCGGTTGTTCATCAGCTTCTTGGCCTAAAGGCGGAATTTGATAGAATCGGTTTGGTTCTACCAGTGACTGCCAAAAGACCTTTCAATCGAGTCCAACAGGGATTGAATGCTCTTGTGCCCCACAAAGATTTGGCTGTTACTTTTGGGGCTGGCCCACCAACAAACGTGACCGGATTCAATTCAGGACCACAACGGTTTGGGTTGGCGGGGGTCGACGACGCGGCGGCGGCGGCGGCATTGGCGGCAATGGCATTAATAATATTTGTCTTCCTTGTAGCGCTGATACAAAGTCCCGCGTTTCAGAAAGATGTTGCGGTAAGGGCCAAAGAACTTGATCGAATATTGAAGGACTTACGAATCAATGCTTCGATTGGGGTTAAGGAATCTCTGGATCTAATTATCTCCATCGTTGGCGATCCGCAGACCGAAATAAACCGATGCCGCCAGTCACCGACATTTCAAAATAGTATCGAATGCTCCTTAGCTTTACAGGAATTCGCTCGCATCGCCGCAAAAATAAGAAATATAATTCCTAAGTTGGAGTTACTAGTTCAAATCCTGACAACCAATCGTGAATCTGGGCGCGACTTTCAAAAAATACGGATCAATTTCAATAGATTGCTCAAGGAGATCCAGCAGGACACAGCTGATCTGCAAGTTTCGCTCGCGAACCTTAAAGATAAATGCAACTGCCCCGATGTCTGACCCCATGAAACGAAGAATTGTGCAGCTGCCGCCCTACTCTTGCGCATGAAGGGTTTGCAAGCTTCAAAAGAGCTTCCCTAAACTAGATCGTGGGTGAGTGCGAGGTGGCTCTTCAATGATAAAAAAATTTAGAGACTGCTTAGGGTTAAATACCGCTTATGACTCCAATTAGCCTAACAACCTTGCTGGCTCTTAGTCAACTATTAGAGTCCAAGCCAACATTGTAAAACTCAAGGCCTCAAATGGGTGACATTGCCCACTTATTGACAAGCGCCACAAGCCCCATAGTCTCATCGGTGACCTGAAAGCACGAGGCTTACTTCTTGACCCTAATGTCCCAAATTGCTCACGAGATCATGTTGAACGACACGCTTGAGCGAGCGGGGGGCGTGCCAGCTTTTGAAATGCTGTCGAATGACGATGAGATATGCATCGGTCAGGCCCGATGACACAGTCTTGCGAGAGCGCATAAAAGCCATCGCGCTTGAACGACGACGCTTTGGTTATCGCCGCATTCATGTGCTGCTGCGGCGCCAGGGAACGGTCGTCAACCACAAGCGCCTGTTTCGGCTATACCGCGAGGAGAAGCTGTCTGTGCGGAAGCGCAGTGGCCGTAAACGCGCCCTCGGCACACGCGCTCCCATGCTGGTGCCGCTGCTGCCAAACCAGCGCTGGTCATTAGACTTTGTGTCAGATCAGTTTACCGATTGCCGCCGGTTCAGGGTTTTGACAGTGATTGATGACTGCACCCGTGAATGCATTGCCTTGGTTGCTGATACATCGCTCTCAGGCAAGCGTGTGGCCCGTGAGCTTCACCAAATTATCGCACAACGAGGATCACCCAAAATGATTGTCAGTGACAACGGGACAGAGTTCACCAGCAACGCCAATCTGAACTGGGCCGATGAAGCAAAGGTGGATTGGCATTATATTGCTCCCGCTGCCCGGCAGCGGTTTGCCTTCAAACCGCGAGAGGGGGTAAACCCCAACAGAACGGCTTCATCGAAAGCTTTAATGGAAAACTGCGTGATGAAAAGCTCAACGACACTTTGTTCAGCACATTGCATCAAGCCCGCGTTGAACTGGCCACATGGAGAAACGACTATAACCAACACCGCCCCCACTCAGGGCTCGGCTGGCTCACGCCATCCGAGTTCGCCAAATCCGCAGCGC
>JANMWK010000054.1:0-51376 GCA_031393975.1 Hyphomicrobiales bacterium
TACGGCGATGATGATGTGGCCGCAACCCTTGATCCTGCGCACTACTATCTCGATACGGTCTCGCGTCCCGCACGCCTCACCTTGCGCAGGGGTCGATCGTTTCCGCCGCCAGGCCGCAGTGCCAATGGTTTGGAAATTAAATTAGTGACCGGCTTCACCATAGTGCCGCAACAGCTCAAACAAGCGTTGCTCATTAGTGTGGCCGATTATTATCAAAGCCGTGGCGACGAGGACAACGGCACGCTGCCGCAAGTGGCGGTGGAATTGCTGGCACCTTACCGTGAAACGAGGCTCACATGAATCCGGCACAATCGCTTCAGCAAGCCATGCGGGCCGCACTCATCGCGCGTGCACCACTCACCACAATTCTGGGTGGCGCTCACATCTTTGATGAAATGCCACGCGGTGCTAATGCGCCATATGTGCAATTCACAGGAATCGAAACCCGCGATTGGAGTGTCGCTGATCAAAAGGCCCATGAACATTTTGTAAGTCTCGAAGTTGCCTCCAATTCACGCAGCCGGGCTGCCGCTCATGCCATTGCCAACGAAGTGGAAGCAACACTCGACAACGCCACACTCACATTAGCCGATCACAAGCTGATCAATCTGCGGGTCATCTTCACCACTGTCACCCGCACCAAAGCCACTGAAAATTTTGGTGCAGTGCTGCGCTTCCGTGCCGCCACTGAACCTCTTTGATAGGAGTTAAACATGACTGCCCAGAAAGGCCGTGACTTACTTTTAAAAATTGACTCAACCGGAGCCGGCGCGTTCGTCACTGTTGCCGGATTGCGCAGCAACACCCTCACCTTCAATGCCGAAACTGTTGATGCCAGCAGCCAGGATTCAGCTGGCGCTTGGCGAGAACTCTTGGCCGGTGCCGGATTAAAATCAGCCACCATCAGAGGCCAAGGCATTTTCAAAGACGCAAGTTCGGATGTGTCTATCCAGTCTTATTTTTTCAATGGCACAATTGTAAATTGGCAGGTCATCATTCCAGCATTCGGAATTGTGCAAGGCCCATTCCAAATCACATCTCTAGATTTTGGCGCACGCCATGATCAGGAAGTCACATTTGACATCGCGTTGGCTTCAGCCGGTGCGCTCACATTCACTGCTATTTGAGGTGCATTATGGCCAATCGACATCGAGGTGAAATTGAAGCGGAACTCGGCGGGAAAACCCACACGCTGTGCCTCACGCTGGGCGCTCTTGCTGAAATTGAGAATGCTTATGGCGGTGAAGATCTCATCGCCATTGCCGAGCGTTTTGAAAACGGTCGCATCAAAGCCACTGACGCTATTCGTGTGATCGGGGCAGGGCTTCGCGGTGTAGGTGCTCCGTACACGGATGAAGAAGTATCAAAACTTTCGGTGGCCGGTGGCGCTGCAGGTTACCTCCGCATCGTGGCAGATCTGCTCAAAGCCACCTTCACAAATGAATAAAACATTTTCTCAGAAGTTTCCATGGAAGCGGTTGATGCAATTGGGATTAGGCACATTGCGCTTAAGCCCCGAACAATTCTGGCGCAGCAGCCCACGAGAAATCGCCGGAGCATTCGGGTTCCCCTCCCAAACCCAAGATGCAAATTTGCTGCGCCAGAACCTTGATGACATGATGGAAAGGTTCCCCGATCTATGACTGACACCCAAACTTCTCTCGATACGCTCTCCCTTCGCACCCAAGATTTGCGCGCCGAAATGCAAGACCTCTCAAAACTTGCTGACAGTTTCGGCAGCAAGCTGGTGGGCGCATTTTCAGGAGCAATTATTCACGGCCGCAATCTCAGTGACGTGATGAAGGGCCTCGTGCTGTCGCTCAGCCAAACCGCTTTATCATCAGCGCTCAAACCGCTCAGTGGGTTGGTGGGAAGCTTGTTTGGCGGCCTCTTTGCGAATGCGCGCGGCAATGTGATGAGCAACGGTCGCGTAATGCCTTTTGCCGATGGCGGCATTGTCAATAGCCCGGTGCTGTTTCCCATGCGCGGCGGCACCGGATTAATGGGTGAGGCAGGCCCAGAAGCCATCATGCCTTTGGCGCGGGGGTCTGATGGCAAACTGGGCGTGCGCGGCAGCGGTGGTTCGTCCCACGTCACAGTAAATATCTCAACTCCCGATTTGCAAAGCTTCCACCAATCACAATCGCAGATCGCCGCCATGATGAACCGCGCGGTGAGCCGTGGACAAAGGAACCTTTAAATGGCCTTCGACAATGTGAGATTTCCCACCAGCATTTCACGCGGCTCCACAGGAGGGCCAGAACGCCGCACAGATGTTGTGGCAACCGCCTCTGGCCGCGAAGAACGCAATGCCAGATGGGCCAATTCCAAACGCCGTTATAATGCGGGCTTCGGGGTTAAATCCTTGGACGACATCCATGCCGTGGTCGCATTTTTCGAAGAGCGCCGTGGCAAGCTCTATGCCTTTCGCTGGAAAGATTTCGCCGACTATAAATCCTGCGTCGCTTCCGCCACACCCGCCGCCATTGATCAAATCATCGGTACGGGAGATGGCGTAAATGCGGTGTTTCAGCTCACCAAAAAATATGGCACGGGCACACGCGATTATCTGCGCACCATTACTGCGCCAGTTTCGGGCAAGGTTTTAATCGCGGTCAATAGCCTGCCCAGCACTCAATTCGGTGTGAACACACAAACGGGTTTGGTCACTTTCAACGCGGGTTCCATTCCAGTGAGTGGAGCAATCGTGACCGCAGGTTTCGAATTTGATGTGTCGGTGCGCTTTGATACGGATTCAATCAGCATCAACTTGGCGCATTTTGCTGGCGGTGAAATTCCCCATATCCCTTTGGTCGAGGTACGTTGATGCGCGATATTTCTTTGGCCCTGCAATCTCATCTGCAATCCGGCACCACCACATTGTGCCATTGTTGGCGCATCACTTTGCGTTCCGGCGAAAAACTAGGTTTCACCGATCATGATGAATCCGTGGTTTTTGATGGCACTAGTTTTGAAGCCCAAGCCGGATTCACCGGAACTGAAATTCACTCGTCAACCGGATTATCAGTCGATAATCTTGAAGCCTCTGGCGCATTAAGGTCCGGCCAGCTTGATGAAGCGCGTTTAAATGCCGGTGACTACGATCATGCTACGGTCGAAATTTGGCGCGTGAATTGGCAGGATACTTCACAACGCATTCTGCAGCGCAAAGGTCATTTGGGGGAAGTCACCTATGGCCAAGGCCATTTCACCGCTGAAGTGCGTGGCCTTGCCCATTTGATGAACCAACCCAAAGGTCGCCTGTTTCAATTTGGCTGTGATGCCATGTTAGGCGATGCGCGCTGTGGGCTGACAGTGGCCAATGTGCCAAGCTCAATCACAGCGGTGCGTGAGAATAGTTTTGATGTTTCCAGCCTTGGCACTTTTGCTGATGATTGGTTTACGCGCGGAGTTTTGCAATTCAGTGCTGCGCGAAGCTTCACCATCAAACGCCACTTTGCATCAGGCCGCATTGATCTTTGGCATCCGCCAAAATTCGCTGTGAATGTGGGAGATGCAGTGACGCTGCAAGCGGGTTGCAACAAGCAGTTTTCAACCTGCACTGCTAAGTTTTCAAATGCCATAAACTTTCGTGGTCACCCGCACATGCCAGGAAATGATTTTGTGCTGGCCGTTGCCAGCGCAAAAGACATCAATGACGGTTTAAAACGAGGGTAGTGCCTAAATTCCGCCCTTCTCCCGCATGGGGAGAAGGAAGAGTAATGGAGAACTTCTATGA
This sequence comes from Hyphomicrobiales bacterium, assembly GCA_031393975.1. Lineage (GTDB taxonomy): Bacteria > Pseudomonadota > Alphaproteobacteria > Rhizobiales > Aestuariivirgaceae > Aestuariivirga. Next base: position 3,740 of record JANMWK010000054.1, read on the forward strand.
CCTCATCCATCGTCACCCTCGCACGGGGGTGGCTCGGCACGCCCTATGCGCATCAGGCTTCGCTGAAAAGTGTAGGCTGTGATTGCCTCGGCCTCATCCGCGGGGTTTGGCGTGAACGCTTTGCCAGCGAGCCTGAATTGCCGCCGCCTTACGCGCCCGATTGGGCCGAGGCCGGATTGGAAGAAGCTCTCGCCAATGCGGGTCGCAGGCACCTGATTGAAATTCAACCCTTGGTCTTCGAAGCAGGCGATGTTTTGCTATTTCGCTGGAAGCCGCATTTGCCGGCTAAACATGCCGGGATCGCAATTGACCGCACACGGATGATCCATGCGCAAGATGGTGCGAGCGTTGCTGAAGTGTCGTTGAATAAATGGTGGTTGCAACGCCTCGCCTTTGCCTTTCGTTTTCCGGAGAGTGATCATTAATGGCCACCGTTGTTTTACAATATGCTGGTGCGGCGGTTGGTACGTTTCTGGGCGGCCCCATTGGCGGTATGATCGGCCGCGCGGTGGGTGCTGTGGCCGGAAATATTATTGATCAGAAATTATTCGGCTCTTCAACCCATCACGAAGGTCCACAGCTTGATAGTTTGCGCGTCATGTCTTCAGTGGAAGGTTCCCCCATCGCAGTGGTCTACGGGCGAATGCGCATGGCGGGCCAAGTGATTTGGGCCAGCAACCTGCAACAAGTGGCCACCACCACCACCGATAAAACATCGGCTAAAGGTGGCTCAAAGCCCACCACAACGTCTTATGCATATTTTGCAAATTTCGCAGTTGGCCTTTGTGAAGGCGAGATCGATGGCATCGGTCGCGTCTGGGCTGATGGCAAAGAAATTGATGTGCAAGCTTTCGCGCCGCGCATTTATCTGGGCACTGAAACGCAAAATCCTGATAGTTTGATCACCGCCATAGAAGGCCAAACGCCCGCCTATCGAGGGCTAGCCTATATTGTGTTTGAGCACTTTCCATTGGCCAATTTTGGCAATCGTCTCCCCCAGTTGGCCTTCGAAGTTATGCGCAAAGGCAATGGAGTTTCTGGCCTGATCAAAGGGGTGAATATCATCCCCGGTTCCACCGAATTTGGTTATGATACCAAAGTGATCACCCGCACTGTCAGCGTGGGTGTGACAGCCTCTGAAAACGCCCATGTCTCCGCCCAACGATCCGATTGGTCAAACTCCGTTGATCAATTGCAGCAAGCTTGCGAAAATATTGAAGCGGTCTCTTTGGTGGTGACGTGGTTCGGCACCGATCTTCGCTGTGGCCTATGCCAAATAAAACCTGGCGTTGATAGTGCCACCAAAATCACCAGTCCTGCCACGTGGACGGTGAGCAACACCAGTCGCGCCGCCGCCTACCAAATTAGCACTATCAATGGCAGCGCTGCTTTTGGTGGCACACCCGCGGATGCCACGGTCATTCGCGCCATTCAAGATGCCCGCGCACGTGGATTGAAAGTGACGTTTTATCCCTTCATTCTGATGGATATTCCTAGCACCAATAATTTACCAGATCCTTATGGCGGCGCCCAGCAGGCGGTTTATCCATGGCGTGGTCGCATCACATCGACAGTCAATAAAACCGCAGCCGCTGCAACCGAGATTGCAAATTTTACAGGGCTCGCCCAACCCGCCGATTTCACCACCGCTATTGAAACCATAAATTATTCCGGCCCCACTGAATGGTCCTTCCGCCGCATGATTTTGCACTATGCAAAACTCTGTGCAGCAGCGGGTGGTGTTGACGCATTTTTAATCGGCAGTGAATTGGTGGGCCTCACCACTGTGCGCTCTTCGGCTTCAATCTATCCTTTCGTGGCCGCCTTGCAAACGCTAGCCGCAGAAGTGAAAACAATTCTGCCAGCCGCTAAAATTTCTTATGCCGCCGATTGGTCAGAATATTTGGGTCATCATCCACAAGACGGCACCAATGATGTCTATTTCCATCTTGATCCGCTATGGGCATCGTCATCGATCGACTTCATAGGTATTGATAATTATCTGCCCCTGTCTGATTGGCGTGATGGCACCACCCATCTGGATTGTGTGGCGGGCACACGCTCAATTTACGACCAGAACTATTTGCAAGCAGGCTTGGCCAGCGGTGAGTACTATGATTGGTTTTATGCGTCACTCTCAGCACGCAACAGCCAGACGCGCAGCCTGATATCTGATGGTGCTTATGGCAAACCTTGGGTTTACCGCGCCAAGGATTTCAAAAACTGGTGGAGCAACGCCCATTATAATCGTCCGGCTGGCGTGCAAAGTGGATCACCCACAGCTTGGACGCCGCAATCAAAACCCATTTGGTTCACCGAAGCAGGTTGCCCCGCCATTGATAAGGGCAGCAATCAACCTAATGTTTTCTACGATGCCAAATCTTCTGAAAGTGCAGTGCCTTATTTTTCTGGCGGCCAGCAAGACGTGCAGATGCAGTTGTCTTATGTCAAAGCATTTCAAAATTATTGGACCACCGGTGGTGCGCAAAATCCCGTTTCCAATACTTATGGCGCACCCATGGTCGATGCCACTCGCATTTTCTTTTGGTCCTGGGATGCAAGGCCCTATCCGGCTTTCCCAGCGCTTTCAAAAATCTGGAGCGACGCTGATAATTATGCCCGTGGCCATTGGCTGAATGGCCGCATTAACGCCGTTGATTTGGCGCATCTGATTGCCCAAGTGGCATTGCGTTTTGGCTTTGCCGATGTTGATGTGTCTGGTGTTGAAGGGTTAGTTGATGGCTATGTTTTGGATCGCCCCATGTCGGCCCGCGATGCGCTTGAAAATCTCCTTTTGACCTTTGCTATTGATGCCGTCGAGTCAGACGGAAAACTAAAATTCCGCTCACGGCGTAACGCCTCAGACATCGCTTTCAACGCCGATGATCTGGTGGAGGAAGGTGCTGATAAAGCCATCTTCAGCCTGACGCGGGCACAAGAAACCGAACTGCCTTATGCCGTGCGGTTGGGCTATGTGGATGGTGGATTGGATTATCGGACAGCGGCCGTCAGCCAATCGAAACTAAACACCGGCAGTGCGCGGGAGATCAGTGTCAGCTTGCCAGCCGCTGTAGGCCAAGCGCAGGCGCAGGCCCGCGTGGATGTGGCCTTGGAAGAGGCATGGGCGGCGCGTCAGAATGCGTTATTCATTGTTCCACCGCAATTTATGCAGCTCGAGCCCGGTGATGTCTTGCGCATGGGTGCCGACCGGTGGCGCATTAAATCCATCGCTGATAGTGAAACGCGAAAAATCGAAGCCGTGGCCCATGATCCAGCGGTCTATGGAGCAGCGCCAGGGGCTGCGCGGGTGATCACCATCACGGTGCCTCCCCTCTACGGTCCACCCGATTTCGCAATGATGAACTTGGCTTTGACTACAGCACAAAATTCCGCGGCGCCGTGGTTGGTGGCACAAGCCACACCGTGGCCGGGAGCTTTGGCGCTCTATAAAAAAACCGGTGATGCCAGCTTCACCTTCAATCGCCTGCTCAGCCAACAAGCCACCATGGCCACTACCTTGCAGGCTTTACCGTCTGGTCTGCCGCATCGCATTGATAACAGCTTCACGCTGGATGTGCTCATGCGTTACGGCGCCCTCACATCAATCAGCAAAGACGAACTGTTGAATGGCGGAAATCTTGCGGCCATTGGTTCGGCGACGACAGGTTATGAAATTATTCAATTTCAATCGGCCACATTGGTGGCCACCGGTACCTATCGTCTCGCTGGCTTCTTGCGCGGTCAAGCCGGATCAGAACCTGAAATGCTTGCGGCGCGGGTTGCAGGCGAAAGCCTCATGCTGCTCAATGCTGCTGCCGTGCAGCCTGAACTTCCGGCCACTGAGGCAGGCCTTACAAAAACCTGGCGCTTGGGTCCCTCCCAACTTGATCTGGGTCATTCGTCTTATGCCGAATTCAACGTCACCGGATTGGTTCTAGCCCTGCGTCCCCTGAAACCAACCCAGCTAAAATCCTCAACCGATCTGACGGGCATTCAAATCAATTGGATCAGGCGGGGTCGCATTGATAGCGACTCCTGGGATGTGGTTGAAATTCCACTCGGTGAAGATAACGAGCTTTATCAATTGAGCATTCTTGATGGTGCCGTACTGAAACGCAGCGTCACCATCACATCACCAAATTATCTCTACACCATGGCCAACATCATCGCTGATTTTGGCACCATGCCCGCAAGCCTCACCCTGCGTGTGGCGCAAGTGAGCGCTGCTTATGGTGCTGGCGCCATTCTCGAAAGGACCATCAATGTCTGATACTCCCCTCCTTGTGTTGCCCTATATTTCAGGCTCACAAGCCCAAAAACATGTGACCCACAATGAAGCCCTCTCTCTGCTGGATGGCCTGCTGCATCTCTCAGTGATTTCACGCCTCGTAGCGACACCGCCGACCGTGCCGACTGATGGAGATCGCTATTTAATTGCAGCCAGCCCCACCGGCGTTTGGGTAACACATGCAGGCCATGTGACGTTGCGCATGGAAGGGGTGTGGCGTTTTCTCATCCCGCGCAAAGGCTGGCGGCTGTGGGTGGAAGTTGAAAATATTTTTCTGATTTTTGACGGCACCAACTGGGTGGCACCCCCATTGCCGAGCGTTTTGCAAAACGTGAGTCTCCTCGGTGTCAACGCCACAGCCGATACTACCAATAAATTGGCGGTGAGTTCTTCCTCGGTTTTGTTTAATAACGTCGGCGCGGGGGTTCAGTTTAAAATCAATAAAAATGCGGCCACTGACACGGCAAGCCTGCTGATGCAAACCGGATTTTCTGGCCGTGCCGAAATTGGCACCACAGGTGATGATAATCTCCATTTCAAAGTCAGCGCCAATGGCAGCACATATTTTGAATCACTGATTGTCAATGGTGCTTCCGGCTTGGTGACAGCTAAAAATAATCTGGTATTGGATCCGCAATCAGCCGACCCCACCACGCCTGGTAATGGCCAGCTCTGGTATAATTCAACAACCGGAAAATTGCGCGTCCGCCAGAATGGTTCAAGTTTCGATGTGGTGAGCACCGCAGGTATTGCTGATGCCGACAAAGGCGACATCACCGTGACAGGCGCGGGCACAGTGTGGACCATTGATCCCGCCACCATCACCAACGCAAAACTGGTGAACGTGAATGCCTTAAGCATCAAGGGCAACAACACAGCGAGTGCTGCAACTGCTGTGGACTTGACAGTGGCGCAAACCAAAACTTTGCTGGCCATCACAACCACTGACGTTGGGGGCCTCGGCACACTGGCCACCCAGAGTGGCACCTTTGCAGGCGCGCACTCAGGCACCTCCAGTGGCTCCAACACGGGCGATCAAACCATTACATTGACCGGGGATGTGACAGGCACAGGCACCGGCTCTTTCGCGGCCAGCATTTCCAGCGCTGCCGTGAACAATGCCAAGCTCGCCAACATGAACGCCTTGACTTTCAAGGGCAACAATTCCGCGGCCTCCGCACCTCCACAGGATTTGACGGCCGATCAAACTCTCGTCGCCCTCAATGTTCACGGGGCCATCCACGCCCGCACTCTCATTTTTGCATAAGGATCATTAAACATGCCTGCCAACACTAATCCCATTTTTTCCGCCAAGGGCGCCATTCAGTGGAACCCGGCAATTCTTCTCAGCGCCAACACTGCTAAGGATGGCACTGGCACCGTGGCCACCGTCTTCACTGGCAACGCTGCTGCCAATAACGCAGGCAATTTTGTGCAAAAACTCGTGGCCCGTGCGCTGGGCACCAATGTGGCCACCGTGTTGCGCGTGTTCATCAACAATGGCAGCGCAAACACCACAGCAGCCAATAACAGCTTGATTGCAGAATTCACTTTGCCAGCCACCACGCTTTCCGAAGTGGCGGCCCAACCAGATTTCACACTGCCGCTCAATTTCGTGGTGCCAGCGGGCTACAAGCTCTACTGCACACTCGGCACAGCGGTCGCCGCCGGATACGCCCTCGCCGCCATTGGTGGTGAATACTGATGCTGGATTTTTCACACACCCCTAATGCTCAGAATGGCGCTGAAACTTTTATCTTTAATGCTCTGGGTGCCAATGATTGGCAAACATGGGCAAGGCCGCGTGGCAAGTCCATGGCGAGCATTCTGGTCATCTCACCAGCAGCAGGCGGCGGCGGTGGATTTTCTGGTCTTGCCGCATCGGCTCGCGGCGGCGGTGGTGGCGGTGGCAGCGGTGCAATTGCTAGGGTGGTCATTCCCCTCTTGTTTTTGCCAGATGCTTTTTTCATCAATGTGGGCCTCGGTGGAGCAGGGGGTGCCGCAGGAGCGGCGGGCACCAGTGGTGGCAACAGTATGATTGCACTGCGCCCTGATATTAACGCCCTGCAACAGCGCGTGCTTTATGGCACTGGCACCGGCCCAACTGGCGGTGGCGCTGGAACAGTTGCAGCAGCCGGAACGGCAGGCGCTGCGGGCTCTCAAGCCTCAATTGCAATGCTGGCCAACCTTGGAGCTTTTTCCGCTTCAGCAGGCGTTGCCGGTGCCCTAGGCGGCGCGCAGACCGGAGCCATCGGCGGAATATTAACATGGGGCGGCACAACGGTGCCCATTAGCGGCGGTGCGGGCGGCGGCGGCACCACTTCGGCAGATTTTGCCGGGGGCGATATCACCGGCGGCGGTTGGTTTCCAACCCTCAAAGGCGGCAGCACGGGCTTTATTCGAGGGGTAGATGGCTTCTACAGCCCAGTGCCCTTTGGGGCCAGTGGCGGGGCCGGTGGGGCTGGCATTAATGCCACGGCAGGGGGCGACGGCGGCACTGGCGCAATCGGTTCTGGCGGCGGCGGCGGCGGCACCACTGGAGGCGCAGGCGGCAAGGGCGGCAACGGCCTCGTTATCATCACATGCTGGTAGGAGCGAACATGACATCCATCGAACGCGAAATTGGTAATCTTGAAGCGCGGATGCAAAATGTGGAAAGCGAACTGCAAGGCATCCGTTTAGATGTGCGCGAGATTCGTGACGCATTGGTGGGTGTAAAAGGCGGCTGGCGTACGCTGACACTTTTAATTGGCATAGCGACTACACTGGGCGCGGTGCTGGGCCGCTATGCACCGAGCCTTATTGGCATTCGGCCATGACCCATTGGCCCACACAAAGTGGCGCGGATTATTTCTACGGCAATCCGCGGGGGCGCACGATGTCTACCGTGAACATGGATTGGTATCGCACCAATATCACCATGATCAGACCACCCTTTTTCATGCGCATGATAAAACCTGTAACGTCTTTCCCCATACATCGGAAATGCAGCGCCGCAACCCGCGAATGGCTGGACCTGGTTTGGAATAATGCAGGCCGTGACCAACGCGTAATCGACAACTGGGGCATGAGCGTTTTTTCCGGTTCTTATTCTTATCGCACTATGCGCGGTCTGCAGCAGCTCTCCATGCATGCCTATGGCTGTGCCATGGATTTTGACGCACCCCGCAATGGCTTTCATGATTCCACGCCGCAGTTTGCTTCGCTGCGCCAAGAAGTTGTTGAGCCTTTTCGGAAACTCGGCGGCGTCTGGGGCGGCGACTGGAATGGCAATGGCTCTTCTGCTGACGAACGCCGCGCTGACGGAATGCATTTTCAATTTGCCCACCTTTCTTAAAGGAATGGGTGAGCCCGCGCCGAACGGTTTTTCGGCTTCAAACATATGAGGTACTTTATGAACAGTGATATGATTGGCGGCGTCATCCGCGCCGTCGTTCCCCCGGTCTTGGCCTTTCTCATTGGCAAGGGCGCATTGCCAGCCGGTGATTACAGCGCTGTGGTCACAGGCTTTGTGGCCATGATTACAGCAGGCTGGTCGATCCACACCAACAAAACCGGCAAGACCATCAAGTGATTGATGGCCTGCTGTTGATTTTGGTGATGATTGGCCTCAGCGCGGCAGCCATTCTGGCTGCCCGCTCGCCAAAGTTTTGGAAGCGCGTAGGACAGGATGCTTTGACCGCGATGCTGCCCAAAATCCTGCAGCCATTCCGCCCTAAAACGCTCACAAAGGAGGAGTTAGAGAGGGTGGCAAAGGGCCGAGACCCGATTGTGAATCGAAAATAGCCCGTTCATCCTCCATTCAGCTTCCGTCCCCTATATCTCCAGCCAATTCGGGGAAAGGTTTTGCACGTGTTTAAAATTTTTTGTGTGGCGTTTGGAATACTGCTGAGCTGCTCAACCGCGCAGAGCAAAGTTTCACTTGGTTTTGATACCCAAATTCAAGTGGCCCAAGATCCCAGCCAATTTCCCATTGCCCCTTCCGAAGCCGCTAACATCGCTAAAGACGCCAATCCTGGTTCCAAAGTTCTGAACGTGAAGCTCTTGCCCTCTGGCGTTTATGCTGTCACTTTAAAGAATGGCAGTAGCGTTTCGCGGGTGATGGTTGATGCAACCAGTGGGTCCATCAGCTAAGATTGCGCCGCCTGCCTGATTTGGGAGACGGATAATGCGCATTCTTGTGGTTGAAGATGATGTAGACTTGAACCGCCAATTGGTGACGGCCCTCCTTGACGCTGGTTATGTGGCTGACAAAGCCCATGACGGCGAGGAGGGGCACTTTTTAGGCGACACCGAACCCTATGATGCCATTATCCTTGATCTCGGTTTGCCCGTGCTCGATGGCGTCAGCGTTCTTGAAAAATGGCGCCGGGCGGGAAAGAAAACGCCCGTGCTCATTCTCACCGCGCGTGACCGCTGGAGCGATAAGGTGGCGGGCTTTGATGCTGGTGCCGATGATTATGTGACCAAACCTTTCCACATGGAAGAAGTGCTGGCCCGGGTGCGCGCCCTTTTAAGGCGCAGTGCGGGACATGCCACATCAGAACTCACCTGTGGCCCAGTGGTGCTCGACACCGCTAATGCCAAAGTGACGGTGAATGGTTCGGCGATAAAACTCACATCGCTTGAGTTTCGCTTGCTGGCCTATCTCATGCACCATAATGGCAAAGTAGTATCGCGCACGGAATTGGTTGAACATCTTTATGATCAAGATTTTGACCGGGACTCAAATACCGTTGAAGTGTTTGTGGGCCGCCTGCGCAAAAAACTCGGCGTTGATGTTTTGCACACCATTCGCGGCATGGGCTATAGCATGACCGAGTTGGGCAATGCGGGTTAACTCTCTTTCATTTCGGTTGATGGTTTCGTCTGCAGTCGTTGCCGTTGTGCTTTTGGTCAGTGCGGCTTTTTTGTTGAACGGTTTGTTTCAGCAAGCGCTAGAGCGCAATTTTGATTCCCGTCTCCACGCTGCTTTAGATGGCCTGCTGGCCAATGTGGAGTTGAGCCCGCAAGGTGTGCCGCAGCTGCAAGGACCAATTTCCGACAATCGATTTTCTCTCCCGCTATCAGGCTGGTATTGGCAAATCACAGCGACTGACAAAAAAGAAGGCGAGCTTGCGTCGGGCTCATTACTGGAGCAGCGCATCGCCCCTGATGCCACAGCTTTGCAACAGCGGGACAAAGATGGTGTAGCCAGTTTTTCCAGCGTAGACAGCCAGGGACAGAACTTGCGCGTCATCGAACAGCGTTTAAAGTTGTTTGGCCGCCAACAGGATTATTCATTTGTAGTAGCAGGAAATTTCGATGAATTGAAATCTGAAGTTTCAACCTTCCGCCGCGCTCTTTTTGCAGTGCTCGGATTATTAGGAGCGGGGTTGGTTGCAGCAATTTTGGCGCAGGTGCGCTTTGCACTGCGGCCCCTTGTTGAAATGCAGCACCGCCTTAATGATATTCGAAGTGGCAAGATTGAATTGCTGCATGATGACTTTCCACAAGAAATTCAACCCGTCGCTGATGAACTGAATTTGCTGGTACAATCCAATTTTGAAATCATCGATCGCGCCCGAATGCAGGTTGGAAATTTGGCCCATGCGTTGAAAACACCCATCAGTGTGCTGACGAATGAAGCCCGAGATTCCAAGGAACCGCTTGCTATAAAAGTGAAAGAGCAAATTGATGTGATGCGCGATCAAGTAAATCTTTATCTTGATCGCGCCCGCCGCGCCGCTCGCGCCCAAACCATTGGTGCGGCAACGGATGTGGAACCGGTTTTGCAATCTCTGGCTCGCACCCTTCAACGTATTAACCGAGACCGCGACCTCACAATTAAGGTTGAGGCTCCATCCACTCTGCGGTTTCGGGGAGAACGTCAGGATTTTGAAGAAATGGTGGGCAACGTCATGGACAATGCTTGCAAATGGGCAAAATCAAATATCACGGTGAAAGCCGCGATTTCCGCCAACAGCGGCGATGATGGACGCCAGTGGCTAACATTAACTGTCGATGATGACGGCCCTGGCATTCCTGTTGAAAAACGCGGCGAAGCCCTCAAGCGTGGACAACGTCTGGATGAAAGTAAACCTGGTTCCGGGCTTGGCATGTCGATCATTTCCGAAACGGCGAGCATGTATTCTGGAAAAATTGAGCTGGCACAAGCCGAGTTGGGCGGCTTGCGGGTCAATCTCGTCCTCCCCGCCATCACTTAGGAAATTTAGAATTGCTAGGACGGTGTGGTATTGCCACCTTTAGGTGCATCAACTCTTGCAGAAATTGTTATTATCAAGAAAATGTGATATATCAATTGACCTGACAAATTAAATAGAAACTCGGGTTAAACATTATCAAAAAATATCAGATTTGGGTTATTGACCCAACTCAAAATCACGTGCAATCTGCGGCAACTTCAAATAACACAATCAAAGATTGTGTATTCAAATCGCCTGATACCGCACGTTCACTGCCCCCAGTCGCGTGCTGTGCAGGCGGGGGAGCGAATTTTCGAATTCGCTCCCCGATTTTACTGAGATTTAGGCCGCTTCGGTCACCGGCACACCCCGTTCACGGTAGGGTGTGCGGCCATAAAAGGCGCGGTAACATTTCGAAAAATGTGAGGGTGATGAAAACCCACAAGCCAGTGCAACATTGATCACCGACAAATCAGTCTGCAACAAAAGCGAACGTGCCTTCTTTAAGCGGAGCTCCAAATAATAGCGCTTCGGTGATCGATCCAAATAGCGCCGGAATAACCGTTCGAGCTGTCGTGTTGAAAGTCCCGCTTGTTTGGCGAGCAGACTTGGCGACAAGGGGTCTTCCAAATTAATTTCCATCTTCTCGATAATGGAAACCAATTTCGGGTGCCGCGCCCCAATGCGGGCCGGCAGCGACATACGCTGGTTTTCGCTGTGATGGCGAATAGGCGAATGGAGAATACCTTCAGCCACAGCTGACGCTAAATCTGGACCATGCTGGCTGGCGATCATCGTTAGCATCATGTCGATAGCAGTGGTGCCACCTGCACTGGTGAAGCGATCTTCGTCGATTTCAAATAATCCGCCAGTGGCGTTGATCTCAGGAAAAGCTTCCGAAAAGCCTGGCAGATTTTCCCAGTGAATGGTGCAACGATAACCATCCAATAATCCGGCCTCAGCCAAAATATGGGCGCCTGTACACACTGCGCCAATTTGTGAACCCCGCCGCGCCGTTTTGCGCAGCCATGCCAACAAGCGTTTATCAGTGTGTTGCTGAACATTGAGTCCTGCACAGACGATGATTGTGGCGTCCGGCGAAATGGTTTCCAAATCACCATTTGCCAGTGTGGAAATTTGGCTGGAGGCCAAAACAGGTTGGCCATCCAATGAATGCAAAGTCCATTTGTATAGCGATTTTTCTGATAGGCGATTAGCCAATCTCAAAGGTTCAATGACCGATGTTACGGGCATCATCGTAAATTCTGGAATGAGAATCAGCGCCACAGTTTGTGGCAGTTCCTTAGGTTTATCGCCGAACATGGGTGCTTTGCTCCGTTAACGGCATGATGCTCCAAGTTTTCATCCTTGTCCATGAGCGCCATTCATGGGGCCGAAAACGACTTGATTCATAACTAATCGTCGTATTCAAGTGCCGTTTGTCGTTTATGTATAAGCCATTACAAGACTTCACAGGCATTTTTATGAGGACTGCTGTGGAGTTTATTTTATGAATGCACCTCATATTCACGCCCACGCGGTTTCCGCCACGATGGATAATCCGCTAGGGGCATTCCTGCGCAAAGCGTCACTTGAGATTACGCCTAAGCAAATTGAAAAGCTGCCCATCCTCAGCGCCAAATTGGCCATAGGCAGTGATGTGTTCATCGCCCTCATCGATCCTGCCGAAGTTGAACTGCAAATCACCGCCGCTGCCGCTCTGAAGCAAGCAGGCTTTAACCCGATCCCTCACGTTCCGGCGCGATTTGTGCGCGATGAAGATGATTTGAAAAGCCGTATGGCCAGTTTCGCCAGCAAAGGCGTCACTACCATATTGGCCTTAGGTGGTGGTGCGCCTGAGCCCATTGGCAAATTTACCGCCGCACTTCAATTGATGGAAACCGGAGCGTTTGAAGCCAACGGTATGACCCGCATCGGCATTGCCGGCCATCCCGAAGGCAACCCAGATATTACTAGGCGTCATGGCGAAGCGGCATTGCTCGATGCACTTCAGCAGAAACAAAAATGGTTGAAAGACAAAAAAATTCAAGGCTTCATCGCCACGCAATTCCTATTTGATGCAGGCCCCTTGGCCCTCTGGGCTTCAAACTTGCGCGAAGCGGACATTAATTTGCCGCTGCATGTGGGTGTGCCCGGACCAGCTTCGATCAAGACTCTCGTGAAATATGCAGCCATGTGTGGCGTAGGCAATTCCGCACGCTTCATCAGAAAGCAAGCCTTGAACATCACCAAGCTGCTCACCGTTTCAGAACCAACTGAGTTTGTCGATCAACTGGCCACACTGCACTTCGACAAGCCAGAACTAAACATCGCAGCCCCGCATCTTTATCCGTTTGGTGGTTTTGACAAGCTGTTCGATTGGATGGGGCCCCGGGTTACTTCCTAAACAACCGCACCTCAGCACCCTTACGTGCCGCCTTTGTCAAAAACGCCCAAGTATATTCCGCATAAGAGCGGAACACATAAATATCGATCACATTCTCTTCCACCACATGCAGCAGTGCGGCGATCTCAGCAAAGCGCATCCGCCGCACCGTGCCGGGCTTATAGTCGTCGCTGATCAAATCCAACGTACTGCCCTTCATCAAAGTCTCGCGCGTGCCTTCTCCTTCCAAACGCAAAATGGCGCGCATGTCGGAGACATCAACGGCGAGCGAATGGATTTTGCCCAGTGCCGCAGTCAGCTCAGCAAGCAGGGCAGTGGTTTTGCTCCGTGTACAGAGGATTAACCATTGGTCGCTTGAAAGCCATAGGGCCTTCATATCGCCCCAGCTTGCCGAGGTGCGCGGTGCCTTCGGAAGATCAAAACCGAGTACTGATTTCACCGCACTCATAAACTTCTTGTCTGAAGCCAACCCACGCAAATCAATCATGCCGCGTTCTGAAATCTCTCGCATAGCAATGCTGAGATTATCGGATGCGGTGCGATGTGCGAGTGCACTTTCAAACTGAAGTTCAACCCCCATCTTATTATCCATGAATGCGCCCGCCTTCTTTGTCATAAAACACTGTGTCGGTGATTGTCGCTTTCATCACCTTGCCACCTTCCAGCGGGAAGGAAATAACTTCGCCCATACGGGCACGGCCATTTTCAATGAGCGCCATGGCGATGGAGCGACCCAGCGTGGGCGACATGTAAGTGGATGTGACCTGACCGATCATCTCCATCGGTGGTTTATCCTTCGCCTGGGCCACAGCATAGGCACCATCCGGCAAAACCTCAGTGGGGTCTGCAGTGAAAAGGCCCACGAGTTGCTTGCGGTTTGGGCCCTTTAAAAAAGATTGTTCCAGCGAACGCTTGCCAATAAAGTCTGGCTTCTTTTTTGAAACCATGCCTTCTAAGCCCACATCAATCGGCGTCACCGTGCCATCGCTTTCATCGCCAACCACAATGTAGCCTTTTTCAGCGCGAAGAACGTGCAATGCTTCGGTGCCATAAGCGCTGAGACCGAATTCATCACCAGCTTCCATAATAGCGTTCCACAAGCCTTGGCCAAAGTTAGCCGGTGTCGCCACCTCATATGAGAGTTCGCCTGAAAAGCTGATACGGTAGACTCGAACCGGATAGCCGCCAATAAGGCCTTGCCTAAAGCTCATATGGGGGAAAGCTTCATTAGAAATATCAAAGTCAGGTGAGAGTTTGGAAAGCACGTCACGGGCCCGTGGACCTGCCACGGCAAATTGTGCCCATTGTTCAGTGACGGGTGTCACGAACACTTTGTACTGTGTCCATTCCGTTTGCAGCCATTCTTCCAGCCATGCCCCAATGCGGTCCGCACCACCCGATGTGGTGTGCATGATGAAGTGATCTTCTGCCAGACGCACTGTCACACCGTCGTCGGTGAGGAAACCTAACTCATTCATCATCAAACCATAGCGGCACTTGCCCACTTTCAATGTGCTGAATGTGTTTGTGTAGATGCGATCTAAAAATTCTGCAGCATCCGGTCCCTTGATTTCAATTTTGCCCAAGGTTGAAGCATCAAGCAAGCCCACTTTATTCCGTACACAGAGGATTTCACGATTGATCGCTTGGTGCTTGTCTTCGGAAGCTTGCGGATATGTGTAAGACCTGCGCCATTGGCCGACCGGCTCGAACACCGCACCATGTTCCATATGCCACTCGAAGATCGGCGTGCGGCGGATGGGCAGGAATAAGTCATTGGTCAGAGAGCCCGCAATCGAGCCGAACGAATAGGGCGTATACGGGGGGCGGAATGTCGTGACGCCAATCTCTGGAATAGTCTTGCCTGTTGCTTCAGAAATCACGCCTAACCCATTGAGATTAGATGTTTTCCCTTGATCTGTCGCCATGCCGAATGTGGTGTAGCGCTTGGTATGTTCAACGCTCTCATAGCCCTCGCGTTGAGCGAGTTCGAGATCGGCGGCCGTTACATCATTTTGGAAATCAATGAAGTGTTTGTTGCCCTCATTATATTTGCCAGTCGCAGGCGCAAACCACAGTGACTCAAGCGCTCCGCGGCTTGGTTCTTCTACTTTGAACGTCTTTGTTTTCTTAGCCAGCGTCTGCGCCTCAGCCAAGGTCGCTTCAACACTCATCGTGCCATTGGCTGCACCAATGGCTACGATATTATCGGTGTGTGACTTCGGACGGAAACTCTGTAACCGATCATCAAATTGAATCTTACCACCATTGTGACACCAGATGTGCAGCGCCGGATTCCAGCCGCCCGACATGGCGATAAAATCACAGTCCACGCGCTTCTCGGTAATCACGCGGCCTTGACCCTTGCGATAAGCGGCGATCTTCACAGCCGTCACACCCACTGTGCCTTCTACGGCGCTGATCACTGAACTCAATTGCACGTCAATGCCGGCGGCAATCGCCCGCTTTACGAGAGTCCCATCCGACCGCGAACGCGAGTCGACGATACGCACATTCACGCCCGCTTTTTTCAAAGCGAAGGCCGTAAGATAAGCGTCGTCATTATTAGTGAACACAACGCCATTGCTGCCTGGTGTCACACCATATCGATCAAGCAACCCACGCACCGCAGAGGCCAGCATGATGTTGGGGCGATCATTATTAGCAAATGCGATCGGGCGCTCTAGCGCACCAGTGGCGACAACCACTTTGTCAGCGCGGATCTTCCACAAGCGATGCTTCGGTGCACCTGAGGCGAGGATGGCAGGATCATGGTCTCCCACCCGTTCAAAGGCCATGAGATAGTTATGATGGAAATGGCCAACGACTGTGGTTCGCGTGAGAATATGCACATTGGACTTTGCTGCCAATCGTGCGGCCGCAGCTGTGGTGTAAGCCTCAACGCATTCACCATCAATCATGCCAGCAGTAAGATCGGCAATGCCACCCAGCACGGGGTTTTCATCGCAGAGCAAAACTTTAACACCTGTCGATGCTGCGGCTTCTGCTGCTGTCAAACCTGCAAGGCCGCCACCAATAATGATCACATCAGCATGAACATGCATATGCTCATACATATCGGGGTCGCGGCCCTCTGGTGCTTTACCAAGGCCTGCAGCTTTGCGGATGAAAGGCTCGTAAACATGTTTCCAAAAGCTCTTTGGCCACATGAAAGTTTTGTAGTAAAAACCAGCCGGCAAAAAGCGCGAGAATTTAGAATTGATCGCCCCAATATCATATTTGAGTGAAGGCCAACGATTTTGACTTTCAGCGGCAAGACCATCAAAAATTTCAATCTGGGTGGCGCGTAAATTGGGCTCGTGGCGCGAACCCACCCCCACACCAATTAGCGCATTCATTTCTTCTGAGCCAAGACCAACAAGCCCGCGGGGACGGTGATATTTAAAACTGCGGCCAAAAAGTTTTTGCCCCGATGCCAGAACAGCTGAAGCCAATGTATCGCCCGCAAAACCAGAGATATCTTTGCCATCAAACGAGAACGTCACCTTGCGTGAGCGATCGATGCGGCTGCCACCTTCGGCAAGGCGATAAGGTTTCGTGCTCATGCTTTTTCTTTCATACGCATTTTGAAATAATCAGCCCAAGGGCCTTTGGCTTCTTTCATCAATTCAACAGGTGGCAATTCGGTGATTCCGTAAGTAGCCTTAAACTCCATTGTCACCGTATCGCGCGCTGCATGGAACCATTTTCCGCAACCGCGGTCACAGCGCCAGCGCTCAAAATGCAAGCCTTTGGGATTGTGACGAATGAACAAATAATCACGCTGCTCTTCATCGGTGATGTTCAGAGGATCCGCAGTGGCAGGCCTGCGCACATGCGCCTGACCGCCATAATGAAAATCAGTTTCATCACCCGAGGCGTTACAGATAGGGCAAGTTACAACGAGCATTTTTGCATGTCCCCTTAATGTGCCACCGCAGCAGCAACGCTTTCATCAATTAAGCGCCCCTCAGCAAATCTATTCAATCCAAACGGTTCTGCAATTTTATGCGGGCGATCATTGGCCATGGTATCGGCAAATACAAAGCCTGAACCTGGAATGGCTTTAAAGCCGCCGGTGCCCCAACCACAATTCACATAGAGCCCTTCAATTTCGGTTTTGGAGAGGATAGGCGAACGATCCCCCGTCATGTCTACAATGCCGCCCCATTGTCGCAACATGCGCAGGCGGCTGATAATCGGGAAAGTCTCGACCAGTGCCGTCACTGTGTGTTCCAGCGCCGTGAACGAACCACGTTGCGAATAATTGTTATAAGGATCAGTGCCGCCACCAATCACCAACTCGCCCTTGTCTGATTGGCTCATATAGCCATGCACCGTATTTGCCATAACCACACAATCAATCACCGGTTTAATCGGCTCCGACACGAGTGCCTGCAAGCACAGCGATTCAATCGGCATACGCACGCCAGCCATATCCATAATGGTGGAGACATTGCCAGCCGTAACCACACCAATCTTCTTGGATTTAATTTCACCACGCGTTGTCGAAAGCCCAGTCACACGACCACCTTCGCGGGTGATGCCAGTGACTTCACAGTTCTGAATAATATCAACGCCCAGCGCATCAGCAGCGCGGGCATAACCCCAAGCCACCGCATCATGCCGCCCTGTGCCGCCGCGCGGCTGATAATAGGCACCGAGAATTGGATAGCGGCAGTTTGGATCCGTGTTGATGATCGGAACAATCTCTTTCACTTCGGCCGGTGTCACCATCCGGCAATCAAGGCCCGCCAGACGATTGGCATGGGCCGTGCGCTTAAAGGCGCGGAATTCATGTTCGGTCTGGCACAGCATGAGCACACCGCGCGGACTGAACATCATATTGTAATTCAAATCCTGCGACAGCCCTTCGTAAAGCGAACGCGCCAATTCATAAATGGCAATTGATGAATCCTGCAAATAGTTCGAGCGAATAATCGTTGTGTTGCGCCCCGTGTTGCCGCCGCCAATCCAGCCTTTTTCGACAACAGCAATATTGGTGAGGCCATGGTTCTTCGCCAGATAATAAGCAGTGGCCAACCCATGTCCGCCGCCACCGACAATCACAGCATCATATTCGGCCTTGGGTGCAGGCGAACGCCACGCCTTTTCCCAATCTTTATGGTAATTCTTGGCATTTCGGGCGAGCGAAAATATGGAATATTTCGATTTCATGTGGCATATCCGTGGTTACGCCTTCTCTATCAGAGCAAACCTCGCCACTCCAACTTTTTCCGACACCGCAAAGCCACCATGCGACAATGCTGCTTTGACGGCAAGAACGCGAAACCGGTATAAGAATCTATGACCCGCAAACAAACCCGCTTTGCTATGATTTTAGCGTCACTTGCAGCCTTGGGCCTGGTGGCAGCCATGGTGCTGTTTGCCGCGCGGGATTCGATTGTGTTTTTCTATACCCCGGGCGATTTGAGCGAAAAAGGCATAAAACCGGGCACCCGCATTCGCATAGGCGGCATGGTAGTGGCTGGCAGCTGGAAAAAACTGCCACCTGCTGAAAATCAATTTATCGTGACAGATACGCTTAAATCAATCGCGGTGTCTTACACAGGCTTGGTGCCAGATTTATTCCGTGAAGGGCAGGGCGTGGTGACGGAAGGCATTCTTGAAGCAGATGGCAGTTTCAAGGCTGATACTGTTTTAGCCAAGCATGATGAGAACTATATGCCAAAGGAAATTGCCGATAGCTTGAAGGCCAAAGGCGTGAAGCTAGGCAAATCCGCGGCGCAGTAACCCGCCGCATTTTCGCCATCACTCTAACCAAGGTTTAATCGCGCCGTAAGAACCATGTAACGATGATTAATCGTATGATGCAGCATCAACTCTATCAACTCTCATGGAGATTCCAAAATGTCAATTCGTTTCCCTGTTACTAAGAAAACTGTTCTAGGCCTTTTCACTGCCGGATTACTGGGCGCTACGGTTCTCACATCCACGCTCATCGCGGTGCCAACCCAAATAGTTCATGCCGAACAGATTGCGGGCCTAAACCCCAGCCAAAGCTTAGCCCCGCTCGTTGAAAAGGTTATGCCATCGGTTGTCAGCGTTGAAGTGAAGTTCTCAAATGCGGTAGCCGTAGCAGAAAATGGTGACGGTGGTGCTGGCCCCGATCAAATTCCGCCAGAACTCAAGAATTTCTTTGACCAATTCCCGCAATTTAAAAATCGTATCCCCCAAGCCCCTGAAGGCGGCGGCGGCGGCGTGGCTTTAGGGTCAGGGTTTGTCTTCACGGCAGATGGCTATGTCGTCACCAACAATCATGTGGTGAAGGATGCCCAAGAAGTGAGAGTGGCTTTTCAAAATGGCGAAAGCTATGACGCAACCGTAATTGGCACCGATCCAAAAACTGATTTGGCCCTGCTAAAAATCAAATCCGACAAAACCTTCCCGCATGTCACTTTCGCTACAACTGAAGCTAAAGTGGGTGATTGGGTAATGGCAGTGGGCAATCCCTTTGGTTTGGGTGGCACAGTGACGTCCGGCATTATTTCAGCTCGCGGCCGTGATATTGGCTCTGGCCCCTATGATGATTTCCTCCAGATTGACGCCTCAATCAACAAAGGCAATTCCGGCGGCCCGACTTTTAACCTCGAAGGCGATGTTGTTGGCATTAATACGGCCATCTATTCTCCATCGGGTGGTTCAGTCGGCATTGGCTTTGCTATTCCAGCTTCTACGGCCTCAGGCGTGATTGATAGCCTCAAAACCAACCACAAAGTTACACGCGGTTGGCTGGGTCTAAAATATCAACCTGTGACAGCCGATATTGCTGAAAGTCTTGGCCTTGAAAAACCGCAAGGAGCACTTATCTCTGATCTAACAACCGGGTCACCTGCATTAAAAGCAGGCCTGAAATCGGGCGATACGATCCTCAAGGTCGATGGCACAAACATTATCGACGGCCATGATCTTGCGAAGATTATTGCCCATTCCGCACCGGGCAAAAAAGTTGAACTGGCCATTATGCGGGCTGGCAAACCGCTGACGATCACGGTCACTTTGGCCACGATGCCAAACGACCCGAAAATGGCGTCATTGGCACCTGCTGCCGCAGAGTCACAAAAAGGTGGTCTGTCGGCCTACGGATTAGAGGTTGCCCCTGCCGATGACGGTGCGGGTGTTAAGGTTTTAAAAGTTGATCCAAAATCGTCTGCTGCCGAGCGCGGCGTGAAAGAAGGCGATGTGATTGTTGAAGTCGCAGGATCGGAAGTGAATGATGCAGCAGGAGTGACCTCAGCTTTAAAACAGGCGACAGGTTCTAAAGTGCTCATGCTGGTGCGTAATGGTGATGGCCAACGATTTGTGGCTTTGCCACACGCCAAAAGCTGATGGCGAGGTGACGTTAACTCCCTGCCACAGCGTTAAGAATGGGTGCTTGCCCTTCCCGCTCGTGGCAGGCACTCTCAAAGCGCGGAGACTGGTCGCCATCCCCCGGCGTTCCCCCCCGATGTACCGGTCTCCGCGTTCCTTTTTAAAAAGCGAGCAACACCATGATAATAGCTGAATTGACAAGTGCGCCCGCACAAGGCACAGAAAAGCCTATGCGAATTCTTGTAATTGAAGATGACCGTGATGCAGCCACCTGGCTGGTCAAAGGCCTCAAAGAGAGTGGCCATATTGTTGATTTGGCTGGTGATGGTGAACTTGGGCTCTCTTTGGCACTTGAGGCTGTCCATGATGTCTTTATCGTCGATCGCATGTTGCCAAAATTAGATGGCCTTGCTGTTATTCAAAGAATGCGCAGTGAGGGTATTAAAGCACCAGTTCTTATTTTGAGCGCACTTTCTGACGTTGATGAGCGCGTTAAAGGCTTACGTGCAGGCGGCGATGATTATCTGGCAAAGCCTTATGCTTTTGCTGAGCTATTAGCCCGCATAGAGGGCCTTGGCAGCCGCAAATTATTGGATCCAAAAGACGCAAAATTGCGGGCTATGGATTTAGAGCTGGATTTGCTTACGCGCACTGTGACGCGTGGAGGAAAACCCATTCTATTGCAGCCCCGTGAATTTAAACTGCTTGAATATCTGGTGCGCAATGCTGGGCACATCGTCACCCGAACGATGTTATTAGAAAATGTCTGGGACTATCATTTTGATCCTCAAACCAACGTGATTGATGTTCACGTTTCACGGTTGCGTGGCAAGATTGACAAAGGTTTTGATGAAGCACTTCTACAAACCGTGCGGGGCGCTGGCTATATGATCCGTGTTCGTTAATAACAAGATATTCCGCACATCGACGTTTCGGCTTGCCGCGATTTATCTCTTAGTTTTTGCCCTCTCGGTGGCTGCTCTCTTGGGATATGTTTATTATAATACAGTCGGCCTTCTCGAGCGACAAACTGAAGAAACCATCCGCGCAGAAGTACAAGGGCTGGCTGACCAATACCGGGTTCGAGGAATGTCTGGCATCCTTGATGTCGTGGTGCGCCGCAGTATTGAAACCCACGGAACACTTTATTCCCTTGTGGGCCCAGATGGTATTCACATAGCTGGAAATCTTGAGGCCATGCCTCAAGACCGTTTGGCCGATAATGTCTGGCTCGACTTTCCGGTCAAGGTCGGCAAAGGCGGAAGCACTGTCGACCACACTGCTCACGGTTATCATATTCAACTGAAAGGTGAGTATGAATTGCTCGTGGCGCGCGATGTGCAAGAATTGCGGCAATTCGCCGATCTCATCCGTAACACGCTTTATAGCGCATTGGCTTTATCACTTTTATTAGGTTTAAGCGGCGGATATTTGATGAGCCGAAATTTCCTGAGGCGCGTCGATGCCATCACTGAAGCCAGCCACAGCATTATGGCCGGTGATCTTTCACGCCGTATGCCTGTTTCTGGTTCCGAAGATGAGCTTGATCGTTTGGCTGGTTCGTTGAATGACATGCTATCGCAAATTGAGCGTCTAATGGCGGGCATGAAAGAAGTGACCAGCAATGTCGCCCATGATTTGAAAACCCCGCTCACGAGGATGCGCGCCCGCATTGAATCGGCTTTGCGTAACAGTTCAGCCGTTGAATATAAAAGTGCCCTTAATCAAACCATCGAAGAGTGTGACGGATTGCTCAGAACCTTCAATTCTCTATTATCGATTGCGCAATCTGAGTCAGGTCAAGCACGCCGCCAGCTCCAGTCTCTTGACATACATGATATTCTTATCGATGTGGCCGAACTTTACGAACCTATTGCAGACGAAGCAGGAGGTTCTTTGACTGTGCAAGCTGCACCTCATCTCAATGTTCTGGGTGATCGCCAACTCCTTGCGCAAGCCGTCAGTAATTTGCTCGATAATGCTCTCAAATATGGTGAAAATGAAGAAGGCAAAGGAGCCAATATTGCCGTAACCGCAGCCATTGTCGGGCACGAGGTCGTCATCACCATCAGTGACCATGGCAAAGGTATTCCCCCAGAAGACCGCGACCGCGTACGCAATCGTTTTGTGCGCTTAGATGAAAGCCGCAGCAAGCCCGGCAATGGTTTAGGACTAAGTTTAGTAGCCAGCGTCATGACGCTTCATAACGGCCAACTGGTTTTGGATGATAATTTTCCTGGCTTAAAAGCCATATTGCGCCTTCCGTTTTCCGGGTCCGGAGTTTAATCTCAGCACTGTGATCGAAAAATATTTCCAATCATTTCAAACAATAGCTCCTGTCGACGGGCGTGCGATAGCGCTATTTTGGCAGGACCTAGACCCTGCCAATTTGGAAAAACTGCAAAGCGCAAAGTCTCTCATTGAAACGATTTCTGCTGGCTCTCCCTATCTCCGCACCCTAATTTTGCAAAACGCAAGCTTCGCCAGTTCAGTGATCAACCATTCTCCCCGCCAAATTTTGCAAGACCTCTGCAACGATTGCAGCGAACTTTCACGCTCTGAAAATTATGAAACCATCGAGCAAGGCTTGCGCCACAGCAAATCAAAAGCAGCACTGCTCATTGCCATGGCCGATATTTCTGGGGTTTGGGATGTCTTGCAAGTGATGGCAGGCCTCACACAATTTGCAGATGCCTGCCTCAATGCCACTATTAATTTTCTACTTCGTCAGGCCGCACGCAACAATAAACTCCTATTGAAAGACCCCACAAATCCATCACAGGGTTGTGGCTATGTCGCGTTGGCCATGGGCAAGCATGGGGCCGGAGAGCTCAATTACTCAAGCGACATTGATCTCATTATTCTTTACGATCCCGAAACCGCACCACTGGCACAAGGCCTTGAACCTTCGACATTCTTTGTGCGCTTCACCCGCGAGGTAGTGGCCCTCCTGCAAGACACGACATCAGATGGCTATGTTTTCCGTGTTGACCTGCGCTTGCGCCCAGACCCACGTGCCACTCAAGTGGCAATTTCGATGGAGGCCGCCGCTATCTATTACGAAAACCAAGGCCAAAACTGGGAGCGTGCCGCGATGATTAAGGCCCGCCCCGCTGCAGGCGACGTGGCATTGGGGCAAGAATTTCTAAAACGCCTCACAACTTATGTTTGGCGCAAGTATTTAGACTATGCCGCTATTGCCGATGTCCAGTCCCTCAAGCGGCAGATTCACGCTGTCAAAGGTCACGGCGAAATTGCTGTACGAGGGCATAATCTAAAACTGGGCCGAGGTGGCATTCGAGAGATTGAATTTTTCGTACAAACGCAACAACTCATTGCCGGGGGTAAAAACCCAAAACTGCGAGGCCTGCGCACGCTCGAAATGTTGGACGCTTTAGCAGAAGCCAATTGGATTACGCCATCAACTGCAAAAGAGTTGCAGCAGGCCTACTTATTCTTGCGCATGTTAGAACACCGCGTGCAAATGGTGGACGATCAACAAAGCCACATCGTTCCAGATAAACTGGAAGCGTTCGAAAGCTACGCCCGTTTTGGTGGTTTTAGAAATGGTGGTGAACTTTCAACGAAGTTGCGCGCCACTTTAGAAAAAGTACAGCAGCACTATGCAGCTCTATTCGAAGATGCAGGCGAACTTTCGGGTGACCTCGGAAACTTGGTTTTTACCGGCGGCGAAGATGACCCCGCCACAATAGAGACGTTACAAACCATGGGCTTCAAGCAGGCTTCTGAAGTCTCCGCCACCATCCGGGGCTGGCACTTTGGTCGTTACGCCGCCATCCGCACCGCCAGGGCGCGTGAATTGCTCACAGAACTTATCCCAAATCTCTTAAAGACTCTCGCTGAAACCGGCGAAGCCGACCAAGCTTTTCTGTCCTTTGATAAATTCTTGCAAGGCTTGCCTGCCGGAATACAATTTTTTTCAATGATCAAAGCCAATCCCAGCCTTTTGCAATTGATCGCGCAAATTCTGGGTGCTGCCCCACGCTTGGCTGAACAACTGAGCAAGCGCCCTAACACGCTGGAAGCGGTTGTCTCCCCTGATTTTTTCAAGGTCATGCCGTCCTCCAAACACTTGCGAGAGGAATTGGATTTTGCAATTCCTGATCAATCGCCACGTGACGAAGCCATGGATCGGGCGCGCATTTTAGGACGTGAACTACAGTTCCGCGTTGGCGTGCGTGTTTTGTCAGAAACACTCACGGCCGAACAAGCGGGTGAGAGCTTCTCTAAAGTTGCCGACGTGCTATTGCAGAAGCTTCTGAAAGTCATCACCCATGATATGAAAGCGCAATATGGCGAAGTGGCGGGCGGGCAGGTGGCTATCATCGCCATGGGCAAACTGGGGGGGCATGAAATGACGGCCTCTTCTGATTTGGATTTGATTCTGGTCTACGATCATGCGCCAGAAGTCGAATTCTCAATCGGTGCTCCCGCACTCAGCACCAGCCAATATTTTGCCAGATTGGCCCAACGCTTGGTAACAGCCATTTCCGCCCCCACAGCAGAAGGTACATTATACGAGGTTGATTTGCGGTTGCGTCCGTCCGGCAGCAAAGGCCCCGTAGCGGTTAAATTGGCGAGTTTCATCGACTATCAAACTAACGCAGCGTGGACCTGGGAAAAACTGGCGCTAACCCGCGCCCGCGTCGTGGCAGGCGATGCGCCTTTGGTCGATAAATTGAATACAACCATTCGCCACGCATTATGCGCCCCCCGCGATCCCGCAAAAACCAAAACGGATGTGAGCGCCATGCGCGCACTTATGCTGCGCGAGCAAAAATCCTTTGGCCCATGGGATATCAAGCGGGCACTGGGCGGATTGGTGGAAGTTGAATTTATTGTGCAATATTTACAACTCTTACATGCGCCTGAAATTCTAAACACCAACACCTATGAATCCCTAATTTTAGCAGAACGAAACGGTGTTTTAGCGCCTGCCGATGCTACGATCTTGCTTGAAGCCACTAGGCTCTATCAGCGCGTCACCCAGCTCTTGCGCCTCTGTTTAGACGAACCCTATGATCCCGCAACGGCGTCACTCAACCTCAACAAAGCGGTGGCCCGAGCTGCAATAATGCCCGATATTAAAGCAGCAGAAGCGCTATTGATAGATACCCAAGCCCAAGTTTCTGCCCTGTTTAACGCCATAATTGGTAGGCCTTGATTGCAAACGACGGAATTGCCGCCAAAGCGCGTCTTGATAATAAGACAAGTGCTGGGCAAGGGAAAAATATGTTAGCGTGACAAGCGTTGCTGTCGAGAAGGATGACACATCAGGGCCAAATTGGTGCGCCGCTAGCGATACCGATTTACTGTCGGCTGCGGCAAAGCAAAATCAACTGGCTTTTGCCGAGCTGATGTCGCGCCACTATAAGGCCATTTCCCGAATTAGTTGGCGGCTCTGTGCCGGTCATGTTGATGCTGAAGATGTGACGCAAGAAACGTTTTTGAAACTATGGAACAACCCAAATCAAGTGCGTGAGGCGGGGGCTTTGAAAGGTTGGCTCATTCGCGTGGCCACAAATTTGGCAATGGACCGATTTCGTAAAAAGCCAATGCAGGATTTGGATCAGGCCGCTGAAATCGCGGATCCCGCTCCTCACGCAGCTGTCGTCATGGATCAAAGTTTTATTGCAAAGCGTATAGATGCTGTGATCGCGCAGTTGCCTGATCGTCAGAAACTCGCGCTCACCTTGGTGCATTTTGAGCATATGACAAACATCGCAGCGGCCACTGCCATGGAGATTAGTGTGGATGCGTTGGAGTCTTTATTGGCGCGGGCGCGGCGTAGTTTGAAAATGATGTTGGCACAGGATGGCAAGTTGATGCTGGCGGCCTTGTCGTCAGAGGGAGAATGAGATGAGTGAAAATCAAGAATTGATGTCGGATAATGATTTGGACCGTTTGCTGGCTTTGGCCACAACTCCAGAGCTTGGCCACGATTTTGAACGTCGCGTGATGGCAAAGATTAGTCGTTCAACTTCCAACAATGTGGTGGCCTTCCCAAAAAAGCACCACACCAAAAATTGGCTAATCGGCTTGCCACTTGCTGCCTCATTGGCGCTTGGCTTGTGGCTGGGAGCAAGCGGTTCAACTATTAATCTAGTCCCAACCAACACAACGGAAGTTGCTACAACCGATATTGGTAACGCTTCGGGTTTTGACGATATTGTATCGGTGATTGAAGGTAAAACATCATGACAGGCAACTTGCTTGAAAAGCTCAAGAATTATTTTCCAACCCTGCAGTCGCGCTGGTGGACAGGCCTTCTTGGTCTCTCATTGATGGCCAATCTTCTCGTTGCGGGCGCCGTGATCGGTCATGCCCTTCATCCTGATCGGTTTGAAAGTGCCGGGCGAGCCAGTTTCGTCCAGTTGGTGCCACGTAAATTTTTCATGGATTTACCGGGTCCGCGCCGCAAGGAATTGATGCAAGACCTGCGCAAAGATCATGATGAAATGAAAAGTTTACGAGTAGGCTTCCAAGTGATTGCACTTAAACTGGCCGATGCTCTTGACGTTCAAAATTATGATGCTGCAGCAGTGAAAGCGGTCGTCGATAGCTTCACGACAGGCAGCGAGAGCCTGGCGGGTCGAGGCGGTGTGGCTGTGGAGTATTTGATTTCGAAACTCTCTCCAGCGGAACGCAAACAATTGGCGGCAGCCATCCGTGACAAAGAAAATCACAACAAGGATTAAGCTTGGGCCCGAGGAATGCGTACGGTTACCGTTGTGCCGACTCCGACTTTGCTCGAAATCGTCAGCAATCCATTGTGCAGATCGACGAGCGACTTTGAAATGGCCAGTCCCAAACCGGAGCCGCCCTTACTCTTGGTGAATTGATTTTCAACCTGCTCAAAGGGCTTGCCTAGCTTTTCAATATCGCGCTGAGGAATGCCAATGCCAGTGTCTACAATCTGAATAATAACGGAATCAAGATCTTGCCGCGCCTTGATTGTCACTTTGCCGCCTTCCGGCGTAAACTTGACGGCATTTGACAGGAGATTGATGAACACTTGTTTCAGCGCGCGCCGGTCAGCAGTGAAATTTTCAATATCAGAAACATCTTGAACAAGTTCGATTTTGCCTTCAGTGGCGCGCGACCCCACCAAGCGCAGAACATCATCGAGCATCACATTTAATTCAACGTCGGAGAATTCCATATCCACACGACCTGCTTCAATCTTCGACATATCCAAAATATCATTGATCACGTCGAGCAAGAACTGCCCACTCTTACGAATGTCCGAAGCATACTCAACATATTTGGGTGAACCCATTGTTCCAAACATTTCCTGCGACATGATCTCGCTAAAGCCGATCACGGCATTGAGGGGGGTGCGCAATTCATGGCTCATATTGGCGAGAAATTCAGATTTTGATCGATTGGCAGTTTCAGCGCGGGTTTTCTCGCTGGCATATTTATCGGCAAGCTCAGCCAAGCGCTGCGATTGTTCTTCGGCGAGTTGCCTCTCCTTTTGTAAATCGCGCACTGTGGTCATCAGCGTGCGTTCAGACTGCAGCAAATGTTCCTCTTGGCGTTTCAAGGCCGTAATGTCGGTGCCCACTGAAACAAAGCCGCCATCTTTGGTCCGTCGTTCGTTGATTTGTAACCAGCGCCCATCAGCAATTTGCACTTCCATCGAGCGAGCCCCGGATGTGTCATTCGATTGGCCAGGCAGGAATTGCCTTACGACAGGTTCTTTCGATGCGGCTGCCACCATGGAATAAGACGTACCCGGTTGGCAGACCGAGGCTGGTAGTGAGTGGAACTGCTGATATTTGCTATTACACAATACCAGCTTGCTTTCTGTGTCCCACAACACAAAAGCTTCGGAGATATTTTCAACAGCGTCTTTCAATCGCACTTCGGCGTCGCGATTCATTTTATCAAGCTGTTTCTGCTGTGAAATATCAAAGACGATACCGACCAAATGTGGCTCGCTCGCATCTTGGCCTGGAGCCAGTGCAGCGCGTGCCCGCAGCCACACCCAATGGCCCTTCTCGTGACGCATCCGAAATTCTTGATCGAACACTTTGCGTTCACCATTCAACAACTCTTCAATCAAATTATCAAGCTTGCCATCATCAGGGTGAATTCGGTCGGCCACTTCACCAAAGCTTAGAAACTCGCCCTTTGCTGGCAATCCCAGAATTTCAAACATGGAATGGGACCAAAAAATTTGTCCCTCAGAAAGGTTCCAGTCCCACAAACCACAGGCGCCACCATCTAAAGCTTTGTCCAACCGAGTCGTCGCCACCGACAAAACTTGATCAGCATCAGAGGCCTTCGCCGCTTGCCAGTGAAATGCGCCCGCCAACATCATCAGAACCAGAAATGTGACTGCAAAAAGCAAACAAAGCTGCATGACGCCATTGCGCCAAGCCGATAAAATGTCCGCAGTCTTTTGGTAAACAATTAAACTCCCCGCGTATGCACCAAAGTCACGCGAAGCCAGCATTACATTTTCACCATTGGCTAAATTGGTGGGGATCATCAGCGGCGAGTTAACGATCGCATCAGTTACAAAACGAGAGGCCATCAATGACGCAATTGCTTGCCCCGTAATTTGCTGATTGCTCGGCACGCTTGCAACAATGTTACCATCTGCATCGAGCAGAAAAAACATTCGATCTTCGATTGCGGAATCACGTGATACCGCAGATTCGAGGAGTGATTGCGAGAGCATGGGTGTTGTTCGGCCTGCAGCGGCATCATTTAAAAATTTCAATAAAATATTTTGCGCGGTACGATCGGCTTGAAGCAGCGTGAGTCGTCCTTCATCATTCAAATGCTCGGAACGACTCAACATCAATTGTGAAATCAAGGCGGCGGCTAATGTGAGGAGAAATAATCCGGTGAGTACCGTAATCAAAATGCGCATGGCGCGCTCAGAAACAGCAAACCCTGCATGACCCGGCCAAGGCACGGGCAGATGCAGAGTTCGATCTCTGAAAAATAGTTCTTTAATGTGCGCCTTAGCCAATTGTGTTTGATCGATTCAAAATGATGAGTTCAATTCCGGTTCTGCAAACCGCAACGCCGCTTACACACGAATCAGCTCCGGATTCCGAGACTCAGGAATAACGCGAGCGAATCTGATTTGCCAAGCGAATAGCGTGTCAAGCCTGCAACGTTCTTGATATGATCTCAAAGACATCGAGTGAAAGTTCTGGGGTAGCCAAAATACGCTGCATTTCTGCCTGAGCCCGAGCGCGACGCGGGGCATTATAAAGCTTCCAACTGCGGAAACCCGTCGCCATGCGTGAAGCTACCTGCGGATTGATGGCGTTAAGAGCTATAATTATATCAGTGACAATCCGGTAACCCGATCCATCTACGGCATGGAAGCCTGATGGATTGTTCGAAAATCCGCCGATCAAGGCATAGACCCGATTGGGCGTCGACATTTTGAAATCGGGATGTTTCAGCAAACGTTCGATGCGTTTGGACGCATTTGCACCCGGGATCGCTGCATTCAAAGCAAACCATTTATCGACGATCAGTGGATCATTCTTGTGACGGGCGTGAAATTCATTCAACAAAGCTTCCCGTTCGGGGCGTGACGACCCAAGCAGGCAAGAAATGGCACCGATCTCAACTGTCATATTTGTGGCCATCTTTAAATCGGTCCGCACATCTGCGACAGCGGCATTAGTATCGGCTGTCGCAATCAATCCCAATAATGCATAGCGCAACGAGCGCCTTGCAGTCCCAATCGTATCTGGCGCATAAGCGCCCGTCTCTGCCGTGTGCGTAAAGGCAGTTTTTAATTTTGGTAAAAGCCTTTGTGCGATTTTTGTGCGCACCCATTCTCGCGCTTGTTGCACAACATCGCTGTCAACATCCTTGCCAATCAATGCCGCAATTTCTGCCTCTGCAGGCAATACCAAGATGAGCGCTTTGAATGCGTCATCCATAGCGGGATCATCCAATGTACGACCCAAAGCATCGGCAAAGCCATTGACGCTGGGGGGGGGTCTACCGGCACCCAAAGTCTTCACCGCTTTGACAATTAATGATTTTGAGAGTGTCTGCGCCGCTTCCCATCGATTGAAGCTATCAGCATCATGACTGATCAAGAAAAGCAACTCAGCTGCAGTCGTATTGGTTTTAAGAATGACAGGTGAAGTGAAACCGCGGTTGATTGAAAGCACCGGCTTGTGTGTAACACCTGTAAACCGGAATATCTGCCGCGCTTCGGTCAGTTCGATAACGGGTGAATTCAAAATTCCCTTGCCATCAAGATTTAGGGGCATGTCTTGCCCATCGGGTCCCACCAAACCAAGAGCGAGCGGCATATGCAATGCTTGCTTTTTGGGTTGCCCTTTTGAGCGCGGTGTAGCTTGCTCTATGGTGATATCAAAACCAAGCGTTGCAGCATCGTAGATGCCACGAACTTTCAGTTTTGGCGTGCCCGCCTGCTCATACCATTTGAAGAAATGATCCAGATTGCGGCCAGACGAATCTGCTATACACTGCACAAAATCTTCAACCGTGGCAGCGTCGCCATCGTGACGTTCAAAATATAAATCCATCGCCTTGCGAAACGCTTGATCTCCAATCAAGGTTTTCATCATCCGACAGATTTCAGCGCCTTTTTCATAAACTGTCGGAGTATAAAAATTATTGATCTCGATATAAGAAGAGGGCCGTGCCGGATGCGATAAGGGCCCTTGATCTTCGGGGAATTGTCGCGCCCGCAAGGTCTTCACGTCTTGAATGCGTTTTACCGAACGCGAGCGCATATCCGAAGTGAACTCTTGGTCGCGAAAAACAGTCAAACCTTCTTTCAAACACAGTTGAAACCAGTCACGACACGTGATGCGATTGCCAGTCCAATTATGGAAATATTCATGCGCGATAATTGCCTCGATTGACATGAAATCCGCGTCGGTTGCAGTTCTAGGCAAAGCTAAAATATATTTATCATTGAAAATATTAAGGCCCTTATTTTCCATCGCACCCATGTTGAAATCGGAGACGGCGACGATATTGAACACGTCCAAATCATACTCACGACCAAAAGCCGTCTCGTCCCAGCGCATCGAAGCTTTAAGTGATTCCATCGCCCAAGCGCAGCGGTCCTCCTTGCCTTTCTCGACGTAAATTCCAAGCTTCACGGTACGACCATTCATGGTAGTGAATTGATCGTGCACAGCCGCCAAGTCACCAGCCACAAGCGCGAATAAATAACTGGGCTTGGGGTGCGGATCATCCCATTCGGCATAATGGCGATCCACACCTTGTTGTCCGGTTTCGATAGGGTTACCGTTCGACAATAAAATCGGCATGGATTTTGGGGCATCAATACGCACTTTAAAAACCGCCATCACATCGGGTCGGTCATAGAAATAGGTGATACGGCGAAAGCCCTGTGCCTCACACTGTGTGCAATACATGCCATTTGACATGTAGAGACCGGACAACGCAGTGTTTCCAACGGGGTTACACTCGGTGACAATTGAAAGAACGAATAGATTTTGCGGGACTTTCGCAATTGTCAATTCAGTTTCTGAAACAACGTAGTGTTCAGTATTTAGCTCTATATCATCGATTGCCACCGATATTAATCGGACTTTTTCGCCATCAAAAACCAAAGGTGCTGATTTTTCATTTGCGGTTGGATTGGGTCGAAGGGAAATGCGGGATGTTACGGTTGTGCGCGCAGCATCAAGCACAAAATCCAATTCTACTTTGTCCACCATATAGGGTGCCGGTCTATAGTCTTTCAGAAGTGTGGCATGGGGTGTGTCGGTTCGCATAAGCCTGTCCATGAATGATTTGAATTATTTCATTGTTACTGTTTTCAGCGCGATGTAAAGCCCCGTTATCAAAAAGTGATACCCATGGACCAACGTGTGACTAAAACGATCAATCTTGAAACGCCAGACAACTTTGTTGAGGCCATGGCCGCCGCTGCATTTGGAGTCACCATTGTCACCACCCAAGGTGCTGCCGGTAAGTTTGGACTCACTGTGAGTGCAGTATCATCGGTCTCGGCCCAGCCGCCGTTATTATTGGCTTGTATCAATCGCAAAAATATTATTGCTGATGCGATAGCAAAAAACCAATCATTTGCAGTTAATATGTTATCGGAAGATCAGGCGTTCTTAGCGAAGATTTTTGCCGGGCGTCCTGATGAAGGCAAAACCGCTTACGACTTTACCCAAAGCAAGTGGAGCGAAAATAATAAAGCTGGACCAGTTTTGGAATCTGCTGCTGCTAATTTTCTATGCAGGCTTGAAACTTTCTACGAGGCGGGAACGCATCGTATCTTTATTGGTCGCGTAATTGAAGCACAACACAATGGCGCTTTGCCCTTAGTTTACAGCCACCGAAAGTTTGGAAGGTTTTTAAGCCTCTAAGTTAAGGCGTTCCACCAACCGTGCCAGCATGGCATCGCATAAAGCTATTTGCGCTTCAGAAACATATTCATCCGGCTTATGGGCCACTGCAATGTTGCCGGGCCCACATACGACAGCAGGAATGCCCAGTTCTTTTTGAAACAAACCGCCTTCGGTGCCAAATGTAATTTTTCCGGTTGAGTTTCCACCCGTAAGTGCACGGACGAAATTGACCACATCGCTATCCACAGGTGTGTCCATTGCAGGATAGCTTTGCAGATCAGAAAATGTAAACCGCGCATCTGCATAAACCGACCTAAATCCAACGGCCACTTTTTCAGCCGCTTCACGAATACGCGCAGCAATGGCTTCACCATCGTCTTGCGGCAAATACCGAATTTCAAAATCAAAATTGGCTTCATTGGGCACGATGTTCAGGGCAACGCCGCCTGAAATTTTGCCTACATGCAATGTAGTATAAGCAACTTCATAATCGCCATCACGCACACCATGCGCTGCAAGGTCAGCTTGAATTCTGCGAATTTCGGCAATCAAGTCACTGACCATATAGATGGCATTCACACCAATGGGTGCAAGTGAAGAATGAGCTTCCAAACCATGTGCTGTAACCCGGTAGCCGAGCTTACCCTTATGCGCTGTCACCACCTGCAACATGGTAGGTTCGCCAACAATGCAAAAGCGCGGTCGGATGGGCAACGTTTTCAAAATATTCAACAACCGTCGCACCCCAATACATCCAATTTCCTCATCATACGAAAAGGCAAAATGGATAGGTGTTTTCAATGGGCACAACACAGCATTTTCCGCCATAGCCAAACAACAGGCGATGAACCCCTTCATGTCCGCACTGCCGCGCCCATAAAGATTGCCATCTCTCCTCGAAAGCACAAAAGGATCGCTGGTCCAGTATTGTCCTACTACGGGCACTACATCGGTGTGCGCTGAAAGTGCAACCCCCGCCACATCAGCGGGGCCAATTGTCGCCCAAAGATTGGCCTTTGTGTGCTCTTCATTGTGCACCAATGTCGAGGCAATACCGAGCTTTTTCAACACATCTTGGATGTAAGAAATAAGGTCCAAATTGCTCTCACAGCTGACTGTAGGAAACGCAATGAGCTTTGCGAGATATTCAATTGATGTTGTCATACTATCTCATTGTCAAAATTTTTTGATCAAGTACAGTACCAGAATGCAAGTCAATCTAATGAAAGCAATGTTTGATGCCGCTGTAAAAGCTGCATTGCCTGAGGCAACACTACCTGCATTCATTCCAAAGCCGCCAAAAGGCCGAACGATCGTCATTGGTGCTGGCAAAGGTTCGGCAGCTATGGCACGCGTATTCGAGCAAGGTTATTTGGGTGTGATTGAAGGTTTGATCGTCACTCGCTATGGGCATGCTGTGCCATGTGATCGGATCGAAATTGTTGAAGCCGCCCACCCCGTGCCCGATGACGCAGGCACCAAGGCCGCTGCGCGAATATTAGATATGATGAAGGGCTTGACGGCAGATGACTTAGTCGTAGCTCTCATTTCCGGCGGTGGTTCTGCATTGTTGAGTTTGCCCGTGGATGGCGTGAGCTTGGAGGAAAAACGCGCTGTTAATCGTGCACTTCTCAAATCAGGAGCGCCCATTTCGGAAATGAATTGTGTGCGCAAACATCTTTCAAAAATTAAAGGCGGAAGATTGGCGGCGGCTGCGTTTCCGGCGCGTGTTTTGACTCTGGCGATTTCTGATGTGCCTAGCGACGATCTGGCTGCCGTAGCATCAGGGCCCACAGTTGCTGATCCATCCACCTTTGCCGAAGCACGTGCCATATTGGCTAAATATGCGATTGAAGTACCAGCGTCTGTTACGCGTCATCTACTAGCGGCAATTGATGAAACACCAAAAGTGCTTTCCAATGCTGAAGCCCATTGTATTGCATCGCCGCAACAATCGCTGGAGGCAGCAGCCCTTGTCGCAGCTGCCGCAGGCTACACGCCAATTATTTTAGGTGACGCCATTGAAGCCGAGGCACGAGAAGTTGGGTTTGTTATGGCGGGTATCGCATTGCAAGCGCATCGTTTTGGTCAACCTGCAAAGCCTCCATGTGCGATAATATCGGGTGGCGAAACCAACGTAGCAGTTCGGGGTAGCGGAGCCGGGGGCCGCAACGTAGAGTTTCTTATGGCTCTTGCGTTAAAATTGAACGGTGTGCAAAAAATCCATGCCCTAGCTGGAGATACAGATGGCATCGATGGTGCCCGCGAAGTGGCAGGTGCCATAATTACGCCGACAACATTGGCCCGCGCCCGCCAGATTGGAATAGATCCGTGGGTTAGCCTGGCAAACAATGATGGGCATGGATTTTTCGAAAGCTTAGGCGATCAACTAATAACGGGTCCTACTCTTACAAATGTCAATGATTTCCGTGTTATACTAGTGGATATATAAGCTTTGTCTTAAAATTACGAATTCCTTGCATGAAATAATTGTTCCTAACAGTTGAAAACCACATCTTAGCCTGTTAATGTCAATTTAATCTGGAGGAGAAGCCCATGTGCGGCATTGTTGGTCTTTATCTTAAAAACCCTAAGTTGAAGAGAAACTTGGGCAAAATGTTTAAGCCAATGCTGATTGAAATGACCAATCGCGGGCCAGATTCGGCTGGAGTGGCGATCTATCGCAACCCGACTAAGAAATCTGAAACTAAATTCTCGCTGGCTCACAACGATGAGAGTTATGATTGGAAGAAAATCGACGTTGGGTTGGAAAAAGCTCTGAAGTGCGAATGTACCATCAAAAAAATTGGTAACCATTGCATTCTGGTCACCACTGGCAAAGAAGTTGCCGTAGTGAAATGGCTTAAAGTACATCACCCAGACGTGCGCGTCGTCGGCTCCGGCCATACGATTGAAATTTTTAAAGAAACGGGCCTTCCAGCAAAGGTCTACGATAAATTTGATTTGGATAACGCCCAAGGCACACATATTATTGGCCATACACGTATGGCGACTGAAAGTGCCGTGACCACCGCTGGTTCTCATCCCTTTGCAACTGGCGCAGATCTTTGCCTTGTCCACAACGGTTCACTCTCCAACCATAACCGCCTACGCGAAAACTTGCGCAAGGAAGGCATGGAATTCCAAACCGAGAACGACACCGAAGTTGCAGCCGCTTATATGACACATAAACTGCGCACGGGATCGACGCTTAAGGAAGCGTTGGAGTCCGGCCTCAACGATTTAGACGGCTTCTTCACATTCCTCGTAGGCACCGCAGATGGCTTTGCCGTAGTGCGTGATCCAATCGCCTGCAAACACGCGGTGATGGCCGAAACCGATGACTGGGTTGCGATGGCCACAGAATATCGGGCTATCGCGCATTTGCCGGGTGCTGATACTGCAAAAATCTGGGAACCCGAACCAGCCAAGATTTACACATGGGGCAACGCATGAACGAACTTGATCAATCTACCGTTGGCGTGCGCGGTATTAATTCTGCCCTGCAAGCCTTGCATGCTAACACCAATGAAAAACATTGGGTGGTGAAAAACCCTAAAGGCCAACACAATATTGCTGTTGGTTTAACCGCTCCGTTGCAAGTTGAAATCAATGGCCACGTGGGCTTCTATTGCGGTGGCATGAACCAACATTCTGAAATCACCATTCACGGCCACGCCGGTGTGGGCACTGCTGAAAACATGATGTCGGGCCTCGTTTGGGTCAAAGGCAACTCATCTGAATCCGCTGGCGCGACAGGCAATGGCGGGTTGTTGGTGATCGATGGCGATGCCTCATCGCGCTGCGGCATTTCCATGAAGGGAATTGATATCGTGGTGGGCGGTTCGGTCGGTCATATGTCGGCCTTCATGGGCCAACGTGGCAACCTGGTTGTGTGCGGCGATGCAGGAGATGCGCTGGGCGATAGTATTTATGAAGCCCGCCTCTATGTGAAAGGCAAAGTTGCAAGCCTTGGTGCTGATTGCATCGAAAAAGAAATGCGCGCTGAACACATAGCAGATTTAGAGCGCTTGCTCAAAGCTGCGGGCCGCAAAGAAAAGCCGTCAGATTTCAAACGCTATGGCTCAGCCCGCAAACTTTATAATTTCAGCGTTGACCACGCTGACGCATACTGAGGACAAGATGGAAAGCACACCGCGCACCCCGCCTCGCAAATCGGCAACTTTTGACGACGCCACGCTGGCCGAAATCCGACGTGCGGCTTCAACTGGTATTTATGATATCCGTGGCGCAGGCGCAAAGCGCAAGCTTCCGCATTTTGATGACCTGCTGTTTTTAGGCGCATCCATTTCGCGCTATCCGCTCGAAGGTTACCGCGAAAAATGCGGAACGGACGTGGTGCTTGGTACTCGCTTCGCAAAGAAGCCAATCCACCTGCAAATACCAATTACAATTGCAGGCATGAGTTTCGGCTCGCTCTCTGCCAACGCCAAAGAAGCCTTGGGCCGTGGGGCATCTGCCGCCGGCACATCAACCACCACAGGCGATGGTGGCATGACTCCGGAAGAACGTGGGCAATCCAAATATTTGGTCTATCAATATCTGCCGTCGCGTTACGGCATGAACCCTGATGACTTGCGTAAAGCTGATGCAATCGAGGTAGTGATCGGACAGGGTGCAAAACCCGGCGGCGGCGGCATGTTACTCGGCCAAAAAATTTCTGATCGTGTGGCTGCCATGCGTTGTTTGCCAAAAGGTATTGATCAACGCTCTGCCTGTCGCCATCCAGATTGGACGGGCCCTGATGATCTTCAAATCAAAATTGCCGAGCTGCGCGAAATCACCAATTGGGAAAAACCCATCTATGTAAAAATCGGTGGCGCACGGCCATACTATGATGTGGCTCTTGCCGTGAAGGCGGGTGCTGACGTTGTGGTGGTGGACGGAATGCAGGGTGGCACGGCGGCTACGCAAGAAGTGTTCATCGAACACGTGGGCCAGCCCACACTCGCCTGCATTCGCCCCGCGGTTCGTGCGTTGCAAGAACTTAATATGCACCGCAAGGTTCAACTCATCGTTTCGGGTGGCATTCGCAATGGCGCCGATGTGGCCAAGGCGCTGGCGCTGGGTGCTGACGCAGTTTCAATTGGCACGGCAGCACTGGTGGCTTTGGGTGACAATGATCCACATTATGAAGCCGAATATAATGCTCTCGGTACCACTGCAGGTGCTTATGATGATTGGCACGAAGGTCGCGACCCCGCAGGCATCACCACGCAGGACCCCGAACTGTCAAAACGCTTGGACCCGGTGAAGGCAGGCCGCCGACTCTACAATTATTTGAAAGTACTGACCTTAGAGGCCCAAACCATTGCTCGGGCCAATGGTAAATCACACGTGCATAATTTGGAACCTGAAGATCTCTGTGCTTTAACAATTGAAGCTGCAGCAATGGCGCAAGTGCCATTGGCAGGGACGGATTGGATTCCCGGAAAGTTGCGTTTTTAAAAAATAAAAGGTTAGGGAGCGGACGAGATGGCGATGGATTTGGTGGCTTATGCCAAGAAGAACAAAGTAAAATTCTTCTTGTTCAATTACACGGATTTATTCGGCGTGCAGCGTGCCAAATTGGTGCCGGCCGAAGCGGGCAATAGAATGCAAAAAGCGGGTGCTGGTTTTGCAGGCTTTGCAACATGGCTTGATCAAACTCCCGCCCATCCTGATGTGTTAGTTTATCCTGACACTGACTCAATTATTCAACTGCCGTGGCGACCTGACGTGGCGTGGATTGCGGGCGACCCGCACATGAGCGGCAAACCATTAGAGCAAGCGCCGCGTCTCGCTCTGAAGCGTGGCATCGAAAAGGCTGCCAAGAAAAACATGAAACTCATGGCAGGTTGCGAGCCGGAATTTCATTTGATCAATGCTGATGGCACATCAGTTTCTGACCATAAAGATACACAAGAAAAACCATGTTATGATCAAGCCGCCATCATGCGTCGCTTGGATGTGATCGGCGAAATTTGTACGACCATGACCACGCTCGGTTGGGGTCCCTATCAAAATGACCACGAGGACGCCAACGGGCAATTTGAAATCAACTGGGATTTCAACGATGCTTTAAAAACTGCTGATCAACTCGCCTTCTTCAAGTTTATGGTGAAGTCGATTGCCGAGAAACATGGCATGCGGGCCACTTTCATGCCTAAACCTTTCATCAATCTAACCGGCAATGGTTGCCATGCGCATCTTTCGGTGTGGGATAATGGGCGTAAGAAAAACTTGTTCCACAGCGACAGCGATGAAATGGGCCTCACGCCATTAGCCTATAACTTTCTAGGCGGCCTCATCGAACATGCTGACTCCCTTGTGGCGATCACCAACCCGACTGTGAACTCGTACAAACGCATCAATGCCCCGCGCACGACTTCTGGTGCCACTTGGTCGCCAAACACTGTGACTTATGGTGGCAATAACCGCACCAACATGGTGCGCATCCCCGATGCCGGCCGCACCGAATTCCGCCTGCCTGATAACGCCGCAAATCCCTATCTCATGCTCGCAGGCATTCTTGCCGCAGGCATGGACGGCGTTGAACGCAAGCTCAGTCCCGGTGAGCGTCAAGACAAGGATATGTACACCCAAGGCCACACTGTGAAGAACGCTAAGAAGCTGCCGCTTAATTTACTTGATGCATTGCGCAATTTTGAAAAGAATTCCACATTGCGAAATGCTTTAGGCGATGAGCTGTCATCTGGTTACCTCAAATTGAAATATAATGAGTGGAACCAATATTGCCGCCATCTCACACAATGGGAACGTGACACTACTCTGGACTGCTGATGAAATATTCCGTCTTCTCACTGCTTAAGAACTCTCTATCGGGCCACAAGAACTGGGCGCCCGCGTGGCGTTCACCTGAACCGAAAAATGAATATGATATCATCATTGTGGGTGGTGGTGGGCATGGTTTAGCCACCGCTTATTATCTGGCCAAAGAGCATGGCCTAAAAAATATTGCGGTGCTGGAGAAAAATTACATCGGCTCAGGCAATGTCGGACGAAATACCACGATCATTCGCTCGAACTATCAGTTAGCGGGAAACAATCCATTCTACGAATTGTCGATGAAGTTGTGGGAAAATCTGGAGCAAGATTTCAACTTCAACGCTATGGTTTCACAACGCGGTGTTTTAAATCTATGCCACACCGATGCTCAGCGCGATGCGTTTGCCCGGCGCGGCAATGCTATGCATTTGGATGGTGTTGATGCCGAATTACTTGACCGAGAATCGGTGCGCGAGATGTATCCGTTCTTTGATTATGAAAACGCGCGTTTCCCAATCAAGGGTGGACTGTTGCAGCGCCGCGGCGGCACGGTGCGTCACGATGCTGTGGCGTGG
Source organism: Hyphomicrobiales bacterium (assembly GCA_031393975.1). Lineage (GTDB taxonomy): Bacteria > Pseudomonadota > Alphaproteobacteria > Rhizobiales > Aestuariivirgaceae > Aestuariivirga. The sequence goes on from JANMWK010000054.1 coordinate 43,687, forward strand.
GGATATGCGCGTGGCGCCGATTTGCGTGGCGTTGATATATTGCAAGGTTGCGAACTCACAGGCATTAAAACAGAAAATGGTATAGTTGTCGGCGTACAGACGTCGCGCGGCGTGATCAAATGTAAGAAATTAGCACTTTGTGCTGCGGGCCATTCCTCTGAAGTGGCAGCCATGGCTGGCTTAAAGCTGCCGATCGAAAGCCATGTGCTGCAAGCCTTCGTATCAGAGGGTTTGAAGCCTTACATTGATGGTGTAGTGACTTTTGGCGCGGGCCATTTCTATGTCTCACAATCCGACAAAGGTGGCCTCGTTTTTGGTGGCGACATTGATGGCTACAACTCTTATGCCCAACGCGGCAATCTGCCGATGGTAGAACATGTGATTGAAGCAGGCGTGGCGATGGTTCCATCTCTTGCCCGTGTGCGCGCTCTGCGTTCTTGGGGTGGGGTAATGGATATGTCGATGGATGGTTCGCCTATTATTGATAAAACATCTGTACACGGATTATATTTAAACGCCGGATGGTGCTACGGTGGATTCAAGGCCACCCCGGCTTCAGGCTGGTGCTACGCGCATTTGATCGCCAAGGACGAGCCGCATAAAGTTGCAACGGCATACCGCTTAGATCGCTTCAAAACAGGCCACATGCTTGATGAAAAAGGGCAGGGCGCAACGCCCAATTTGCACTGATGCTTATCCCTTGCCCTCATTGCGGAACCCGCCCTGTCGAGGAATTCACTTTTCTTGGCGACGCTATTGTCCAGCGTCCCGAAAGCTTGGACGATCCAAACTGGTACGCCTATGTTTACGAGCGTGATAATCTGCGTGGAAACATCGACGAGTTTGCGCACCATACTGGCGGCTGTCGAGCTTGGCTTGTGGTGTCACGCGATACTAAAACCCACGAGGTTTTTGGCGCAGTGGTTGCCAAGAATTACAAACGGAAGCAAATGACATGACGGGCTTTCGCATTGAAAAAGGCGGGTTGATCCACCGCACTTCAAAACTGCATTTCAAATTCGATGGCAAAGCTTTCACAGGACACCAAGGCGATACCCTTGCATCCGCCTTAATCGCCAATGGCGTCCACCTCATGGGACGATCGTTCAAATATCACCGCCCACGCGGTGTAATTTCTGCAGGTGCGTCGGAGCCGAATGCTCTCGTTGAGTTGCGAGAAGGCGGACGCAAAGAAGCCAACACACGGGCTACTATGATTGAACTGTATGATGGCCTTACTGCGAAATCGCAAAATCGCTGGCCTTCACTGGATTTCGACATTGGAGCCATCAACTCGCTCGCTTCTTCCATCTTCGTTGCAGGCTTTTATTATAAAACCTTCATGTGGCCCAAAAGTTTTTGGGAAAAAATCTATGAGCCGATAATAAGACGAGCGGCTGGCCTTGGCACGGCGTCGAAAGAAGCAGACCCTGACTTGTACGAAAAATCATATGCTCATTGTGATCTGCTGGTGGTGGGCTCTGGTCCGGCAGGTTTAATGAGCGCTCTCACTGCAGCGCGATCAAAGGCCCGCGTGATTCTCGCCGACGAGGGTTCAGCCCTTGGTGGATCGCTGCTGTTTGAGATTGAAGAAATCGCCGACCAATCTGGATATGTGTGGGCCCAAAATGTTCTCAGTGAACTCGCATCATTGCCCAACGTCACCTTCATGCCGCGCACCACAATTTTCGGCTGGTTTGACGGCAATGTATTTGGTGCGCTTGAACGCGTGAATGACCATGTGGCCGTGCCAGCACCATTCGAGCCACGCCAGCGTTATTGGCGCATTCATGCCAAGCGCGCAGTGCTTGCAGCAGGCGCGGAGGAACGCCCGCTGGTGTTTGGTGGCAACGACGTTCCGGGGGTGATGCTGAGTTCGGCAATGCGGCATTATGCTAATCGCTATGCGGCGGCGGCAGGAAAATCGATTGCTGTTTTTACCAACAATGATTCAAGTGCGCGCACCGTCAGCAATATGAAAACCCATGGCGTGAATGTCGCTGCTTTGATCGACACACGAAAAGGAGGACGCATTCTCAATGTCAAAGGCGGCAAAGGCGTTGCTGCTATTGATGACGGTCATCATGCAATCCCCTGCGATGCGGTGGCCATGTCCGGCGGTTGGTCTCCGATCGTCAATCTCATGTGCCATCGCGGCGCAAAACCAATTTGGAATGAATCCATCGCGGCTTTCACGCCGCCAGATGTGGGCGCGGAGTTCACAGCGATTGGCAGTGCTGCTGGTCACATGTTGCTCTCCGAATGTTTGGCCGATGGTGTGCGCGCAGGCACCATGAAAGGCCGCACGCCCGCAGCACCAAAATGCCGCGATGAAGCCTTCGCCATTCAACCTTTCTGGTGGGTCAAGGAATCCACTGCCAAAGCCTTCATTGATTATCAGAATGACGCTACTGCAAAAGATCTGCCCTTGGCCACGCGGGAAGGTTATGGACACGTTGAACTCGCCAAACGCTATACAACAACCGGCATGGCCACCGACCAGGGCAAGCTAGGTAATGTAAATGCGATTGCCATATTGGCCGAAGCTTCTGGCAAATCCATGGGTGAAATGGGCACCACAACATTCCGCCCCTTCTATACCCCCGTATCCTTCGGCGCATTTGCGGGCCCATTCTCTGGCCACCATTTCCAGCCGGTGCGCAAAACACCATTGCATGATTGGGCGGTGGAGCAGGGTGCTGTGTTTGTTGAAACTGGGTTGTGGATGCGCTCATCATGGTTCCCCAAAGCAGGCGAAGATTGGCTCGCCTCAGCCTCGCGCGAAGTGAAAGCCACACGCGACGGCGTGGGTCTGTGCGACGTTTCAACATTAGGCAAGATCGACATTCAAGGTAAAGACGCTGGCACTTTCCTTGACAAGCTCTATTGCAATACCTTCAGTACACTGAACATCGGCAAAGCCCGCTATGGCTTGATGCTGCGTGAAGATGGTATTGTCTTTGATGATGGCACCACCTCGCGCCTTGCCGATGATCATTTCGTGATGACGACCACAACAGCAAACGCCGCCCGCGTAATGAGCCACATTGAATTCTGTCATCAAGTGCATTGGCCAGAGCTAGATGTGCAATATGTTTCTGTGACCGAGCAATGGGCGCAAATGGCAATTGCTGGCCCCATGGCGAAGGCGACTTTGCAAAAGTTAGTTGATCGTCTCAGCCTCAATGACGAAACCGTACCCTATCTTGCCGCGAAGGAAATTACCATCTTGGGCGGCATTGAAGCACGTCTATTCCGCATCTCATTCTCTGGCGAACATGCTTATGAACTGGCTGTGCCTGCAGACTTCGGCAATGCCGTCGCCCGCTCCATTATGCAAGCTGGCCATGAGTTCGGCATTGTGCCTTATGGTGTCGAAGCGCTCTCGATAATGCGCATTGAGAAGGGCCATGCGGCAGGTGGAGAACTGAACGGCACTACAACTGCGGGTGATTTGGGCTTAAGCAAAATGATGTCGACCAAGAAAGATTATATTGGCCGTGCTATGGCTACACGCCAAGGCTTAGTCGATCCCGGGCGTCAATGTGTAGTCGGCATTAAGCCGGTAGATCGCAGTATGAAAATTCGCTCTGGGGGTCATCTGTTAAAGCAGGGCGATGCGCCTTCGATGCAAGCAGACCAAGGTTATATCTGCTCGGTGGCATGGTCGCCCATGTTGAATATGTGGTTGGGACTGGCGCTGCTCTCCAATGGCCGTGCGCGTCATGGCGAAATCGTCAAAGTCTTCGACGGTCTGCGTGGGCATCACTATCTCGCCGAGATTTGTGATCCCGTTCACTTCGACCCAAAGAATGAGAGGCTCCATGCTTAGAGTCTCAACGTTAGCCGACATTGCAAAGCCAGGCCGCTTTGGTGCCGATAGAGGTGGGCCAGGCGTTATTCTGTCGATCGTCCATCCAATAACTATGGTGATGGCCATCGCGCGTAGAGGAAAAGCTAGGGCACTGAAAGAAGCGGTGTCCGCGTTAAATAAAATTGAAGTACTCTGGGCAGGACCTGACCAATATTATATTTATAATGCGCCATACCCAGAGATAAAAAATAAACTCGAAGGCTTAGCCTCCGTCTCCGATCAAAGCCACGGTCGCGTGATGATCCGCATATCGGGGTCAAAAGCCCGCGCAGTCTTGGCTAAAGGCACAGCAGTTGATCTTCACACCGACGAATTCCCCATCGGAGAATCCGCGATCACACAAATGGCTCACGTATCAATCCATCTCACGCGAACGGGTCCAGATGAATTCACGCTTACAGTGTTCCGCGGCTTCTCAGAAAGTTTCTGGGAATGGCTGACTTCGCAAGCGGGTGAATTCGGTTATCAAGTCTCATAAAAAGTGCCGCCACTCAAATAAAAGTGGCGGCACAAAATTTCGGAATTAAGCAGGAAGTTGGAAGAACCAGTTTGCTACCAGTACGACAACGGCACCTACCGCCAATGCTAGGTACGGCAACATGCCAGCTTTCCTTTCACCCATATCGCCATCTTTGAGACCAAGAGCCTCAAGCGCACCAGCTGGAAACTTACCACCATCTTGAATATAATGACGATAGTAGAACACTGGAATGATGAGGGCTGCGAAGATTAAGCCAGCCCACAATGCGTTGGAGTAACCCCACACTTTTGCACCAGCGCCTAAGAACAGAGCGTTCACAAAAGCTAGCACTGTGTTGAGACCAATGAGTGCCGATGGGGCTTTCCAAGGTCGGGCGATGTGGCCTGAGTCAACCCGGTGAATCCAGCCTGCATTCAAATTCAAGAAATTGAAAATGATGTAGCCCACGTTCGAAATCGCAAGCACATAGAAATAGCCTGAAACATCAGAAGCAAGGGCCAACAAGAACAGGTTGAACACAAAGTCTGTCCACATGGCTTTGCTTGGTGCGCCATTGGCATTCACACCGCTGAGATAGCGTGGCAACCAACCATCTTTCGAACCCTGGTAGAGTGTGCGTGATGAGCCTGCCATGGCTGTCATAATAGCAAGAAACAGAGCCATGATCATTAGGATCACAAAGATCTGTGTGACGATGGGGTGGCCACCCACCATATTGCCGAGAGCCGAAGCAATACCAGTGCCATCAACAATTCCGGAAGCCAACATACCTGATTGACCAAGAACACCTTGAAAAGCGAATGGTACGATGAAGAAGAACACGCAACACAATAGGCCCGAATAGAAAATGGCTTTGAATGTATCCGTCTTTGGGTTCTTTAACTCGCTGGTGTAACAGACGGCAGTTTCAAATCCATATGTCGACCAAGCAGCAATGTAGAGAGCACCTAAGAATAAGGTCCAGCCGCCTATGCTCCAAGTTCCATCAACGCCGGAATAAGCCGCAGTCGGTGGCAGTAGGCCTGTCACATTGGCTGAGTTGATTGCTCCTGTAAGAATGGGCACAAGGCCAACCAACAATAAAGGCACCAACACAATAATCGCTAGAAGCTTTTGCGCACTTGCGGTTGAAGCAATGCCACGATGTTGAATGGCGAGCATTAGTAGCATAAGTGCAGCGCCAATTAGGAAAGTGGCATTGAAATGTAGTGCGCCAAGACCCGGTACGGTAATATGAAAGAATTCCCAACCACGAATAGCAGGTGTGGCCGCTCCTGTAACAGCAGCAATGGCGTCCGCCGCCACTTTGCCCGCATGTGTTGGGTCCGCCAACCATGTCAACACTTCAGGAGACGTGTCGACAAACAATGGAATGGGAAATAGCGCATTAAGAATATAACCCGCAGCAATGGCGCAACCCAGTGACAGCACAGGGCTCCATGCAAACCAGTTGCACCATACTGAGAGTGGCGCAATGAATTTTGAATAACGCAACCAAGCCGTGGCACCATAAACTGATGCACCGCCAGATTTGTTGCCGAACATGCCTGCCATTTCAGCATAGGTGAAAGATTGCAAGAAACCCATAATCATGGAAATAATCCACACCACGAAAGCTAGCTTGCCAGCAACACCCGCAATTCCACCGATCGAGAAAAGCACCAGAGGCGGTACGCCAGCCGCAACCCAGAATGCGCCCTTCCAGTCTAACGCGCGGACAAGCCCGCCCGAATGGTTTTCAGATGACATAATTGTTCCCTCCATATGTCTCGTATAACAAGAATGGAGCCATCGATTCTACTGTCGGCATCGCCCCTTACCAGGAAACAATGTTTAATGAGATTATATTGGCGGTCAAGTGAATCTGTGGAATAATGAAGTCCATCATGAACCTGTTCGTTTCCCCAAATCGTTCTTTCCCGTCTGCAAGCCAAATCTTGAGGCCGGGTAACCGTGTCTTGCCAGCTAATGTTGAGCGCTATCGTGTGGCCGGGGGTGGCTCGCTGGTGGTGGATATGAAAACCGGGGATAAAATACTACTCACCGATAGCGAAGGCGGCCAAGGCGCAGAAATTAGCTTTTGCGATGCCAAAGGCCGCAGTGTTCTCTCGAGTTTAGGCGCAAACCCCGAAGGTTCAGGCGAAGGCTTGAAAGCGATATTACTGCAAGCAGGCAGTGGCACCATGCGCTTACGGACAGGCTTGAGCCGCCGTAACGTTGATCTGACGCAAATTCGAACGACACGTCTATTTGGTGAAACCAGTCCCGCAGGCGATATAGCTGAATTCACCGTCAGACACGACGGCGTTCTGATTGTCGCCGTGCCAGCAGCAGACATGCAGCCAAGTGCGCAGAACACTGCAACGGACATAGAACTCCGTATTACGCGCGCTAATCCCAAACTGAAATTGGTGGGCGATGATTTGCCAGAACCACTGGCCGACCCGTTGCAGGACATTCGCATCCGCGCAGCCACCGCACGCGGCTATTATGTAAAGGCTGGTGAATATATCCAGATCATCGATGTTTCGGGTCGCCAGATGACTGACTTTCAATGCTTCTCCGCCAGAAAGCTAGATGAGGGCATTGAACATGCTTTAGACGCGACCATCACACGAACGCTGACGGGCCGCGCCTATCCCATTCCAGGATTGCCGTCAAAAGCCTTTGCCCTCGATTTCGAACCCCTCATCGAGGTGGTGCAAGACACGTGCGGGCGTCATGATGCTTTCGCCACAGCCTGCAATTCGCGTTTCTACGATGACATGGGTTACCCCGGCCATGCCAATTGCACCGAGAATTTCAATTTTGCATTAGATCCCTTTGGTATTGCGAAACGCAAAGGGTGGGAAGCGCTGAATTTTTTCTACAATACGCGAATGGACCACTCCAATGTGATCGTGTCTGACGAAGCATGGTCGCGGGCAGGCGACTATGTTTTGGTGAAGGCTCTCACCGATCTTGTTTGTGTTACTTCATCTTGTCCTGATGACATTGATCCCGGCAATGGCTGGGACCCAACCGATATACATGTGCGCGTCTACGGCGCTGAGCAAAAATTCCAAAGAGCAGTGGCAACCCGCATGACACCTGATGCAGTACCCGTGATGACCAAAGAAACCGCTTTCCATTCATCCTTCTCAAAACTCACGCGCAATTATGGCGAATATCGTGGATATTGGTTGCCGGGCCGCTTCAACAATGAAGGACCGATCGAAGAATATTGGGCCGCCCGCCAAAAAGCTGTGGTGATGGATTTATCGCCATTGCGCAAATTTGAAGTGACAGGGCCAGATGCTGAAGCGCTGCTGCAATATTGCATGACGCGCGACATC
>JANMWK010000058.1:0-8957 GCA_031393975.1 Hyphomicrobiales bacterium
TGTTGTCGCGCGAGATAACTAACATGCCCACAAGCCTTGCATGTCACCTCAAGCCTTTGCGTGGCATCAAGGTCTAGCACTTGGAGATTGGTTTTCCAATTCATTCACATAAAATCCTCGGCACTTGGTATGCGAGTGAAAGCAATCTTGCCGCCCACATGCCCGCCCTCGGGCGGTTGCCATGGCCCCACGCTGATAATTGTTTTGCCGAACCTTGAGTTCAGCGCATCGGTTGCCTTGGTCACGGCTTCCCATCGCTTGCGTTCACCATCATCATTCAAGAGCAAGTCCATTTGCCTTTCAGTGGCGGGCGTTATATTGGTGAGGGTCACACCAACTCTAAATATCATCGTGTGCTTTGGCAGTGACTTCATGGCTTGTATCCACACGCTGCGAAGAGCATCAAGAATTGCAGCATCATCATGAACCATCGGCATTGTCCTAATGCGCTGCCACGTGCCATCCTTAATCGACAACCACACCCACAAGCCTGAACAATAATAGCCTACCCTGCGCAACCGTCTTGCGGCCTTCACCAGTAAGAGCCGTGCAATCTCATAGGCTTTCGCCAGTGAGCGTGATTCAGGGGGCAATACCCGCCCATGACCAAATATGCCGCGATTGGTTTCAGGAGCTTGAATGTCATAGCCATGCAAAGCATACCAAAGCCGCACCAACGAGGATCACCCAAAATGATTGTCAGTGACAACGGGACAGAGTTCACCAGCAACGCCATTCTGAACTGGGCCGATGAAGCAAAGGTGGATTGGCATTATATTGCTCCCGCTGCCCGGCAGCGGTTTGCCTTCAAACCGCGAGAGGGGGTAAACCCCAACAGAACGGCTTCATCGAAAGCTTTAATGGAAAACTGCGTGACGAAAAACTTAATGACAGTCTGTTCAGCACATTGCACCAAGCGCGTGTCGAACTGGCAACCTGGAGAAACGATTACAACCATCACCGCCCCCACTCAGGGCTCGGCTGGCTCACGCCATCCGAGTTCGCCAAATCCGCAGCGCCCACGCAAGCAATGGCCATGGACGCTGCGATACTTGATGTCTACGTGCCCATGGCCATTGCATCACAAGCCCAACAGGGCATAATCAACCGTCAGAGCGAACTCAAAGCTGGATAAAAGTTTGGGGCAAGGTCAGAAGGCTTCTTGTCACCCGGCGGCCCGGCTGAAGTCGCCCGTCTCCTTGGCAGTCATGCGATTACGAATTGCAGCGTTCTCGAGATTGGCACCGGCGCCGGAGTTGTGGATGTTGCCCTCGCGCAAAATCATGGAGCTGGAACCGTGATCGGCGTCGATTTTCAAGAGCATCTAGTCGACCTGGTTACCAACCACGCACTGTCACTTCCGACAACAGTGGCAAATCCGAAACACCATGAAGCACGCAATTCCTCAGTTTGACCAAAATAGTACCTAGCGAAAAACATCCTTGATCTAGGTCGTGCTAAGGCACTTCAAAAATGCAGCAATCACGGGCCGATCCGCATCTCGTTTACGAAAAGCGATGTTGTGAAGAGATTTGAAAATGTAAGTTCGCGGTTTGATGGCCCGCAATTCTCCGTTTTGGACCCAACTTTCCGCAAAATGATCTGGTAGGAAACCAATAAAATGTCCTGATAGGATAAGCATCAACTGGGCTTCCATATGAATGATCGAGGCGCCAGCGCGCGGGTGACCAACGCGAAAGAGATCGTCAAATTGACGGTATCCCCGAACGGAGAGGCGCGTCGCGTCAATGATCGACTGGGTGATTGAACTGTCGGGTCGCTTGAAGAGTGGATGGTCTTTGCCACAATAAAGAAAATGAGGTTCTTGAAAATAAGGCCTGCAAACAACTCCCGCAGATTTCTGGGTGAAAGGCCCGATCACAATGTCGCGGTCACCATTGGCAAGGCGCTGCTCTAACTCCGAAGGCGTTCCCAAGAAGAGATCAATAAAGATATCAAAATCCGGTTTCATAAGTCTTGCAATTAAATTCTGTATTCCGAGTTGCGGGCTCGTGAAAACACCTTCGGACACACCAATTTTCAACCGGCCAGTCATGCCCCGACTACTTGATGCGATGCGTGACTGAAAATCATCGATGTCCAGAAAAAGTTTACGCGCAGCCTCATAAGTTGCTTGTCCGAGATCTGTGAGACTGAATTTGTTGCGCCCACGCATGCAAAGTCTTCCCCCAATGCGCGTTTCAAGTTCTGATAGATGGGTGCTTAATGTTGATTGCGATAAATTGAGCGTGAATTGAGCATCCGCAAAGCCACCCGCATCTGCTAAAACGACGAAAACACGCAAGAGGCGAAGATCAATATTATCGAGACGCCGCATCATCCACCCCTTTGCCGATCAATTTACATTGACATAATTCAAAATAATAATCCAAAAATAGTGATAGAACTAGATGTAAAACTTTCGTAGCCTGTCGTCCAAAATAAACAGTTGAGGAAAATATGAAAAGACTTTATGCCAGCGCGGCTCTTCTTGCCCTTGCCGTTTCCTCCAGCGAAGCAAACTCCACCGAAACAATTCATATGTTGGCTCCAACTTGGTTGGGCTTCGCGCCTGTTCATGTGGCCAATGATTTGGGCTGCTTTAAAGAAGAAGGCTTGGAGGTTGATTACAAGTTTGAAGATGACCGCTCCAATGTCTTGGCCGCATATGCGCGTGGAGACATTGATGTCGACATGCGCACTGTTGGGGAACACCAAGGGCGACCCCGCGATGCCAAAACACCGGGGGTCATCATCGGCACAATCGATGAGTCTGTCGGTGGAGATGGTGTGATTTCAGATGGTGCCATCAAATCTGTTGCTGACTTGAAGGGCAAGACGGTCGCTGCAGAGCCAAATATTCCAGCTCGCTTATTGTTGCAGCTTGAGCTCAAAAAAGCTGGCCTAACCATGAAAGATCTCAATATCAAAGAAATCGCCACCGCCGATACCGGGGCGGTTTTTGCCGACACGTCGATTGCGGCTATTGCAACATATGAACCATCGATGTCGCAAGCAATTAAGGTTTCAACGCGTGCCGGTGCCAAAGTCTTGCTGTCCTCCAAAGACAAGGACTATCGCGGCATCATCATCGATGTGATCACCGCACGCCAGGAAGACTTGGCGGCTAAGCCTGCGAAATACGCAAGCTTTCTGAAATGCATTTATAAAGCGATCGACTACAGCAAAGCCGAGCCTGCAAAATATGCCGCGCTTGCTGCGCCACATTTTAACTTGAAGCCAGAAGAAGTCACCGAAACCTTGACCAGCAGCTTGGCCTATACATCGCTCGACGATGCGAAAGCCTATCTTGGCAAAGCCGGCGAACGCGGCAAGCTCCATAACATTTTTGACACGGTGATGGGACTCAATCTTGAAAATGGTGCAGCTGACACGAAACTCGACTCGAACCAACAGATCAACAATGCAGTGATCAATACCGTAACGCCTTAAGAGCGGCGAACCCTGATGAGCGAACTTTTAAAGTTTCGAGGTAAGAGCTCGGTGAAAGCCGATCTCTTCCTCGGAACGATAACCGCAGTTGGTCTGTTATTGACCTGGGAGTTGGTTGCAGATGTGGGAATCATCGCTCCGCAATTTCTGCCCGCACCAAGTAAAGTGCTATCCACACTCTGGTCGATGATCCTCACGCAAAATCTGCTGTGGCATGCAGGGGTTTCTAACTTCCGCGTGCTGCTAGCATTTTCCATTGCGGCTATTATGGCAATCCCGATTGGCATCTTGATGAGCAGCTATCGGATCATCGGGGCCTCACTTGAACCGACGATCGATTTCATTCGCTATTTGCCAGTTCCGGCCTTGGTGCCGATTTCCATCATTTGGTTTGGTGTGGGTGAAACGACAAAGATATTTCTTTTGTGGCTGGGTACTTTTTTTCAGTTGGTGCTTCTTGTTGCCGATGACATGCGCCGTGTGCCCCACGAATATGTGGAAGTTGCATTCACGTTGGGTGCCAAGCCCCGAAATATTTTAACTGATGTAGGTTTGCGTGCCATGGGCCCCACATTGCTTGACAATCTTCGGATCACGCTCGGATGGTGTTGGACATATCTGGTACTTGCGGAAATTGTGGCGGCAGATTCAGGTTTGGGTTTTGTGATTTGGTCGGCGCGGCGGTACGTGAAGACGCCGGAAGTGCTGGCTGGCGTTGTGGTGATCGGCCTCATTGGACTGATCACCGACCAACTGTTGCGCATTTTGCACCGTCGCATGTTCAAGTATTTGTGAGACGTGTGATGAGCGGCGATTATCTCACCTTCGAAAGAGTCACAAAGCAATTTGGCACTGTTCCCGTGGTCGCGCAAACATCTCTGGGCATTTCACAAAATTCTTTGGTGGTTTTTCTAGGACCATCGGGTTGCGGCAAAACCACTTTGATGCGCATGGTCGGCGGGCTTGATCTGCCCTCTACTGGAACAATCCGTTTGAACGGCGAAGCGATTTCCGGGCCAGATCGCCGCCGCGGCATGGTATTTCAATCTTACTCATCATTCCCTTGGTTGACTGTTGAGGGTAATATCAATTTTGGCATGCGCTATCGCACTGATCTTAGCGCTGAACAGCGCGCCGAACGTGTGCAACATTATCTGCGCCTGATCCGATTGGAAGATTTTGCCAAATCATTTCCCAACAAGATTTCCGGTGGTATGCGCCAACGCGTGGCAATTGCGCGGAGCTTGGCTGCTGGTTCTGACGTTCTTTTGATGGACGAACCTTTTGGCGCTTTGGACGCCTTGACGCGTGAGCGTCTGCAAGTCGAGCTTCGCCAAATTCAGGCTGAGGAAGCTAAGACAATTATATTTGTGACTCATGATGTGGAAGAGGCTGTGTTTCTTGCGGATCGCATCATCGTGTTTTCGGCCCGCCCGGCACGGGTGCTGCAAGAAATTGATGTGACGTGTGTGCTTGGGCCTGAGCGAAATTTGGCAACGCGCGAAACGCAGGAATTTTTTAAACTCAAAAATGATGTGCTGCATATGATCAGACATGAAACGAGCGATCATGATTGAGTCACTGCACGGAAAATCGGTTGTGATCACAGGTTCCAGCCGTGGAATCGGGCTTGGCATTGCGCAAGCATTTGCTAAAGTCGGTGCGAAGCTGCATCTCATCGCCAATGACGAGGCCGTTGGTGCGCGTGCGCGTGAGTTGGGAGCAAGTTCAGCAATAGCCGATATCGCAAATAAGCCGCAAGTTGAAAGTGCCCTGAGTGAGTTGTCCCACATTGATGTGCTGATCAATAATGCTGGCCTCGAATTGATGACGCCGATTGCTGACAACAGCGATGATGTATCTGATGACTTCCGCCGCGTTATCGAAATCAATATTATTGGCACGTCGCTTGTCACCTCATCTGCCTTGGCAAAGATGCATTCAGGCAGCTCTATCATCAACACCGCCTCGATCTGGGGGCGCGTAGGCGAAGCACGGTTTGGGGCCTATGTTGCCTCTAAACACGCCATCATCGGCCTTACGAAAACTTGGGCGAAGGAGCTTGGTTCTCGTGGCATCCGCGTCAATGCAGTTTGCCCGGGCTGGGTGCGCACGGAGGCATCCATGCGTTCTCTGGGCCGCATGGCTAAGCAAGAAAACGTGGCTGAGGATATTCTGCTGCATCGGATTGTGGGCGTGCAAGCTCTGTCCGGCCTAATGGAACCAGCTGATGTGGCGGGTACCTATCTGTTCCTCGCATCTGACCTAGCAGCCAACATCACGGGCCAGTCGCTTGGCGTCGATCGAGGAGAAGTTCCATGGTGAAACCGCTTCAGGGTAAAAAAGCCTTGGTGACAGGTGCGGCCAGTGGCATTGGTCGTGCTTCAGCACTGGCATTGCAGGAAGCAGGTGCTGAGGTTTTAGGACTTGACCGTTTGACCTCTGACAAAGAGTTTCCAATCTTGGCCTGCGATCTTGCTTCGGAAAGCGACATCATCAAAGCTGTGAGGCACGGCGCGGCCACACTCGGTGGCTATGACATTTTGTTGAACAATGCGGGTATTCTACAAGAGTTACCCTTGAGTGAAATCACTTCGACTCATATTGACTCGATGTTTGCCATTAATGTGCGGGCCTATATTCTGGTTGCGAGGGAAGTGCTTCCGCATCTTCCTGAAGGCGGCCGCATTATCAACATCGCGTCTGAATTGGCATATTTGGGTCGGCAGGGTGCATCAGTTTATTGCGCCACCAAAGCTGCGATCTTGGGACTCACTAGGTCTTGGTCACGCGAGTTGTCGCCATACATTTTAGTTAATGCTGTCGCACCCGGCCCAACTGATACGCCACTTCTGGCCTTTGAAAAAATGACCGATGCACAAAAGGAATTGGAGAATACCAATCCCATGGGGCGCATCGGCAGGCCTGAGGAAGTAGCAGCAGCGGTTGTGTTCCTTGCTGGCCCTACCTCAACATTTTTTACCGGACAATGTCTCGGCGCCAATGGTGGCGCTGCGATGGCTTGAGGATTTCAAATATGAAAAACAGTGTAGTTTATGCCGATCACACCTGGCCCGAAGCCGAAGCCAAGATTGCCGCCGGTGCACCCCTTATCCTGCCTCTCGGTTCAACCGAGCAACACGGGCGGCATATGTCGCTGAATGTTGATGTGGTTTTGCCGACCATGATTGCAGAGCGCGTTGCCAAGCGCGTCGGCGGCTTGGTTTTGCCGACAGTTGCTTATGGAAACCGCTCGCAACCGAGAACCGGCGGCGGCGATATTTTTCCGGGCACAATCAACCTGTCAGGTCACACCTTCGCTCTGATCGTGAAAGATATTATTTGCGATCTCTATCGCCAAAAAGTACGACACATTGTGACCATCAATGGTCATTACGAAAATATTAGTGCTACCATTGAAGGCATTGATCTGGCCTTGGATGCCATTGGCCGCGACAAGGCCAAAGACCTGATCATTCTGCGCATTGATCATTGGGAAACGGTTCGCAAGGAGACGCTTACCCGCGTATTCCCACATGGCTATCCCGGGATTGAGCTGGAACATGCTTCGGTTCTCGAAACGTCAATGATGCTATCCGTGCGGCCAGAATTGGTTGACCTCAGCAAAGCGCTACATGACGGCCCTGCTGTCTTTTTGCCGTATGATCGTTATCCGAAATCACCAATTGAAGTGCCGCCTTCTGGTGTGTTGTCACTCACTGAAGGCTCATCGGCTGAAAAGGGCGAATGGCTTTTGGCAGATGCTGAAAACGGCATAGTTGAAATCATCCAACGCGAGTTTTCCTGAGGTATCTATGACCAGTAATTTTCATCAACCTGTTGATGCCGCCAAAGTGCCCCGCTTTGCCGGACATGCGACATTCATGCGCTTGCCCGCCGTGGCGACAGCTGAAGGCTTGGATATCGCCCTCGTAGGAATTCCGTGGGATGGCGGCACCACCAATCGCGCAGGTGCAAGGCACGGTCCGCGCGAGGTGCGCAATCTCTCAAGCCTGATGCGCCGCGCCCATCATGTCTCGAGCATTGCGCCGTTCAATGTGGTTAATGTTGCCGACGTGGGCGATCTGGCGGTTAATCCCATCAATCTCATGGATGGTCTTACACTCATTGAACAAGGCATGAAGGCGATTGTTGCTGCAGGAGCCTTGCCGCTCTCTGTGGGCGGGGATCATCTCACAACGCTGCCTGTGTTGCGGGCTGTGGCCCATAAAGGCCCCATAGGCATGATCCATTTTGATGCGCATTCCGATACCAATGATACCTATTTCGGAAACAACCCTTACACCCATGGCACGCCTTTTCGCCGCGCCATTGAAGAAGGCCTGCTCGATCCAAAGCGTATTGTGCAAATTGGCATTCGTGGCTCGATCTATGACCCAGGCGAACATGATTGGGCCAAGGCGCAGGGCATTCGCATTATTTACATGGAAGAGTTTGTAAAGCGCGGTGCCGCCAGCGTGATGGAAGAAGCCCGCAGAATTGTGGGCAAAGCTGAAACCTATGTCACCTTCGATGTCGACAGCATCGACCCCTCCATGGCACCAGGAACAGGCACGCCTGAGATCGGCGGTTTTACCACGCGTGAAGCCCAAGAACTGGTACGCCTGCTGCAGGGTGTGAAAATTATGGGCGCTGATGTGGTCGAAGTCGCGCCGCCTTTCGATGTTGAAAGCATGACAGCGCTGGTTGGCGCAACCATGATGTTTGAATTACTCTGCGTTATGGCTGGAATGATTCATCATGCGCGCATGAAGTGATGCATTTCTTCAGGGGACTTTGAAAGTTCATGTTTGAAGTCAATTTCAGGCCTTGGCCCATTGGAGAACTGGTGAAGTTATCACAATTGTCCGCTGTTAAATCCCATGCGAACGACCCCTGCCCGGTTGAAGCATAAAACTTGTAACGTGTTGCGAAAATCGGCTAATGTGAAGTTGGTCAGAAACGCCGCCTACCTCGCCAAAAGGCAATGGAATAGTGCGCAATGATGCGGCAACTATCTTGCCTTGGGCAATAGAGGTAGACCTCTCCTGACCTCTATCTGTTGGTAGCCGTACCAACAAACAGTTGGTGTGGACGGCCCGACACGAACCGGCACTTCCTTTCGAAAAACGGATTTTAAGTCCGTTGAGCGTTATATTAACTAATTGATTTTAATATATATTTTCTTAACCATATCCGAAACTGTGGAAGTTTATGTGGAAGACTTTTAACGTCATTTCATGTTAGTATAGCAAGGCGGAAGTAGCTGGAAGACTGCTGCACTTCTCAGTTTGACCCCAACCATCCATTCCACCTCTATTGGGACCAGGGCTAAAATGCCAACATCAGTTAGGTTGGCCAAAAGGCGATTGACCTCCAATATGAGACGTCATTTCTCCCGCCGCCTTGCAGACCAGCATGCCAAATTCGTCGGCCTTTCGGGGTGGCAGCCTGATTAACGGTCCTGAAACCGAAACACCGGCAATGGCCTCACCGAATTGATT
>JANMWK010000076.1:0-8653 GCA_031393975.1 Hyphomicrobiales bacterium
GCCACCGCATCGCATGAGCGCACAAATCCGGTCGCTTCTTTTTCCAGATCAGCAAGCAAGTTGCGGATCACATCTGGGGCAAATTGCGAAAGCTTCATGTAAACACTGCGATTGGCTTCAAAGCTGAAGGGTGCGCGCAAAAAGCCAATAGCCGAGCCCACGCCCGCCCCTTGCGGGACCAACATGCGGGTGATTCCCAGTTTTTCGCAGAGCCTTGCGGCATGAAGAGGAGCTGCACCACCAAAAGCGATCATGGTATAGTTCGATAAATCTTCGCCGTTTTCCACCGCATGAACGCGGGCGGCATTGGCCATGTTTTCATCGACCACTTCGGCCAAGCCAAAAGCCGCCGTTTGCGCGTCCATGTCCAGGGTTTTTCCGAGCACATTTTCCAATGCCAGCGCCGCCATGGCGGTGTTGAGTTTCATAGTGCCGCCTGCAAAATTATCAGGATCGAGTTTTCCTAAAACCAAATCTGCATCGGTTACCGCTGGCTTTGTGCCACCCCGACCATAGCAGGCAGGGCCAGGCTCCGAGCCTGCACTTTCTGGCCCCACCCTGATCTGGCGCATGGCATCCACATGGGCAAGCGAGCCACCGCCTGCACCAATCTCCACCATGTCAATCACTGGAATGGAGATCGGCATTCCGGAGCCTTTTTTAAACCGGTAGGTGCGCGCCACTTCAAACACGCGTGAGGTTTTGGGTGTCTGGTTTTTAATCAGGCAAATCTTTGCCGTGGTGCCGCCCATGTCAAACGACAAAACTTTATTGAGGCCAAAGCGCGCTGCGATATTGGCGGCAAATACAGCTCCGCCCGCCGGACCTGACTCCACCAGTCGCACGGGAAAATCAGCGGCACTTTCAATTGAGATGATGCCACCACCGGAATGCATCAGGAAAATCTTGCAAGTCACACCTTCCTCACCAAGCCGCGCACCCAAGCGGCTCAGATAGCTCTTCATCAGCGGCTTGATATAGGCATTGGCCACGGTGGTGTTGAAGCGTTCATATTCGCGCATTTGCGGCGAGACCTCTGATGAGAGCGAGATCATCACACCCGGCAGTTTCTCCACGAGCACTTCGCGGATCAATTTTTCGTGGGCATCGTTCAAATAGGAATGGATCAGCCCCACCGCCACAGATACGTAGCCTGCACGGCGAATGTCTTCGACCACGCGCTCCACTTCAGCACGTTCAAGTGGAACCAGAACATCGCCTTTGGCGCTCACCCGCTCCAAAACCGTAAAGCGGCTTTGGCGCGGCAGCAACGGTTCTGGTAAAACCAAATTCAAATCATATTGCTCAAAGCGCGATTCAGTGCGCATCTCAATCACATCGCGAAAGCCTTGGGTGGTGATCAGTGCCGTTTTGGCGCCGCGCCGTTCAATCAGGGCATTGGTGGCAAGCGTGGTGCCATGGATGATCTGAGTAATTTGTGAGGCTGAGATTTTTGCCTTGGCGCAGACCTGTTTCATGCCGTCGATTATGGCGTCTTCGGGGGCTGCATTGGTGGTGAGGACCTTGGCGGAGAATTGCTGCGCATCCACCTCCAAGACCACATCAGTAAACGTGCCGCCAATATCTACACCGAGGCGAATGGAATGAGGGGGCATGAACGGGAACCTTGATCGAGAAATTGGTTGACTTAACGCGAGGGAATAGTGGGATAGGCCCGATGTTTCAAGCTGCTTGCAAGACCTGGGTCTGGTGATGTAGTTTTAACCATGACCGATAAACCGCTGCCAGAGAAGAGTTTGGACCGCAAAAGGCGCGAAGCTGCGGCTTTAAAGGCAAACCTTAAAAAGCGCAAAGAACAGGCCAAAAGTGCTGCAAAGGCTGAGGACAGCGATAATTAAACTTGCCCCAATGCAGCCTTGTATGCTTGTTACGGCTCAAATTCTGGCATTTGAGCAAGGACACTGATTCATGGACCGTATCCGCATTCGCGGTGGCAATAAACTCTCTGGTGTGATTGATATTTCGGGAGCGAAGAACGCTGCTTTGCCGCTGATGATTATTCCTCTGCTCACGCCAGACACTGTGACCCTTCACAACGTGCCGCGGCTGGTGGATGGGATGCGGTTGCAGCGCATATTGCAGAACCATGGTGTGGATATCACTACGGCAGGAAAACGCTCCGGCCAACATGGTGCAGCAGGTGAAACGCTTAAAATTTCAGCCAAGACCATTATTGATACAACAGCCCCTTATGATCTGGTTTCTAAAATGCGCGCCTCATTCTGGGTTTTGGGACCATTGATAGCGCGTATGGGTGAAGCCAAGGTGTCATTGCCCGGCGGCTGTGCCATTGGTACGCGGCCAGTGGATATGCATATTATGGCCATGGAAAAGCTGGGTGCCGAATGTGTGATCGAGCAAGGTTATGTGATTGCCAAAGCCAAGAAGGGCCTCAAGGGTGGCCACATTTCATTTTCGAAAGTCACTGTGGGTGCGACTCACGCAGCATTAATGGCTTCGGTTTTAGCGTTTGGCGACACGGTGATTGAAAACTGTGCCACGGAACCTGAAATTACCGATGTTGCAGAATGTCTTGTTAAAATGGGGGCCAAGATTGAAGGCATTGGCACACGCACGTTGAATATCACAGGCGTGACCAGCTTGCACGGTGCGGAACACACTGTTGTAGCTGACCGGATTGAGACTGGCACCTATGCTATGGCCGTAGGCATGACGGGTGGCGATGTGCTGTTGCGTGGGGCGCGTGCGGACACGATTGAAAATGTTATTCTCACCATGCAGCGAGCGGGCATTGATGTGTCCATCACCAATGAAGGTGTGCGCGTGAAGCGCAATGGCTCAGGCATTTTGCCAGTTGATGTAACGACAGACCCCTACCCTGGTTTTCCGACCGACATGCAAGCCCAATTTATGGCTTTGATGACTATGGCCAAGGGCAAGAGCCACATTCGTGAAACGATTTTTGAAAATCGTTTCATGCATGTGCAGGAACTGGCACGGCTGGGTGCAGATATTCATATGCACGGTGACATGGCCGAAGTGCGCGGAGTTGCCAAACTTACAGGTGCTGATGTAATGGCAACCGATCTTCGGGCATCCGTTTCGCTCATCATTGCTGGCCTTGTTGCTGAGGGCGACACCATGCTGCACCGGGTTTATCATTTGGACCGTGGCTTTGAAGCTTTGGAAGAAAAGCTGCAAGGTGTGGGCGCCGATGTGACGCGGTTGACAGGGGATTGATGATTTCATGTTGCGGTTGACGGCTCAGGATGGTGATGATCTGGCGGTGATTTCTGCGCAAATGCAGGATGCTGTGTTGAAACTTGGCGATGTGAGTTTCAACGTCAAGCGCCGCCGCTTTGCTTTTGTGGCCACTCGATTTGCTTGGGATGCAGCCCCCGAAAAATTGCGCCGCCGTGTGGGGCTTCATTTTGGCAGCGTGCATGGGGTGAAGCGTTCTGGCTTTGCCAATGCCGGAGGCGAAACAATTCTTTCATTGTTGGCGATCACATATACAGAAACGGAATCGCCTTCGGGATTTGTGACACTTGCCTTTTCGGCAGGCCATTCCATTCGCTTGGATGTGGAGTGCTTGGATTGCACCATGGCTGATCTTGGGCCTGCTTGGTCCACCGAACATCAACCAGAACATGCAGGGTGAGATGACATCTCGTAATAATCGGCTCAGCAGTGTTGATATTGATGAGAGCATTGACCACAGCCCCTCGCCAGAGGCCGAGCAAGACCGAAAAATGGCTATTCATGATTTGCTAGAGTTCAACAGTTTCAGTTTGAACAATGGTATTGATGGCCCCTACGCGCTTCGACTCTCCAGCATTGATAGCCGTTTGATTTTTGATGTGCACGGGCACAATGAAACATCATTTGCTATTGGGCTTTCACTCACGCCTTTTCGCCGGATTGTGAAAGATTATTTTCAGATCTGCGACAGCTATAATATGGCTGTCAAAGGCTCAAACCCACAGCAAATTGAAGCCATTGATATGGCCCGACGGGCTTTGCACAATGATGGCAGCTCGTTGTTGCAAGAACGATTGGCTGGCAAAGCTGAAATAGATTTTGATACAGCGCGGCGCTTGTTCACTTTGGTGTGTGCTCTCTTGTGGCGCAGCGCATGAATAGGCCTTTGCCTAACGCAATTTTATTCGCGTGTACGCTCAACGCCATTCGCTCTCCCATGGCAGCGGCGATTATGCATCATTACCATGGGCACAAAGTTTATGTGGCTTCTTGCGGCATTGCGGCAGGGGATCCTGATCCCTTTGTGGGCTTGATCATGGACGAGATTGGTATCGACCTTAAAAAACATCGCCCGCATAGTTTTGAAGACTTAGAAGATTCCGCTTTTGATTTGCTTGTGACATTGTCGCCAGAAGCACAAAAACGCGCGGCAGATATGTCGCGCACCATGGCAATCGAAGTTGAGAATTGGCTGATCCAAGATCCCTCACAAGTTGTGGGTTCGCGCGAACAGATTCTCGATAGTTACCGCGTGGTGCGCGATGATTTGGTGCGCCGCATTTTGGCGCGGTTTTCGGCCGCTTAAAACATTTGGTCCTGCGAAGGGACTTCGCTGTTTATGCCAATGGGCATGCGATTTTTCTGCTTTATTGCAATTCGTAAACGGCGTCACGTGGCTGGGATAGCTCGCGGTTAATATTACATCTCACTAAAACATGAGCTGTTCATTGTTGATTGCGAGTAGCTGTTTCACATCCACTCAAGAGCAATGCAACTGCGCATGGAGCCTAGTTCGAATGCTCGGCGGCCAGTTTTCAGACAAGACCGTCAAGTTCGGAAGCAATGGCGAAAACGCTCTGAATATGATTCCCACCGCGATGGAGCTGATGGCAGTGGAGAGCGAAGTTTGGGGCAAAGCTTGAGGCAACCAAAACTTTCAAAAAGACTGCATGTGAAATTTATATCAGATCATGAGGCAGCTGGCAGATGCCTCTGCCAGCTGAACTTCTATGTAATATTTAACCTTGTGCTTGTTAAACAGTTGAGTAACTCAGGCGACCTTAAAAGCAGACTGTGCAAAATCGAATTCGATAGAAATTTAAGAGACCTAAATTTGATCTCGGCGACTTGCCGAGGGTGCGAGACTATTGTTGTTCCCGTTCATTAAAAACATGACCAACATCATGGCTGTGCCTATGATTGTGATAATAGCGCCGACTTTCACGAGTGAATCTGCCCCACCCGCATCAACTTGAGCTTTTCCAATCACCAAAATCAGCGCACCAATTTCAAATATGATGAATTGCGGGAATGCAAGACGTGACTTTCCCAAGGATGGAAAATTAACGTGCAGCAAACCGAACAAGACCGATGTCACAAAACCCACGAGATTTGCGTGGGCATGGGTGTTCGCGAAATATAATTGCTGCGTTATGCCCATATATACCCCGAATATCATGCCCAACAGTACCCATATTAGCCCAACCAAAACATAGTTTCGTGCGAGATTATTCATAGTGTCCCTCCAAATTGTTAGCCCCCATGGCAACGTATACCAAAAATCGAGGTGAAGTAAGTCTCACAATGTTTGGACCTTTCAAAACAGAAGATTGAGAGCATCCTTGGACCCCCAACGCATAATATCAATTCTCTTATTTTAATTAACTGTTTGAAGAGATTGGCGCGCCCGAAAGGATTCGAACATGTCACCTAAGCATTGATTTTATTGACTTAATATAGGGTGCTTGTATCACCCTTTTGTATCACTTGCCAAACATATTGTGGCAGCCGAGTACGCAATGCAACTGCAATGTATAGAGCAGGGATACAGCGTGTATAGGGCCTGAAATGCGGTCAAATACCTAGAGCGACTATTGCCCTGTGCTGCTCCAGTGCCTCTTCCAATCTTCCAACGAGGCTTGGATCAATCCGGTGCAACGCTTCAACAATATTGCTCGCAGTTATGCCTTTTCCAAGAATCCCCGACATCGCCCTCGCTACTAAATGGATATTAAACTCATCTTCGCTTTCCTCAGGCATATCTATGAGGTCAGGATCAACTAACGTACTTGGCAAAGAAAATTGCCGATAGATCGAGAGCTGGGTACCGGCCCGCGAGAGAGTTGATTGTCGCAGTGATTTTGTTATCAAAATCCATCAGTTCTATCATGGGACATCCATTATTGCACCCTAGCTGCATTTAAGCAGAAAGCGCTCAGCATTGCCGTCGGTATAAAACGCATTCTGGAACGTATTGTGTCCCTCTTTAATATCAGTTACGTGCACAACATACCTCGCACTCACACAATTTGATCGAGTGAGAGCATTGCTCAGCGATGTTCTCGCGCTATCAACATCCGGATCAACCTTGTGATAGGTCAAACTTTTGTAGAGTTTACCGGACGTGTCCAAGTGAACTGTCCCAACCCAGACTGGCACTCCATCTTCTGTCACATTGGTGGACCAAAGATGTAAATGATGACGTTCTCTCACCGACTTCTGGGAGGTGGACTGCTCATAGGTTCTGTCGTTTGGCATGCCATCGAGAAAGACGGGCAAGCCTGGAGCACTGGGATCAGGAGTGTTGCGGAGCTCAGCAAAAACCAGTTTGAGTTCACTCGCAATTGAAACGGGGTCTGCCGCTTTCCAGTCAGCCAATGCGAAAGTTTTGACAAGGTCAGGTTCGCTGCTAACGAGAATAACATTTATGGGCTCTGTATGTCCTCCCGTGAAGTCCTCGGTAAAGCGAGGGATATGATCAAAGAGTTGAGAATCAAAATCTTTTTCATTCAATGGGACAATTTGCTTGTGAAGTGCGGTGTGCGGAATAAGTGGATGGCTTACATAGACAGCGAACGCGACTCCAATCCAGATCACTAGACACGTTGTGACTACCCACGGAGCTAGCGGTCGCGTTGTTCTGCTCGCCGCACTTTTCCAGACGAAACCAAATACCGTTAAAACGGTTGCCACCCAAGCAGGACCTAATGCGAAGCTTGCTATGACATCGGACGGCCAGTGAACACCGAGATAAATTCTTGAAAAGCCAATCCCAGCTATCATCAGCAACACACCAAGTACCAGAAGCATCTTCAGCCACGAAGATCGGATGTGTGCAACAGCATAGCAGGCAATAAAACCATAGAACGAAAATGCGACTAACCCGTGGCCACTAGGAAAGCTTTTCCCTGCTGCGTGGAGCAACGCGTTATCAAGGGCTGGGCGGATGCGATGAAAAAGTAATTTGAAACCTTGGGATAGAACCTGATCGCCGAGGATTGAGACGGCGAATGCCGCCAGCCACCACCGTTGCCGTGATAGGTACATTAGAAAAGCGAAGAGAACGCTCCCCACCACTATCACCTGCCAATTGCCAAGATAAGTCAGGAAAAGCATCGGAGAATCGGAGACTGGGTCTCGGAGAGACTGAACGAGGTACATAACTCTCAGATCGGCTCGAACCAGTGGGTCGCCAGAAAGATAATCCTGAACAACGCCAAAGAATGAAAACCAACCGATTCCTGCTACGACTATGCCGAATGCAAGTGGAATTCGAGATTGCGGCGGGAGGGCAGAGAGAAATTCAAAAAACCTTGGAAACGACGTTTGCAAATATTTAGCAAAAGTCGAGTTCGCAACACGATCTCTAATCAGATTCCGTAGTATCATGGTTAGTACAAGACCTTTGATATGCTAGCTGCTCTAATCACTTGAATGAGCATATCCCAATTGTGTAAAGTATCAAAACTATGAGCATTCCTTCACCACACAATGCGGTCGCAAAACCACATGGCCTCTTCCACGACGTATTCGATGTCGTGGTGGTGTTGAAGGGCCTCAATGGCCTCATTGAGATTGCGGGTGGCGCGGCCCTCCTTTTAATCAAGGCTGGCACCATCATGGAGTGGGTCCAGTGGATGACTCAATCTGAACTGCTGCAAGACCCCCACGATCTTCTTGCAACGATTCTGGAACGTTGGGCGATGAACTTCGGGCATGATGCTCAGGTATTCGCAGGTCTCTACCTGTTGGCGCATGGAGTTGTGAAGCTCACGCTAGCAGTACTGCTCTTCAAAGAGCGACCATGGGTGTTTCCGCTTGCCTTGATACTGTTCACCGCGTTGGTGGCATTTTCTTTGGATCGCCTGCTTATACATTGGTCATGGGCATTGACGGCATTCATTGCCTTCGATCTTTTTACCATTGGAATCATTGCGAGAGAATGGCGCGCTGTGAGGAAACTACGATTGTCAAAAGGTTAACCCATTTATCTCTTCGTCAAAATATTGAGTTGACCAGAGCCAGCGCAGTGCGAATCGCAAACGCGGAGAAGCTCCACGAAATGTGAAGTTCGAATTTTGAGCCTTCTGGTGGGCATTGTCGTGACGTCACTCTAAGCAGTCCCCAATTAGAAATGCGCACGTCGAGAACTTTTTGAATTGCGTCAGACATCATGACGCGCTGACCTAGGGGTTACAAGTTAACGCAAGCTTTGTGAAGTCAGGGCACCGATGGCTCTAGAAGCGATTTGGAGGCTCACACAGCATCCCTAGGTCGAGTTAGTGGTCCCCTCCTCCTACCTGAGGCTTCGGAGGCGCTCTAGGGCCTTCCTAGAGTCATCTAGCCCCTATCATTTCTAGGGTATAATTCCCCCAATCTGAGTTGAATTACGTTACTAGTATACTCTGGG
>JANMWK010000106.1:0-2015 GCA_031393975.1 Hyphomicrobiales bacterium
AACTCATGATGATATGTGCGCTGAAATGGCGGCAGGGGCAGATTGTGCCGTGGCCTTGGTGGATTATCGCTTGGCGCCCGAACATAGGCATCCTGCACAATTGGAAGATTCATTGAAAGTGTGGCGCTGGATGCGTGATCAGGGCGCTGCACACCATATCGACGAGCGAAATATCTTAGCCGCCGGTGATAGTGCAGGCGGGCAAATGTCGGTGGCGTTGGCGCTCACTCTAAACGAGCAAGGCTTCCCGCAACTCAAAGGCCTTGTATTGATTTATCCCGTCTTGGGCAACGACTTCAACACGCCGTCCTATCTCCGCAACGCTCATGCGCCATGTCTGACGCGGGATGAAATGAAATTCTATCTCGATTCATTTTTGGGGCCGCAGCCCGGCAGGAATTGGAATGATGAAAAAGCTGTGCCCAATTTGGCCAAAGAATTATTGGGTCTACCACCAACCTTCATAGCCGTTGCGGCTCATGATCCGCTTTATGATGATGGAATAATCTTCGCCGCAAAACTCAAAGCCGCTGGCATCCCTTGTGAATTGCGCGAAGAACCCGAACTCGCCCATTCCTATATGCGCGCCCGCAATGTATCGGCCCCTGCGAAAAAGGGCTTTGACGCCATAGTCAAAGCCCTTCGCTCACTGTCGCACTTATAGTTCTTATAGCACTGTAACCTCTGTGCCAACTTTCACGAATTGATAAAGTTCGCTCACATCATCGTTTAACATGCGGATGCAGCCTGAAGATGCTGACTTGCCGATAGAGGATGGTTCGTTGGTGCCATGGATACGGTAAATCGTGGAACCGAGATAGATGGCGCGTGCACCTAGGGGGTTCTTTGGGCCGCCTGCCATGAAGGTTGGCAGCTCTGGGCGGCGGGCTTGCATTTCAACGGGTGGACGCCAATCTGGCCATTGGGTTTTGGCCGAAACCTTGTTTGTGCCCTGCCATTCAAAACCGGGCTTTGCGCTGGCCACGCGGTACATCACAGCGCGGTCCATGCCCAACACGTAATAAAGGTGATTGGTATTGGTATCGACGATGATCGAGCCTGGCTTCTTATCTGAGGCATATGAAACCACTTTGCCGCGCTTGAAGCTTGGCTGGGTTTGGTCTTGGGCAGGAGCGCTGTAAGACGCTGGTACGATGACCACGCCTTGGAATGGCTTCTTTTCAGCGGCTTGGGCTGAAACAGCTATCAGGCTGGTGAATACTGCGGCGGCGGCGATTTTGAAGATCTTGTTCATTTTGGTGTTCCCTCTCTTAAAAGCATTTGATGATGCCTTTTTAGGAGAGCCGCTCTGAACCAAGCCTGAGGGAGCCGTTTATCTGGCGTTCAGGAATGGGTAACCTTATTTATTTCCTGCCATAGCTTTTAAAGCTCATATTTTGAGGCTGGCATGGGTTTGGAGGCACGGAGCTAGGGTTGAGACCTAAACTAGGAAAACGCTTCTGAGGTGCGTTTCTGGGCCATAGAATAGATTTCAACTATAGGATGTAATTCAGTAACCGCTCAACCGATTCACGAGATTTACCAATCCTTCGCCACGTTCAAATCGCTCAATCTGAGCATAGACATATCGACAAATCGTTTCCGGATCAGAATCCGCAGCCATATGCGGCGTTAGCGTAACGCGCGGGTGTGACCATAGTTTGCTTGTGACCGGCAAAGGCTCCTTACGAAACACATCCAAAGTGGCAGCATAAAGTTCGCCTGAATCCAGACAAGCCAGAATATCGTCCTCAATCTGCACCCGCCCGCGCCCGGCATTGATCAGGATCGGCGCACCAAAAGGCCCACGCCGCGATAGTTTTTTGATTAAGGCACGGTTGATAATCCCGTCCGTATCCGCCGTGGCCGGAAGTAGCGAAACCAAAATATCCGTCTCGCGTAAAAATGCATCGAACTCTGAAGCGCCGGCGAAGCTTTTCACACCTTCAATATGTTTCAAACTACGGCTCCAACCTACTACGTTGAAACCCATCATCAAAAGTTTTCGCGCTGCA
>JANMWK010000190.1:0-6929 GCA_031393975.1 Hyphomicrobiales bacterium
AAACCAATCTCGCCCGATATTCAGTTTACTTATATTCAAAACACCAAGAACAATGTGCAAATTTCTGTGACACAATGGTATCAAGATTATCCAGCTGCGTCTGACTTCTTGAACATTTTGTTTGGCAGCGGCAGCTATTCCCCGGGCTCAGACAGTTCGATCAATATTGCTGGTTACACGAACAAAGACCTTGATGCGAAAATGCAATCAGCATTGGCTCTGGGTGTTACGGATCAAGAGGCTGCCAATAAAATTTGGTCTGAAGTGGACAAGACTGTAACGGATGATTCTGCTGCCGCCGCCATGTTCACACCAAAACATTTGGATTTTACCTCCAAGCGCCTTGGCAATTTCCAATTCAACTATCAGTTTTATTGGATGGTGACGCAGTCTTGGGTGAAATAAGGCACCTTAGACGTGTCTGACGTTTCTCTAACCGCAACACGCAAAAGCCGTGGCCCTTGGGCCACGGCCATGCGCCGTCTGAGGCGTGACCCCGCTGCAATGACAGCGCTTGTCGGATTTTTATTGATTGTTGTGCTCTGCCTCTCGGCCCCGCATTATGCTGCTTGGTCGCATATGCAGCCGTTCAAATCCACTTTGGATGCCACCATTCAACTCAATGGCCAAACGGTGAATGTGATGGAGCAATCCACTGAAGGCCTAGGCTTGGGCTACAACCCCATCGGCCCCACATGGCAGTTGGGCAATTACTTTTTAGGTGCAGACAATCAGGGCCGCGATGTGATGAGTCGTTTGCTTTATGGCGGCATCAATTCATTTTTGATTGCGGGTGCGGCAACTGTTCTCACACTATTCTTCGCCACGGCCATTGGCCTTGCTGCAGGATTTTTTGGCGGGTTTGTCGATATGGTGCTGTCGCGCATTCTTGATATTCTGTGGGCTTTTCCAGTTTATCTTTTGGCAATTTCGCTTTCAATTGTCTTAATCGCGCATGGTATTACCATCGGCCCGATCACCATTGAATCAGGCAGCCTGTGGCTTCCGATTTTCATCATTGGCATTATTTATATTCCCTATGTGGCGCGGCCTATTCGCGGGCAAGTGTTGTCTCTGCGCCAAAGTGAATTTGTCATGGCCGCCATCGGCATCGGTGTGCCCAGCCACCGGATTTTGTTACGCGATATTCTGCCTAATGTTTCAACCACCTTGATTGTGTTTGTGCCGCTGATGATGGCACTGAACATGCTCACCGAATCCGCGCTTTCATTTTTATCAATCGGTGTTCAAGCGCCCAATGCCAGCTGGGGCACAATTATTCAGGATGGACAAGGTCTGCTCTATTCTAGACCGATGGTGGCGTTGGCGCCGGGCATCGCGATTGTTCTCAGCGTGATGACGCTCAATGTCTTAGGTGATGGTTTGCGCGATGCACTTGATCCGCGCTCAAAAATAAAACTGGGGCGTGGCTGATGCTGTTCGCCATTCTCCAGCGCTTGGGCCAAATGCTATTTGTGCTTGTTGGCATCAGTGTCACTGTGTTTTTAATCTTCTTTGCCACACCAGGTGCTGACCCATCAGCACGCATTGCGGGCCGCAATGCCACACCTGAAATTCTTGAAGCCGTGCGCAAAAGCTTTGGCTTTGATCAGTCATTTTATGTCCAATATCTCATTATGATGAAAAAGATTTTCATCACGGGTGATCTCACCTCTTTTGTGAATCGCGGCTGGAAAGTGGTACCGGCGATTTTGGATGCTATTCCAGTAACTCTTTCTTTGGTGACTGGTGCTGCGGTGTTGTGGGTGATCTTCGCCATCATCATTGGCACAGTTGCTGCGGCAACACGCGGCAGCTGGGTAGACAAAGGATTGATGATCCTCGGTCTCATCGGCATCTCCATGCCGGTCTATTGGCTGGGGGAAGTGATGAACTTGATTACGCAAAGCCGCTTCAAAGACACTTGGATGTTTTCATGGGTGCCGCCGCTCGGCTATAAAAACTTCAGCGACGATCCGAAGGCTTGGTTCCTAACGTTGATCATTCCGTGGATTACTTTGGCCATTCTTTATATTGGGCTATATGCCCGCGTGTTGCGCGCCAATTTGATTGAGGCGATGCAGGAAGATTATGTGCGTACAGCGCGCGCTAAAGGCCTTTCCGAAACCCGAATACTGCTGCGCCACGCCTTGCGCACATCGCTGATTAGTTTTGTTACGTTGTTTGGTTTAGACTTTGGGGCACTTGTGGGGGGCGCCGCTTTGCTGACAGAAGTCGTCTTTGATCTTCATGGCGTGGGCAAGCTCACTTATGAAGCTTTGCTCACGCTCGATCTGCCTGTCATAATGGCCACGGTGCTTTATGCTTCGTTCTTCGTGGTCTTCGCTAATGCGATGGTTGATTTGATTTACATTTTCCTCGATCCGCGTGTGAGAACCGCATGATGCTCAGTGTGCGAGATCTCAAGGTTTCCTTCCGCACCGAGCAAGGCTTGGTGCAGGCCATTGATGGTGTTTCATTTGATGTGACCGAAGGTGAAATTCTGGGCGTAGTGGGTGAGTCAGGTTCTGGCAAGACGGTTTCGCTTCTTGCTGTCATGGGTCTGATCACTGATCCCAATGCCGTGATTGAAGGTTCGATCAAATATCAGGGCCGCGAATTGGTTGGGCTTTCCAACAAGGAAATGCGCAAACTCCGTGGCCGTGAAATTGCGATGATCTTTCAAGATCCGATGACAGCGCTCACGCCAGTTTATACCATCGGCTGGCAAATCGCTGAACAGGTTCGCGCGCATAACAACATCAGCGCCAAGGCCGCTGAACAACGCGCCATTGATCTGTTGGCCGAAGTGAATATCCCCAACCCAGCTGAAGCCATTCATCGTTATCCGCATCAACTTTCAGGCGGCATGCGCCAACGCGCCGTCATCGCCATGGCGCTCTCTTGCAATCCCCCGCTGTTGGTGGCCGATGAGCCGACGACAGCACTGGATGTCACCGTTCAAGCGCAGATTTTACATCTGGTTCGTAAGCTGCAGAAGAATTATGGGTCTGCAGTGGTCTTCATCACGCATGATATGGGCGTAATCGCTGAAATCGCTGACCATGTGATGGTGATGTACGCGGGCCGCATTGTGGAACGCGGAACCAAGCGTGAGTTGTTTTCCGATCCGTTGCATCCTTACACAAAAGCTTTGCTCGATTCGATACCGCCACTCGAAGGCGAGCGCCCACATCGTTTGAAATCGATCCCAGGTGCGCCGCCAACTTTACTCAATCGCTCCGCCGGTTGCGCCTTTGCGCCGCGCTGTGCCAATCGGTTTGATGCTTGTGTGAATACACCCGTTCTCACAAGCCATGGCCATGATGCAGCTTGCTTCAAGGTTAACTCATGACGGTTCTTTATGAAGCGAAAAATGTGTCGAAGCGCTTCAGCGTGGGCAGCCGCTTTTCGGCCACGGGCAAACTCACAGTCAACGCAGTCGATAATGTCTCGCTGACGATCAGCGTGGGTGAGACGCTGGGCTTGGTTGGTGAGTCGGGCTGTGGAAAATCCACTTTAGGCCGCTGCATGACCAGGCTTTATGAAATCTCAGAAGGCCAACTTATTTTCGATGGAGACAACATCTCGAAAAAGTCTCTCCGCCAATTGCGGCCCTTGCGTGCCAAGTTGCAGATGGTGTTTCAGGATCCATCCGCTTCTCTCAACCCTCGCCGCCGCATCAAGGATTTGATTGCCGAACCTCTGCGCATTCATACCAAATTGCGTGAACAAGAAATTTCTGTTCGCGTGTCGGAGTTGCTGAACTTAGTGGGCCTCACATCCGATCAAGCGACAAGATTCCAACATGAATTTTCTGGCGGCCAACGCCAACGTATTGGCATTGCGCGTGCCATTGCAGTGAACCCAAAACTTATTGTTTTAGATGAACCCGTTTCAGCGCTTGATGTTTCCGTGCAAGCCCAGATCATCAACTTGCTAGCAGACTTGCAAGAAAAACTCAATCTCACCTATGTTTTTATCGCCCATGATTTGAGTGTCGTGAGGCAAGTGTCAACCCGCATTGCTGTGATGTATTTGGGCTCCATCGTTGAAATCGGCCCCGCCGAAGATGTTTTCTCAAAACCATTGCACCCTTACACACAAGCCCTAATCTCAGCAGTGCCCGTGCCCGATACCAACAAGGTGGGTTCGCGCAACCGTATTGTTCTGAGCGGCGATGTTCCAAGCCCGATCAACCCACCCTCTGGCTGCCGATTTCATCCGCGCTGCCCAATAGCGCAAGACCGCTGCAAGGTTGAGCGGCCTTTACTTGCAGTACACAATGCCAAACAGAACGTCGCATGTCATTTTCCGTTAGAATTATATAAAGGCAATAGCTAAGAGTAATATATTTGGCGTCGGCTTCGGGTCAAACTCGTCATGGTTTGAATGTCAGCTTTTGGCGTTAAGCGGCTATGCTCATCAGAGGTGATACCGAGAAACCACACACAGAAGAACATCTAGCTCTTGAACGTGTCAAAAGATCAAAGGCGGCGGGGTTAAGCCCGCCGCCGATTTCTTATGTTAGGCTGCCTTGGCCTTCTTGGCTTTGGCTGGCGCTTCTTTCTTGGCAGGCTTGGCCATGGGTTCCAGGTTGGTCACAACAAGTTCGGTTGTGTAAACTTTGATGCCATCCTTGTCGTAGCTTGATGGGGAGATGCGGCCTTGGGCGTCGATCCGATCACCCTTCTTGATGTTTGCCATCACCCATGCGGCGGTCTTTTCGTTCAAGATCGTGAGATTGTTCCAATCCTTGGCTTCGACCACTTCGTCTTTGTCGTTCTTCCAGCTGCGGTTTGTGCAAACCGAAATCTTGGCGATTTTTCCAAAGGCGATTGGGTCTGCGCCGACGTTGCCACGGATTTTGAAAGTGTTGATGTCTTGCATTTTAGTCTCCTGTTGAGTTGGTGTTTCGACGCAAACAGCTTGAAGCGAGACAGATTGCAGTGTCAGTCAGAATGACGGAGGCTCCCTCTCTGGGAAACCGTTATTGTGATTGACACGCGACGCAATCGTTTCGCGTATGTTTTGCGTGGCTCGGAAACACCATTGAACAGGCGACATCTGGTAAAAAAGACATGGAACTTCAAAATCCCACAACAGTTCGGCCACCAAACCAACGCCCAAACAAATCGCCTCTCTCGGTTGAAACATGCCGCGACAGGACACAAAAAAATTTGGTCGTTGCAGGATCAAACGCGATCTTGTCTTGAGTAAAACCGCTGCCCAAAGGTGTTTGGGAATATCAAAATTTTTGGATGCCGTGCAAATCAGAACTGACCAGCAAACTGCCCTATGGCGCTCACTTCACAATCAAATCTGTTTCGCATGGAATTATGTCATGCTCCAAAATGTGCCGCCCTCAAAAAGGTTCGGGCAGCATATAAGAAAAGAGGCGTGGATCATCCCGCCGCCTCTGATTTTTTGACTCGTTCAAACGCTAAATGATCTGCTTCTTCTGATCGACAATATATTGAACTTCGGCCAAGTCCAACAATCTGTGAGCCTATGCATAGATATCAAGGTCGGCCTCCATGCGAAACGTATTGCGGCGTTCGCTGTGAATAAACTCCAAGCGCCTGAGCTTGGAGAGTTTGGTGTCCAAACCATAGCGACCAATGATATTAGCAGGCCATTCTTTTTCTGAAACTTTGCGCGTATCCAATATTCTTTCCCCCCATTCAATAAATTGGTTTTATGGAATTTCGTTTTAAGATGATGAGCAAATCTTTGTCAACGGAGAGAGAATTTTTACGTTCAGCGAAACTGTGATTTTGCTATGATCTCGCGCCGAAAAAAATTCAAACTTGATGCCATGGATTGCTCAAGCGTCTGGTGCATCGTTTGTGAATTTTCCATAATGATGATTCCTGATTGCGCATGAACAACGAGAACAAAAACAAGCCCGCCAAGCGGCGGGCCTGTTCGAGGTGCCAGACTTAAGCGTCAATCTCTGCGGGCTGTTCGTCTTCAACATCGACATCAAAGGGACGTTCGTCCTCGTCTTTCACTGCGCGTGTGGGGCTGGCCACAAGCTCAACGGGGCGCATACAAGCGGGAACCCAATCGGTCGTTTTCAAGGCTTCAACGGAAGCCTTCACGGCCTCGGCTTTTTTTGCTTTCTCAATACCCGCTGCGAGTTCCTGCGGCAGTTTGCATTCGGTCACGGCTTTCACAGCGATTGATTTTGAACCCCGCTTGAAGAAGCTCGTCGAAGGTTGCCACCACGCACGGAAACTAAACTGCGTCTGTTTGACAATTCGCGCAAGATCATTGCGCCGTGTTTGAGACAATGATTGCCCGTTCTGGCGCACCACATTCAAACCATTGGCCACCACTTGCGCAAGAACCTCCTTCAAACGCTCGTCGGTTGCGGTCATCGCCCAAACCCAAAGACGGTCTTCATCCTTGGGCACCAAGGCTTCAATTGCCTGTCTGCGCTTATGGGCTTCTTCATAAGCCAGCATATTGTCGGGGTCTTGCTGCCTCTGGGTCACTGACGCATATTTAACCCCCATATCGACAGCGCCTTGGCTATTGCCTGAACAATAATTCTGACGGGCAAGTGTGAACACCATAAACCTAAACGCAAAATAATGTTGGCTGGCGAGATGGGCGGAAAGGGCCACTGTCTGATGCTTGGTCAAATCTTCGACCACCGCATTGCTCAAGAGTTCAGTGTCACCACTGACCTCACCTTCTGCCTTCACATCGTCACGCGCAAGGTCTTTTCCAATTTGGCCCGCTGCCTTCCTGTCACAGTCTTGGACGACGCCAAATTCCACAGCAAGTTTGCCGTCATGTGAGACATAAGCCACAACACCACTCAAAGCCATTTGCTCCGGCGTGAACGCCTTTGCGCTTTCGTCAATTGTTTCGACTTCGGCAATGATCTTGTCGGGTTGATGTGCCAGCTTGGCCGTCAG
>JANMWK010000121.1:0-10496 GCA_031393975.1 Hyphomicrobiales bacterium
CACCGTAGAGGAGTGCACCGGTTCCGTAGATAGCGTAAACTTTATCGTTCTCACTGCCACCATAGGCAACATCATTGGTTCCTTGGGTGAGGATTAAGTCAGCACCGCCATCACCACTTAATGTATTGGGGCCAGCGCCGCCATAAAG
Organism: Hyphomicrobiales bacterium; assembly: GCA_031393975.1. Lineage (GTDB taxonomy): Bacteria > Pseudomonadota > Alphaproteobacteria > Rhizobiales > Aestuariivirgaceae > Aestuariivirga. The sequence goes on from JANMWK010000121.1 coordinate 149, forward strand.
TGTATCCGCATCGGCTCCGCCGTAAAGCGTGTCACTTCCTGTGCCACCATAAAGTGTGTCAGCTTCTGTGCCTCCACTCAGATAGTCATTGCCTTGACCACCATCGAGATAGTCCGCACCTGCGCCGCCGTAAAGGCCAGCAAAGTATACTTGCCCGCTAAATGAAGTAACTATACCCGAGTCATTTCCATCGCCGCCATATATTACGTCATTACCATCGAATCCATAGAGCGTGTCGTCCCCATTTCCACCCTCAAGTAAATCAGCACTATCCGCGCCTGCTGCAAAGTTCCCAAAAGGATCTAAAGTCGTGCCAGACCCTGTGAAGCTCGTATAAGTTGCTCCGAGCAACACGTCATTCCCTGAGCCACCAAAGATCCAATTGAAGCCGGTTCCCCCTTGGAGGAAATCATTGCCGCCGCCGCCGTAAGAATCATCCGAAAAAGTGACGCTTGCGCTGTCGTCTATATCAGTACCATAAAATGTAGCCATTTAGCATCTCCATGTTTTGGGTCGCCCATAGGGTGGCCAAGGTTCAATTAGAAACATGAACAGGCTAGCCAAAACAGAACTGAATGAAATCATCTAAACGAATGAAACTTTACATCATTCGCGCAAGAAGGAGCTTTCAACCAGTCATCCGAATTGGACTAGGCCAATCACGTTTTGCATCTGCCAGACGCCCCCTCAGGTTTCTGACAAGATAATTTAAAGCACTTTGATTTAAATTGCGCAAGGGGCGATTTGAAATCTGAGAGCGATGAGAAGGAAGTTGATGGCGGCGAAGATCGAGCGTGCGGCAAGGGCCCTCACAACAACCCAAGCGCCCCAAGCTCTCTTCGCATCGCGTCACTCATATCTTCAACCTTGGCCCCTTTGGCCATATCTGGGGGAGCATCTTCCGCCGTTAAATAGCGCCAGCCTTGAAACGGTCGGCGCGGTGTAGGGCGCACCAATATAATCTTCGGCTTGAACACAATGCGGCAGCGGTGAATGCCGTCGGCCCCTATCACCGGCTCTAAATCTTCAATTGGCTGGCGGCACAGGATCATGCTGCGGATCACCCAATAGAGTGAGCCATTCGGCAAAATCTCGTCTTTGCGTTTGGGGAACATGCGCGTCACGTGGTCCAGTGCCTCGCCCTGCCCCCGCGCAATTTTAACCCACGAGCGCATCTCCTGAATTTCAGAAACACCAACACAAAGTTTGATTAGATTTAAAGCCATGGCATAAAGGGGTTCCGGTCAGCGTCTCGCGCGCTCACCATAGGGAAAGCTTCACCAACAGTGAACCGGGTTCACAAAGTTTTCCCACATTTTGAAAGGACTGAAAAATGACCAATGTTGCCAAAGTAATCGAACTCACCGCAGGCTCTACCAAGAGCATTGAAGATGCTGTGGAAAACGGCATCCGCCGCGCTGATGACACGCTCGACAATATCGAAAGCGCTTGGGTGCAGGACATTAAATGCGTGGTGAAAAACGGCAAGGTTTCAGAATGGCGGGTGAACATGAAAATCACATTCCTGTTGAAGTGACCATCACGCCTAATTGAACACCACTCCAGCATCGTGATTAGCTTAGTTCACAAGTTCCCAGCATAAACTTCAATGTTTGGCGCAGCGAAGTGCTGGGAGAGTGATCTGAGTTACAACCACCATCAACACCTAAAAACCAGTGATCCCCACTCGGATGCGTTGGCGCACACCTATGTGAACTTGCAACGCTATTTGGGTGATGTCAGTTTCACCATACTTGCACGTGCCTTTTTCGGGGCAAGACCAACCCAAAAGGCCCTGAGTCATGTGTATTTCAATGCGCTCCCCCATTTCTTGAAGTCCTATAGGCCGTTCCTTCGCGCACCAGAAATTCAAGAACTGGCCGCCCTTGAAACGGCACTGCATGGAGCTTTTGAGGCACCAGACGTAAGCGCGCTCACTTTGAATGACATTCAGAAACTCAATTTGGATAGAAAGCTGACATTCCATCCTTCAGCCAAATGTTTGCGCTTTTTTCAAAACACCACCAGCCTGTGGTCTGCCCTCATTTGCGAGCAGTTGCCGCCAAAGCCGCATAAGCTCGACCACGTCCAATATGTCATCGTTTGGCGACAAGGCACTGGAGGGCGCTTCCGCATTGTGGGCGATGAGGAAGCGCTGGCCTTCAAGTCGAGCAGCGCAACCGAGGCCCTGCCCTATTTGCGAAACTGGGTTGAAGCCGAATTGGTTTTGCCACCAGAACGCACCGGCGACATATTAGAAAAATAATTGAGATCAATTTTCTTGAACTGAATGGTCTCGGTAGGCCGAGTTCCAATATTGTAACGAACCATTAATTCCGACAAACGACGCCCATCAATCAACACCACTTTCTTTGAGATCGATTCCACCAACGAGAGTGTGGCCACTGAAAAGTGGGAAGTCGAAACAAAGATTCCTTTGTTGGCACGCTTAGATTCGAGGCTGCCAATAAAATCGCGCACCGCTGAAATTGGCACGGCGGTGCTGGGTCGCAAGCGCTTGGCTTGCAAATAGAGCATGTCTAATCCCAATTCATCTAACGCAATAACGCCGTCAATGCCGCCATCGCCGCTGCGGCCAATGCGCTGAGCAAAGTCGCGCCGCCTGCCGCCATAGCCCATGGCCAGCAAAACATCGATGATCAAGGTTTCGAAAAACGAATGACTTTGCGCATAAACATAACCCAATAGTTGCTCACTGAGTTCACTCAACATTTGGCGGTGCGCAGATGCGATGACGGAAAGAGGTCTTTCATCTAAAGGTGCCATTTTCGCGATCACATAGTTTTCAGCACAGTTTTCAACCTGAGGCTCACTCTGCCGATGCCACGGCTCCATAAGCGTTAAATATTCATCGTCCATTTCTATTCCCCAGTCTTCCAAAGTGTGCAGCTAAGACGTTAAATCCAGGTGTTGCCACCTGGACTATTTTTAATGAAACTATCAATGGGAAGTCAGGAAGCAGCCTTGCTGATAAAACAGGAAACACCCTTGGCTTTTAGTTTGCCGCAAGCTGTCTGAGCCCCGGCCTGATCATCAAAACCAGCTAAACGCACACGGTAGAAAATACCCTTGGCACCGAGATCAGCTTTCACCACAACAGGCGATTGACCAGACAGAACTTTGAATTTCCTCTGCATGTTCTTCCATGTCGTCCAAGCCGAAGCTTCAGTATCAGCCGAAGCAACTTGAACTGACCATCCCAAAGCTGGGGCTGGCGATGTGCTGGACACGGGCTCAGGGTCAGACTTTTCAATCTTCGCCACCACAGTTGGCTTGACAGGAGCAATCTTTGGCTTTTTGCCTGCCAGTTTCACCGGTGGTGGAATTTCCGGCACAGCCTCAACCGCAATCACTTTGTCTTCACCAACTGGGGTAATATTGGCGAGAGGAATACGATCAATAATGAGTTTCGCAGGTTTCTGGACGGCCGGAGCTTCATCAATAACAGCCACAGTATCTGTGGGCATCGCAGCAGCCTCGATCAATTCAGCTGGGGGTTCAACACCCTTTGGCAAGTCAGGTTTGTGAACCAGTGTGCTTCCACCAACGGCGGAAATAGCACCTGTTAAAATATTGTCTTGGTCAGCATCCGCTGTTTGCATGGCGGATTGCTCTTCATTCAATGACGCCAATTGCGTTGCCGCATCCGTGTAATTTGGATTGGCTGCAACCGCGGCTTCCAACATATGTTTGCGGTCAGCTGGGCGATGCAACAAATCATAAGTTTGTGCTTCACTGAAATAAACCCGTGCCGGATCCGGATGGTGATATTTCAAAGCGCGTTCAAAATCGGTGAGGGCAAATAGATATTGTCCACTGTCGCGCAAGGTGTTGCCACGGCTTAAGAAGGCATGAGAAAAACTAGGGTTGAGCAACAAGGCATTGGTAAAATCTTCAATGGCCAAGGTCTTCTCACCCAGTCTTTGTTGCGAGAGGCCACGATTATAGAGTGCGGTTGCACGGAGCTCACCAGACATGGCGTCTAAGGTGAGTGCAGCACTATAATCATTAATAGCAAGATCGTGTTTTTTCTGCTGCTGATAAGCTAGGGCGCGATTGAGCAACGCATTGGCCAGAAGCTCTGGTGCCAGCTGCCTGCTTTCAATGGCTTGGCTATAAAGTGAAATGGCACTGTCATCATCGCCCGCAGCAAGTGCCGTATAGGCCTGCGTGGTCAGCGAGTTGGCAGAATTTGAGGTAGCGTATACAGAGCCGGAATTTGCGCCCAACGCGGCAAGAAACACAGAACTGACAAACGCAAGGGTTACACAACGAACTTTCATGACATTGATCATGAACTGTTAGGGTTAAAACTCCGTTGCCAAAAACGGGTATTTATACCTAATAAAACCTTAACGAAGAAAGCCTCAGCTTTCGCGCATCGAATGCTTCCACTGCTCAACCAAGGGCTTTACCAGATATGAAAATGGTGAACGCGATTCAGTTTGAATAAAGGCTTCAGCACCCATGCCCGGCTTCAACTTATTGTCGCCGAGTTTTTTTAACTCTTCTGCCGTGATCGTGAGTCGGATGGCATAGTATGGTGGTGACTGTGCGTCATTGCGAGACGTATCAGCAGCAACAGATGTGACCTCGGCCGCAATTTCTGGTGTTACACGCGCACTGAAAGCAGTGAAGCGAATTTTCGCAGGTTGCCCCATATGCACATGGTCAATATCAGTCGGTGAGACTTGCGCTTGCAAAACCAGATCATCGCCTTGCGGCAAGACCATCATAATGGTTTCATTCGGTGCAATCACACCGCCTTCAGTGTGAATGGAGAGCTGATATATCGTGCCAGTGATCGGTGCCTTAATCGACATACGCGAAAGACGCGATGCAGCAGAAATGCGGCGCTCACTTAATTCCGCAATTTTGGTATCAGCATCACGCAAGTCTATCAAAGCTTGGTTGCGCACTTCTTCATCCACTTGGATAATTTGAAGTTTCACTTCACCCATTTTGGCCTCAGCACCAGCCTTGCTCGCAGTTTGCTGGCCTTGCTCACCTTCGATACGCGCAGACTCACGGTCCATCGACATGACCCGGCTCGCGGGCACCAGTCCCTTATGCTGTAGCTCCCGAAGGTTTTTGACCTCCTGCGCAATCAAATCAAGTTGTTTTTTCCCAGATGAAAGTTGCGCCGAGATGCCAACAATCTGATCTTTCAACTGGCCCAGTTGTTCTTTCAATTGGCTTTTCTTGCTTTCGGCCGTTTGCATTGTTGACTCGAGCAAACGGTTTTGCCCTTTCAAAATTTCTACCAGTGAAGGGTCTTGAGCACGATTAGCCAAGACAACCGGCAACGTCATTTTTTTCAGAGTGTCGCGCTGCGCTTCCAGCCGCGCTTTGCGCACGAGATATTCATTCAATTGACCATCGATAATGCCAAGCTCGGCCTTAGTTTCCGTTGGGTCGAGCAAGATCATATCTTGCCCCGCCTGCACCACATCGCCATCTTTCACCAAGATACGCGAAACGTTTCCGCCCTCGCGGTGCTGCACTTTTTTGGAATAGCTTTCCGAAACAATTGTTGCAGGGGCAATCACCGCGCCATTAATATCGGCAAATTCTGTCCAAGCACCAAAAACACCAATCATCATGGCAATGCTGACATAACCATAAATCTGGACGGAACGGAGTGACTTTTCTGTATTGATCGGTTTCATCGCATTTAGTTCCGAGTTTGCGGCACGATTTGTAAAGGCGGAGGCAAAGCTTTATTTTGTTGTGGCTGCGGCTGTGGCGGACGTTGACCCACCTTCTTCATAATTTCATCGCGCGTGCCATAAGCCGCAACCTGACCGTTTGTCAGCACCAGCAAATCATCCATCGCGTGGAGTGCACTTGGGCGATGCGCCACCACAACAACTGAAGCACCCCGCTTCAAACAGGCCCTGATAGCGCGGTCCAACGCCACTTCACCGTCAGCATCAAGATTTGAATTTGGTTCATCCATCACAAATAACACTGGGTCTCCAAACAAAGCTCTGGCCAATGCCACACGTTGCTTTTGCCCAGCTGATAGTCGGCTACCCCCTTCAGCCAAAGGCGTATCATAGCCCTCCGGCAGTCGCATTACGAAATCATGAATATTGGCAAGTTTTGCGGCTTCCACGATTTTTGCTGGATTAGGATTCTCAATAAAACGTGAAATGTTTTGCGCAACAGTACCATCAAAAATTTGAATGTCTTGAGGCAGATAACCAATCATCCGGCCACGCTCATCATCATTGCGTTGATCCGCCGTGGCTCCATCTAATCGCACCGAGCCTCGCAATGGTTGCATTAGCCCAACCAGCAACCGCGCCAAAGTCGATTTTCCTGCCCCGGTTGGCCCAATAATGCCCAAACCCTTCCCGGGTCTCACGCGAAACGTAATCCCTTGCAAAATCGGCTTGTCCGAACCAGGCAGCATGGCCACCAAATTCTCAACTTCCAAAAGTCCTACAGGCGGCGGGAGTTGCATCCGGCCTTGCTCAACGGGAACTAAATCCAGAACCTTGCTCAAACGCTCCACGGCTTTGCGCGCACCCAAAAATTGTTGCCAGTTGCCAACCGCTTGCTCCACTGGCGCCAATGCCCGGCCCATAATAATCGACGAAGCTACAATCGAACCGCCAGAAATTTCATGTTTCACAGCAAGATAAGCACCGGCCGCCAACATGCCAGATTGCACGATCATGCGGAAAACTCGTGACATTGAACTATAGGTCGCTCCAGCATCATTGGCGCGGGTTTGATGATCCAATGCTTCGTGTTGATTAGCCAGCCAGCGCTTGCGCATTGCACCTTTCATGCCCAATGAATAAAGCGCTTCGGCATTGCGACGGGCCTCTTCCGTTAGCAAAGTTGATTTAACCATCGATGTATTGGCCTTAGCCATCGGTTCTCGTGTGGCGCTTTCCGTAAGCAAAGCCAAACCGGCAATAATCAATGCTGAAACTACGGCAACAATACCTAAAACCCAATGCAACAGAAACACGACGACAATATAAATCGGCACCCACGGCATATCTAAATAAGCCAAAGGCCCCTGCCCGCCCAAAAACTGACGGATGGTATTGAGATCAGACACCGGTTGACCGCCAACATTTCCCATCTTTTTGAGGGCCGTAAACGACACCGCATCAAACACCCGAGAACGCAAAGCTTCCTCAACTCTGCGCCCAATGCGCACCAGCAGTCGGGTGCGCACATATTCCAAGAACCCGTAATAGAGATAGAGAATGAGCACAATGAAAGACAAGGCGACCAAAGTGGGAATGCTGCTCGACGGGATAACCCGGTCATAAACCTGCAACATGAAGAGCGAACCTGTGAGCATCAACACGTTGACAAGGCAACTGAAAACCCAAGTGGAGATGATCACACCACGGCTGGCCTTCAAAACACTGAGAACTTCACCACCCGATGGTTTTTGCGTATTCGTCTGCATACATGACCCTTGTAATCTTCGATTTAGAAACCTGTTTGTGGCTGATTGGCAGTATAGACCTAGTTAACAATGAGCTGATTAAATAGATTTAATTCTGAATATGACGTGAACAATAGCCACTGTGACGAAAATCTGTTGACGAAACAGGGCCACACCTGCCACATATCAACCGTTCGGTGCCCTAAAGCAATCGCTAAAGGGCCTAAGAGGGAATACGGTGAGGACGACCCAAATGGGGCCGAAACCGTGACTGCCCCCGCAACTGTGAGCGGTGAGGTTTTGAAGTTAATGCCACTGGTGAACCTGAAATGGGAAACTGGGAAGGCACTTTAGAACCATCGACCCGCAAGTCAGGAGACCTGCCGAGCAAAATGGGCGTATCCGTCCAACAACTCGGTCTCACGGAGGGTGACATGACCACTAAAACGATTTCGACTTCGGTTGCAGTTTCACAGCGTATGATGGCCGGCTTTATTTGCTTGTTCCTTGGCGCATCGCTCGTATTTCTGGTTTGTATGTCCCACGTTTCGATGGCGCATAACGCTGCCCATGACACCCGTCACGGCCTTGGCTTTCCCTGCCACTAACCAGCAATAGGATTCATCATCATGATTGGACGGTTTGTGCTCGCAGCGCTTGTCGCTGGGTTGGCGGCTGGCTTTTTGACCGGGGTCATCCAAGAATATAGGATAACGCCTCTCATCTTGCAGGCTGAAGTTTATGAAAAAGCAGCAGACACGAAAACGACAACACAAGCCACAGCACCAGCCGAACCCGCAGAATGGCAGCCACAAAACGGCTGGCAACGAGGCGTTTCAACGTTGACCGCCAGCATGATTGCTTGCGCTGGTTATGCCGGATTATTGGCTGGTGTTTCGCTACTCACGGGGATTGAAATTACGCCCCGCAATGGTCTGATATGGGGCATTTTGGGGTTTCTCGCCGTAGCAGTCGCACCAGGCGCTGGCCTATCGCCGGAGCTACCCGGGATGCCCGCGGGCGATTTGATGTTGCGGCAAATTTGGTGGACAGGAACAATTCTGGCAACGGTCATTGGTATTTATATCATCGCAGAAAAACGCAAATTGCCTTGGCTCGCGGTGGCGGTTCTTTTGATTGCATTGCCACATCTCATTGGCGCTCCCCAACCTCCGACACTTGAAGCCTCAGCACCCGCCGGACTTGCCGCCAGTTTTGTCTCAATTTCAATTGCCACCGCCGCCGTAATGTGGAGCATGATCGGGCTGTTCCTCGGTTTAGCGTTGGAGAAATTTGGTAATGGAATTTACAACACATGAGCAGCACCAAAATACCAGCCACCATCATCACCGGATTTTTAGGTGCAGGCAAAACTACATTGATCCGTAATCTGTTGCAGAATGCTGGCGGCCGGCGCATTGCTCTCATCATCAATGAATTTGGCGACGTGGGCGTTGATGCTGAAATTCTCAAAGGCTGCGGCCAGCAGGCTTGCACGGAAGATGATATAATCGAACTGGCCAATGGTTGCATCTGCTGCACTGTGGCTGATGATTTCGTGCCGACCATGAACAAGCTGCTCAACCGCACCACGCCGCTCGATCACATCATCATCGAAACCTCAGGTCTTGCCCTGCCCCAGCCTTTGGTGCGGGCTTTCAACTGGCCCGAAATCAAATCACGTGTGACTGTCGATGGCGTTGTCACAGTGCTTGATGCCAAGGCCTTGAGTGAAGGCCGCTTTGCTGATGATGAAAATGCCATCGCAGCACAGCGCGCTGCTGATCCAAATGTCGATCACGAAAACCCCATTCAGGAATTATTCGAAGACCAATTGAACTGTGCCGACATGGTGATCCTCAACAAAACTGATTTACTAAGCGCCACGGAGTTGGCCGCTGTCAATTCAGATCTCAAGCCAAGACTTCGCAGTGGCAGCCGCATGGTGCCGACGCAACACGGTGTGATCGATGCCGCCATCCTTCTGGGAAGCAGAGCCAGCGCTGAAGATGATCTTTTGAACCGCAAATCCAACCATGAAATGGAAGGCGTGGAACAGCATGATCATGATGACTTCAACACTTTCATTGTCGAACTCAAGGGCCCACATAACAAGGAGTCTTTGCTGGATCGCATTTCCAAAACCATTGAGGCCCATGATATTCTGCGCGTCAAAGGTTTCGCCAAAGTTGAAGGATCATCCGCAAGGCTGCTCATCCAGGCCGTTGGCCCACGCCTTAATTCGTATTTTGACCGTGCATGGAAAATGGGCGAAGCACAGCGCACGCAGCTTGTGGTGATTGGCGAGAAGAGCATGGATCAAGCGGCGATTGCGGCGGCACTCATCGGCTAATGCATCTTCTTGCCACCACATCAGGTGTGATAGATGGGGCCGCAGAAGCCATTGATCTTAAGCAAATGCCAGCCGACGTTGTGATCCTCAGCGCTGCAGACAGTGAAATCGCAAATCTCGCCAGTGCTGCGGATCATTCAACACTGACAGTCCGTCTCGCCAATCTCATGCAGCTTCAACATAATGCTGCGGTCGATCTTTATGCCGAGAAAACTTTGGCAAAATCCAGGTTGATCATAATTCGCCTGCTGGGTGGCCGAGCCTATTGGGCTTACGGCATTGACGTGATCGCATCTTTGGCACGCGAAAACGATATCAAGCTCGTGCTGCTAGCTGGCGGTAATGATCGTGACCACGAATTCACCGCACATTCTACCGTGCCGGAAGTCGACTGCGAACGCATCCGGCAATATCTGGCATTCGGAGGGCCTGAGAATGCCAGGGCGCTCTATCAATTTTGCAATCATATTTTAAACTCTGGCGAAACACCAAACCCGGCAACTGCCCTAGCCGCAGCCGGATTCTATCATCAAGTTGAAAATGCAAAATTCGCAATC
>JANMWK010000002.1:0-8630 GCA_031393975.1 Hyphomicrobiales bacterium
TTCAACAATGAAGGACCGATCGAAGAATATTGGGCCGCCCGCCAAAAAGCTGTGGTGATGGATTTATCGCCATTGCGCAAATTTGAAGTGACAGGGCCAGATGCTGAAGCGCTGCTGCAATATTGCATGACGCGCGACATCCGAAAGCTCTCGACAGGCCAAGTGGTTTACACCGCTATGTGTTATGAAAATGGTGGCATGATAGATGATGGCACGGTGTTCCGCCTCGGCCAAAATCTATTTCGCTGGATTGGTGGCGATGACTATTCTGGCGTGTGGCTGCGCGAGCAAGCTGAGAAGATGGGTTATAAAGCGTGGGTGCGTTCATCCACAGATCAACTGCACAACATCGCTGTACAGGGTCCTTTGAGTCGTGAGTTATTGAAGGAAATTCTCTGGACTGCGCCTGCACAAACTTCGATCTCGGAACTTGAATGGTTTCGATTCACCATCGCCCGCATTGGCCATTTTGAAGGTGTGCCATTGGTTGTTTCGCGCACGGGCTATACGGGTGAATTGGGTTATGAGATATTCTGCCATCCCAAACATGCATCTGAAGTGTTTGATGCCGTGTGGGCTGCGGGGCAGAAACATGGTTTGAAACCTTTGGGGCTCGAAGCGCTTGATATACTGCGCCTTGAGTCTGGATTGATTTTCGCTAACTATGAATTTAATTCCGAAACAGATCCCTTCGAGGCAGGTATCGGCTTCACTGTGCCACTGAAAACCAAACTTGATAATTTTATTGGCCGCGATGCTTTAATCCAGCGCAAGGAACATCCCCGCCGCAAGTTGGTGGGCCTTGAAATTGATTCAAATGAGGCGGTGGGACATGGGGATTGCGCATACATTGGGCGGGCACAAGTGGGTATGGTGACGAGTTCGTGCCGCTCCCCCGTTTTGGGTAAGAATATCGCGTTGGCTCGTTTGGACGCATTGAATTGTGAGATTGGCACTGAAGTTGAAATCGGAAAACTAGACGGGCACCAAAAAAGATTGCCCGCCCGCATCGTAAAGTTCGCGCACTATGATCCAGAGAAAACGAGACCTCGAAGTTAATCACTTCACCTTCAAATAGGTCTCCATCGTATCATCCATCGCTTCCAACCAAGGAGTATGGTGTACAGGAGACATCGTGCCAGTCACGATGCTTCGAAAAGCTTTGTTGCGATAGCCCATAATATCATGGGCCTTGTCGTGCTCCCATTCCACCAGTGTGTGGTTGATGGCTTCGGTGTCGAGCTTGGGATAATCGGTTGCGTTGATGAGTTCTTTCACATAGTCACCTTGGAACTGAATCATCTGTTCATCATTTTCCAATTTCAATTCACGTTTGCGCCACGCCTTGGAATGCTTAGTCATCACCTCAAGTTTCGGAAGTTTAATGCGACCCAAAATCACATCGCGCACATACCAAGCTTGGGCATCGAACATATTGAAGGTGTAGAACTGGTCTTGCATTCCCATGTAGGAGAGATTCGGGTTCTGTTCCCACAAAACACCCTTATAAAGGTCCAGCGGCCAGAGGCGGTTGGCAGTTTTCAGGCGCAGGTCTTCAGACAGGAATGGGAAGTGATGTTGATAACCTGTACACAGAATAATAGCATCTACATCTTTCGTCGTCCCCTCTTTGAAATGCGCTGTTTTGCCGATGAGTTTCTGCAGAAGTGGCCGTTGCTCGAAGCCTTTAGGCCAGTCAAAGTGCATTGGCTTTGAACGATAAGTAGCGGTGACGGAACGGGCGCCATATTTCCAGCACTGTGAACCAATGTCCTCTGCGGAATATGAACGGCCGACAATGAGAACATCTTTGCCTTTGAATTCCAACGCATCACGGAAATCATGGGCGTGCATCACGCGGCCATTAAATGAACGGATGCCTTCAAATTCTGGCACATTCGGTGTGGAGAAGTGGCCATTAGCCACAATTACATTATCAAATTGTTCCGTATACATCCGATCTTTAACACGGTCATGGACGGTGACATTAAAAACTTTCTTTTTCTTATCCCATTCCACCATGCGAACAGGTGTCGAGAAGCGCACCCATTTCCGTACTTTAGCTTTCTCAACGCGGCCCTTGATGTAATCCCAGAGCACAGCGCGCGGCGGATATGAGGGAATGGCTTTGCCGAAATGCTCTTCGAATGAATAATCACCAAATTCCAAAACTTCCTTCGGTCCATTTGACCAAAGGTAACGATACATGGAGCCGTGAACAGGTTCGCCGTGTTCGTCCAAACCTGTACGCCAAGTATAATTCCACAACCCACCCCAATCGCTTTGCTTTTCAAAACAAACTATTTCTGGAATCTTAGCTTTCTTCTTAGCGGCGGATTGGAAGGCGCGAAGCACCGCCGTGCCAGATGGCCCAGCGCCGATAACTGCAACTCGTGTCATAAGTCGTCCCCGCTCTATATCAATTTGGAAAAATGCCAGAGCTGGTGGCAGCTCCGTCATCATATTTAGAAAGCCACTCGATCGTCATCGGGCGGAATTTTGTAAGGCCCTTGTAATCGACTAATTCAGATGGCAGATCGCGCAGCACACGGTGGAAGCGCCGACCCCATTTCGGCACAGTCACCAATTCTTCCATCTTCAACAAATAGCAGCGGATCACAAACAGAATGGCATTACTGCGGGGAAGGCGCCAAAGGCTTTGTAATTCGCATCGCAGATGCACTTTGTCACCCACATTTTCCGGCGTCACCGTCATCCGATCTGTGCCCCATTTATGATAATTCTCAGGGCTAGTGTCGAGGCGCGGATTGATCGTCATGGTCCAATTCAATCGGCGCACAGGTTTGCCTTGTTGCAGGTTGAGCAAGAATTTGAGAGCACGATCAAACACTCCCATCTGATGGGCTAGCGGAACCGGTCCATGCCATTCCATGAAGTTCATGCCGATATCAAAATCCAACGACCAATCAGCCTGCGTGGTCACCATGCCAGCATCCATCCACAGGTTTCCGTCGCGCTGATCAACGATACAGAAGTCGCCTTGAGCTTGCCTCGTAATATATTCCATCGGCTCGTAAGGCAGCGTTGAAGGATCACCGAAAGTGAATTTATCATCAATGCCTAGCGGGCGATTAATCCAATGCCATTGATAACCATCTTTTGTCAGTGAAAAATGCTCAGGATAACCAGCCGCTTTCTGTTCCATTAAAAGCTCCAGCGTGTCCCATTGCGCCGCCATCATATGGGGCAAAACTTGGCACCGCAGCGGATCTTCTTTCAGCACCAAGGCGCGATCACGCATCTCGGATACATAATGCTCGTCCACATCAATCATATGTTCAAAGGCATAGCCCTTGGGGCCGGCCGGCACATGCGGCTCCATATTCACCGAATACATATATTTATCTTCGTGAAACGGAAACGGGAAACGCTTGATGTTGTCGGGGCTATTGCGATAGGTGAAATCGTCTCTAAATGTTTCCTGCTTGAATTTAATGTTCATCGTCTTCCCTCACAGATCAAGCGTAATAGCTTGCCCCTTCACGCGCGACACGCAGATCATAATTTTTTTACCCGAAGTCTTGTCCTCGGGTTCTAAGAAAATATCGTGATGTTCAATGACACCGTCACATCCTAACACTGAAGTTTCACACTGCCCACAAGCGCCGCCACGGCAGAGGTAAGGCGCATCAACACCCGCCGCTTCTACAGCTTCAAGAATGGATTGATGCGTGCCTACGACAATTGATTTGTTGGAACGATTGAGGTTTACCTCGAAAACATTTCCGGGGGGGGGTGCTAAAAATCTTTCCGAATGTAAATTCTGTTTTGGCCAACCCAATGCAGTGGCCTTGCCCAAAACGCCATCAATCATGCCGGATGGGCCACAGACATAAAGATGCGTGCCGAGAGCTTGATTGGCGAGGATTGCATCAGTCGGAATGAACAACTTTTCAACATCACAATAGATTTTTATGCGATGCGCACCATAGCGTTCTGTGAGTTCGCGCCAATAAGCCCCATGGCTGCGGTCCCTCACGGCATAATGCAATTCAAAGTTCGACCCTTCATTGGTCATTTGGTCCATCATTGCCATGAACGGAGTAATACCAATACCGCCCGCCATTAAAACATGTTTACGACCACGCACATCATAGGGAAACAGATTAATCGGTTGACTGACAATGAGGGTATCGCCCAGCTTCACATGCTCATGCATAAAGGCTGAGCCACCGCGCGACTGTTCAACCCGCAGTACCGATATTTCATAGGCCGATTGATCATATGGAGAAGACATGAGCGAATAAGGATTACGCCGCAGAAGATCACCGTCGCGCATGGCAACAACAACATGCGCACCACCAGAGAATACGGGAAGTGGCCGACCGTCAATACGTTCAAAGCGGAAGCGTTTTACCTTTTCTGCTACTTGGGTGATCTTAGCAACGTGCACGGCCATTTCTGTGTTGACGCTCATGGGAACATCTCCACTGGCGGCGGTGCGTTGCCCGGTTGCTCGGCATCAATACACACGCCTTGAAAGGCTGCCAAGCGACGCGAATAATGATCACGCACTAATAAATTCAATCCGCAATGGGTGCATTTATATGGGCTGGTTTTCACATCGTCGGTGATGCCTTTGCAATGCACGCATTGTACGCGCCGCGCCAAGGAACCGCGATGTTCGGTGCGGATTGAATTGAAATCAATACTTTGGTCCAATGCCAATTTCATAGTCTGGCCGATGAAGCCTTCGGTGCCGGACAAATAAAGCCGCGTGCCCATTTTCGCATTGATGAGATTAATGCGCAGGCGGTTGAGCAGCACGGGAATGGTTGGTGCCTGCCACATGTATTCGGCAGTGACTTTGGGCAGTGAACCCACGCAAAGAATATCTGCGGTCTTTAAAAACTCAACACCATGGGTTTTAACTTGCTCGTGCAAAGCTTCAATGCCTTCGCCTTCTAATGCGAAGAGATGACGGCGCGCATTCACGTCAATTTCGAGGCCCGTATAGACGGGCCTGCTTTTGATGCCTTGGACCAGCATTAGTTACTCTCCACTTCGCCCGTCAGCCCTGCGAAAGCAGCAATCCAGCTAAGCCACACAGGGGCCCGACGAAAGCTGGGTTCCTGCTTTCGCGGGAATGACGGGTGTCGTGTAGATTTTCTAACGGACATAAAATTTATCCCACTGCGTTCCGCTTTTTCTTTTCTGGATCATCAAAACTAATGGTGTGCGCAATGGCATTAGCCCTTAGATTTTTGCCGCGCACTTCCAACTTTATACCCTGCTTGGCGCAATCCACATCAAGCCGTGCAATGGCCATGCTCTTTTTCGTAAGCTTGGAATAGCACGGGCAGGTGATGACACCAACCTTCCTGTCGCCCGCATAAACCTCATCGCCCAAATCGGCTGGACCATCAGCATCCACCAATAATCCAAATATCTTGAAACGTTCTTTACCTTTCAAGCGCTTGTGCTCTTCAGCACCGCGGAACCCAGTTTTGTTGGGGCTCACGGTGAAATCTAACCCTAATTCCCAAAGAGAATCACCGGGCATCTGGTCGGGAAACGGATACATTTGCGAATTATCGTAGGGATAGAAAAGCAAATAACTTTCTACGCGCAGCATATCGAGGACGCTAAAGCACACCGGAATAATCCCTAAGTCTTTGCCTTCATCCAAAATACGGTCCCAAACCATGCCTGCATCTTGGCCGCGCACAAAAAGTTCATAACCGCGTTCGCCTGTATATCCCGTGCGGGAAATCATTACAGGTGCTCCGAATAGTGTGGTTTGCAGATGGTGGAAATATTTAAGATCGCCAATGCCCGGCACGTGCTTAGCGAGGAAGTCTACCGCCACTGGACCTTGCAATGAAAGATCGTGCAAATCATCGTCAAACAAAATCGTACAATTGCGGCCCGCGGCTTGCTTCACCAGTTCTTCGTGGGCCGAACCTGAACCATGCACCAGCATCCAAGAGTTAGGGCCAATGCGATAGATGATGCAATCATCAGTGAAGTGGCCACGTTCGTTGAGCATACAAGCATAAACTGAGCGCCCAGGATAAATTTTCGTCATGTCCCGCGTGGTGCAATATTCGAGAACATTGATGGCGTGCGGCCCAACCAGATGCACCTTTTTGAGTCCCGAAACATCCATAAGGCCAGCCTTGGTGCGCACCGCGATATGTTCCTGATAAATATCTTTATCATAGGTCCACGCCGTGCCCATGCCGCTCCAGTCTTCAAGCTTTGAACCCAAGGCACGGTGGCGATCACCGAGAACTGAAAATCTCCAAGACAATGCCATGGCGGCCTCCTTACAAGTTTCCTAAGCGGAAACAATTGTTCACCACTGTAACGCAGATTCGGCTATGTGCAAGATGCATGTTGGAGTCTTTAAGCAAAAATTTAATTGCTTTAAGCGTCCTCTGCAATGTCTTCTGCCCAAAGTTCAGGCTTTTCTTTAATGAAGCGTTCCATCAGTGCCGTGCAATCTGCATCATCCGCGATAATCACTTCGATGCCCTTTGAGCGTAAAAATTCTTCATTGCCGCCGAAAGTCTTATTCTCACCAACCACCACGCGGGGGATACCAAATTGAATGATGGTGCCGGTGCACATCATGCAGGGGCTGAGTGAAGTGTAGATTGTCATATCTTTGTAAGTCTTTTGTCTTCCAGCTTTGCGAAGGGCATCCATTTCGCCATGGGCAATCGGGTCGCCACCTTGAACACGCTGGTTGCGCCCCTGCGAAACCAGCACATCGCCCCGTGCTAATACGGAACCGATTGGGCAGCCACCCTCATCAAATCCCGCTTTGGCTTCATCATAGGCAAGACGCAGAAATTTTTTGTCAGTAGCAGAAAGCATGGAAATGACCCCTTTAGCGTTTAGACCAAAATTCTTCTTGCAGCATGGCGGCTTCCGCAGCCAATAACGGACCAACAATTTCAGTGTGGCGTTGGCCCGCAGAAAACACAACGTGGCATGGCAAATCAAGCGTCGGGTTTTCTTCGTGATCGCCGGTCTGAATTTTCAAATCTTTCTCGGTTTGACCAAACACCACGCGACCAATGCCTGCCCAATAAATTGCACCCGAACACATGGCACAAGGTTCGGCCGACGTATAAAGAGTGCAGGTGGACAAGAACGCCATGTCATATTTTTTAGCGGCACTCGAAGCCAACAGACGTTCGGCATGGGCAGTACGGTCACCACCCTCAGAAGTGTAACCGTTACCCTGTTTCATCAGAACATTGCCTGCAGCATCGGCCAGAATCGACCCAAAAGGATGGTCGCCGCAATCGCGAGCTTTCCGCGCCACATCAAAAGCCATACGCAATAAGGTTTCGTCTGAAACTTTCATAGATTCCGTCCCTCTATCCACCGCTCATACTGCCACAATGCTTCGCACTTGCAAAAGATTTCAGTTTGAGCATAACTATGCTTAAGGACAAAGCCGCAGAGCTTTGCCGCATGGGAACTGAACGGCGGGGATGATGGCAGATATTGCGGCACGTTTAGAATTGCGTGACATCAGCAAACGGTTTCCAGGCGTGTTGGCCAATGACAATGTGAGTCTCAATGTCATGCCCGGAGAAATTCATGCTTTGCTGGGTGAAAACGGCGCTGGAAAATCCACCCTCGTGAAAATGATCTACGGAATCATGGCACCCGATTCTGGTCAAATTCTCTGGGATGGTCAGGCCGTGCGTGTGCAAAACCCTAAAGCCGCCCGCAAACTGGGCATCGGTATGGTGTTTCAACATTTCTCATTGTTTGAAGCGATGACAGTTTTGGAAAACATAGCGCTGGGCCTCGACACTAAAGTTTCCCGCGCCGCTCTAGAGGCGGAAATTCAAAAAGTGATGGGCGTATACGGATTGACCCTTGATCCCCAGCGCATTGTTTCTACTTTGAGCGTGGGTGAGCGCCAGCGTATCGAAATCGTCCGGGCGCTTTTGCTTAAACCAAAACTTCTCATCATGGATGAGCCCACATCAGTTCTAACTCCACAAGAAGTAGGCCAGCTCTTCGAAACGCTGCGCAAGCTCGCTGCCAATGGCTGTTCCATACTCTATATCTCGCACAAGCTTCACGAGATCATCGCGTTATGCGAAACCGCCACCATCCTACGCGGCGGCAAACTTGTTTCTACTTGTGATCCACGCAAAGAAACCCCGCGCAAATTGGCCGAAATGATGATTGGCGCAAATTTGAAAGAAATCTCCAAAGCGCCGGGGCGGAAACTTGGAGATGTAAAATTCATCGTCAAAAACCTGACCCTTCCGAAAGTCGGTGACTTTGGAACTGCGCTGAAAGACATTGGCTTTGAAGTCAAAGCCGGAGAAATTTTCGGCATCGCAGGCGTCGCGGGCAATGGTCAGAACGAATTGCTGGAGGCTTTGGGTGGCGAGGTTTTGGCCCATAACAATGAAGCAATCACCATTGCCGGAGCCTGCATCGGTAAGAGCGGCCCTACGCAACGGCGTGCTGTGGGCTTGAGCGCCGTGCCCGAACAACGCCACGGCCATGCCGCAGTCTCAGACTTTTCCTTGCAGGATAATGCCGTTTTAACGGCGCGAAATCGCATGAATATGGTTTCAGCTCAGCTGATTGACCCGGGGGTTTCCAACGCATTTTCACAAAAAGTGATT
>JANMWK010000008.1:0-15891 GCA_031393975.1 Hyphomicrobiales bacterium
ACTGGAGAGGTTGCAGGGCAACACATGCACATTCTCCCCGATTTGGGCCTTCAATTCTTCGAGGGCCGCAACACGGGTGCCGGAAATGGCAATCGTTGCCCCTGCCGCATGAAGCGCCTTGGCAATGGCCGCCCCAATGCCACCGCTGGCGCCGGTGATCAGAGCGGTCTTTCCGGTGAGATTGAACATGCTTATGATCCTTGCTTTAAGTTTACGGCAGCAGCGGCAATGTCGTCTGGCGTACCAACCGCAAACGCTGTGGCCGCGGGGGCATTCTTTTTTGCCAGCCCTGTCAACACTTTACCAGCGCCAAATTCAACAAACACGTTAATACCTTGGGCCACCATATAAGCGATGCATTCACGCCAGCGCACCGTGCCTGTCACCTGTTCCACCAATTTTTGGCGGATCATATCAGTGTCGGTCAGAGGCCCGGCCACCACATTGGCGATGACCGGAACCACAGGCGATTTCATCGTGGCCTTGGCCAACGCTTCAGCCATGGCTTCAGCGGCGGGTTGCATTAATGTGCAATGGAAGGGTGCTGACACAGGCAACAAAATAGCCCGCTTGGCACCCTTGGCTTTGGCAATTTCGCAGGCGCGGTCCACCGCTGCTTTGCTCCCGGATATCACCACCTGACCATCAGAATTGTCATTGGCGGTCTGGCATACATCGCCTTGCGCAGCTTCCGCCGCAACCAAAGCTGTAGTCACAAAATCTAAACCGAGGATCGCCGCCATCGCTCCTGTGCCCACTGGCGTCGCCGCTTGCATGGCGCGGCCCCGAATTTTCAAAAGTCTTGCGGTGTCGGCAATCGTAAAGGTGCCAGCCGCCGCCAGTGCCGAGTATTCTCCCAGTGAATGCCCGGCCACAAACTTGGCGGTGTTTGCCACGGTAATTCCCTGCTCAGCTGCAAGCACTGCAAGCGCAGCCATGCTCACCGCCATGAGTGCCGGTTGTGCGTTTTCGGTGAGCGTGAGTTCCGCCTCTGAGCCTTCCCACATTAAAGCTGAAAGCTTCTGTCCGAGTGCTGCGTCCACCTCATCAAAAACCGCCCGCGCCGCTGCGAATTGATCAGCTAGAGCCTTGCCCATGCCAACGGCTTGGCTCCCCTGGCCCGGAAATACGAAAGCGACGCTCATTGTTGCAAATCCTTTGTCAATTCAAAACTGCACCCAACACGAGACTCAGGAAGAGTCAAGACAGGTTGGTCCCCGTATTCATGATTAATGACCCATTAAAAACCGTCTACTATCTGACCTTGTGTCGTTTGCGGAACGTTTGCGCAGGGGCATCGAAATCACCATTGCAGACAATGGCCCCGGCATTCCAGCTGAACTCATTGCAAAAACTGGCGAACCGCTTCTTACCACAAACAGTTTTGGCACAGGATTGGGCGTTGCCGCAGTTCAAAAGATCGCAGAACTTCACAACGGCGGCCTGGAAATTCAATCAACAATCGGCCAAGAGGCAAAATTCACACTGTGGATCGCAGATAAACGACGCGAAATCATTGCCGCTTAAACACACCGACAATTTCCACATGAGCGGTATATTTAAACTGGTCGACAGGTGTGACCTTCACCAATTTATATCCCCCGCGCACCAGAATGGCTGCATCCCGGGCGAAGCTTAACACATCGCAGGCCACGGAAATCACCAGTTTGACTTTTGATTTTGCCAATTGCCGCGCCTGCGCTTCGGCCCCGGCCCGGGGTGGATCCATCACCACAGTGTCAAACTCATTCAGCTCCGCAGGCACTAATGGATTATCAAATAAATCTCGCGCTTCTGCTGTCAGCGGCTTCAAACCAGTGCTAAACCGCGCTGCCTGCAACATGCCGCCAATCGCCGCTTTATCTAAATCAATGCCGTGAACCTTATGGGTTTCGGCAATTTGAAATGTAAACGGCCCCACACCACAAAACAGATCAATAATCTTTTTCGATTTGGTCATCGGTTCGCGCACCAGTTTAACCAGCGTCTCTTCACCAAGCGCTGTGGCTTGCAGAAACGATTGCACTGGCAACGGCACATTGGCCTTGCCCACACTCACCATGGGAATGCGGTCTTGTGCTGCTACTAAATTATTCACACTCACACGCGCAATATTGAATTTCGACATCAGTTCATTAAATGCAGAGATGCGCTTGGCCACGGCTTCACGCTCAGCTTTAATGGATACATCCAAGCCATTATCCGCCGCCGTAATGGCCACATCACAAGCCCCCATCAGCGGGCCGAATGCTGCCGCAATGGCAAAAGCCTCGTGCAGTTTCGGGTCCAACACCGGACAGACATCAATGGCCACCAGATCATGGGTCTTAGCCTCCATAAAACCAGCGTGCCACACGCCATCAATCTGCCGCACATGCAGCGACACACGTCTGCGACCCAAACCATGAGCATCAAGCATGGGGCTCACTTCAACTTCAAGCCCCTGCGATTTCAATGCATCGACGACCAGCTGCCGCTTCCAAGTGGCATAAGGTTCGTAGGCCCAATGTTGAAATTTACAGCCCCCACAGGAATCATAAAATTTACAAAACGCTGCGATGCGGTCGGTTGAAGGCGTGACGATGCGTTTCAGTTTGCCGCCCACCAACGCGATGGTCTCGCCGGGCAAGGTTTTGCCCACAATCACCGTCTTGCCGTCTTCATTGCCCATGCCATCGCCACGCGTGCCGATGCGGTCTATTTTTACAAATGTCATATCAATCCAATGTGGTGGGATAAATTAAAACCAGTGCTGCACCAAAGCGAAGGTCAATGTTCACTGGCCCCTCTACAACATTCGAAAGCGTAAGGGCAGACCCTAACGGCACATCCCGTTTGGTGAGTGGCCATTTCACGCCGGTGATGGTTAAAGCCTTTATGTCGGTCATCGGAACAACGCTAATGCGGCTGCCAATGCTCACGTCATCAATGTAGAGTTCTTCGACCAGTGGATAAGCCTCTTCGGTGCCTGAAGTCAAAAAGGCCGGCATGCCGCGCCGCGCCAGCGCCACCAAAAATCCAGCATGAGCCAGCGTGTGATCGAGCTGCCCGCCTGATCCTCCAACCAGAATCAAATTCGTAGCCCCGCGCCGCATGGCTTCTGCGATCGCCAATTCCCCGTCGGTGGCGTCCTTATCAACCGAATGAGTCTGGCGCGGCACTTTAGAGTAAGAGGCCTGCAATGCCGCGTTGGAGGAATCAAAATCCCCCACCCACAGTTCCGGCAAAATCTTTAATGCCGCCGCATGGGCCATGCCACTGTCAGCCGCTATCACGCGTGCACCCACCAGCTGCATTCGAAGGCGCTTTGTTGGCACAACGGTGCCGCCAAGCAGGATCGCAAATTTTGACATGGGCGCTGTCTAGCAGAAGTCTCTTGCCAGCGCACCCCTTCTTGTCCTATTCGTCGTCCTGCTCTCAACGGGGTGCGTTTCAAAACGCTGAGAGAGGCACCTGCCTCAACCCGCTGAACCTGATCTGGATTATGCCAGCGGAGGGATTGAAAGCGGGTTTCATTGTGAGGCCCACTCATCATTTCCGTCTGGCCATTGGAGAAATGATGAAGAAATTAGCTGTTTGCCTTGCCGCTCTTTTGCCTTTTGCCGCTGCGGCCCATGCCAAAGAAACCCTGACCGTCTACACCTATGAAAGCTTCACCGCCGATTGGGGTCCCGGCCCAAAGATTAAAACCGCATTTGAAAAAACCTGTGATTGCGAAGTGAACTGGGTGGCACTGGGCGATGGTGTTGCCATGCTCAACCGCCTCAAATTGGAAGGCATAGACACTAAAGCCGATGTAGTTTTGGGCCTCGATACCAACATCACCGATGAAGCCCGCGCTTTAGACATTTTCGGCAAGCACGGCATCGATGTGACCCGCGCCAAAGTGCCCGGCGGCTGGACTGATCAAGAATTTCTGCCCTATGACTATGGCCATTTCGCCGTGGTCTATAATTCCGAGACGCTCAAAAATCCACCCAAAAGTTTGGATGAATTGGTGAATGGCGACCCCTCCCAGAAGATCATTCTGGAAGACCCCCGAACCTCCACGCCGGGTTTAGGCTTCATGTTGTGGATGAAAACTGTCTATGGTGACAAGGCCGCCGATGCTTGGAAAAAACTAAAGCCGCGCATTCTCACCACAGCCCCAGGTTGGTCAGAAGCCTATGCGCTGTTCACCAAGGGTGAAGCGCCCATGGTGTTCTCCTATGTCACCTCGCCCGCCTATCACATTGTGGAAGAAAAGACCGACAAGTATAAAGCTGCCAATTTCAGCGAGGGCCACTATTTGCAAATCGAAGTGGCGGGCTTGATAGAAGGCTCAAAAGAACATGCGTTGGCGCAAAAGTTTTTGGATTTTATCCTAACGCCTGACTTTCAAAATGAAATCCCCACGACCAACTGGATGATGCCTGCGGGCGCAACCACGGTGGCTTTGCCCGAAGCCTTTAACACGCTCGTGAAACCCGCCAAAACTTTGCTCTACACCCCTGCAGAGGTGAACAAGAATCGCAAAACCTGGATTGATGAGTGGATGAAAGCGGTGAATGAATAATCCTATCACCAAAGCCATTGCGCCCGGAATTATTCTGGGCGCAATTCTGCTTGGGCTGGTGCCACTGATTTCATTTGCAATTGAGCGGGGTGGATTTCTGAATGCCGGAATCGATCCCGCTATCGTTCATGTTTTGTGGTTCACCTTAAAGCAGGCATTCCTATCAACGTCTATTTCTGTAGTATTGGGAATCTTCGTGTCGCGTGCCCTTTCGCGGCGTCAATTTCTGGGTCGTGAATTATTGCTAAGTCTGTTGGCTGTGCCGCTGGCCATGCCCGCTATCGTCGTCGTTCTGGCCATCACCGCAATCTATGGCGCTCAAGGTTTATTGGGCGGAGGGTTCAATCTCTATGGTCTGAACGGCATATTATTGGCGCATGTATTTTTTAATTTTCCACTGGCCACACGGCTTATTGTGGAAGCGCTCAACACCATTCCACAAGAAAACTTTCGACTTGCCGAGCAATTGAATTTTTCGGGTCGCGCTATCTTTCACAATTTGGAATGGCCCGTTTTACGCAATACCTTGCCGCGAATCTGCGGCCTCATCTTCCTGCTCTGTGCTGCGAGCTTTGTGATCGTGCTCACCTTGGGCGGTCCATCGGCAACCACTTTGGAGGTGGCCATCTATCAATCCCTGCGCCAAGATTTTGATGTTGCGCGCGCACTTAACTTGTCATTAGTTCAAATTCTATTATGCCTCGCGCTCATCTTTGCAGCAGGAAAAATGGCATTGCATAATTCCGCACTCTCAAGTTTCAAAACCACCACCATCCGGCGTGACGGTCAGTCTGCCGCGGCAAAAGCATTTGATCTCCTCGCCCTCACCATAGCGTTGCTGTTAATTGGACCGCCCCTCATCGCTTTGATTGTGTCCGGCATCACATATCTCAATTTCAATCTCCAAGCTTGCGTCACCAGCATCGCTATTGCACTTCCCGCTGCCTTGCTCAGTGTTAGCCTCGCGTGGGCTTTGGCACGGCACGATAATTTCGCAACTCACGTTGCGGCTCTGGCCACCCTCATCGTGCCACCGGCTGTTTTAGCGACGGGATGGTTTCTGGCCTTGCGGCGCTTCGATGAATCCTTGCTTGTCGTGATAATTAGCATCATCGCATTGAACACTCTCATGGCGCTGCCCTTTTCAGTTTCAGTACTGGCCCCGGCCTTCGCGCAAATAACCCAAATGCATGGACGCCTCTGTGCACAGCTCAATATATCTGGTTGGAACAAACTGCGCCGCATTGATCTTCCCATGATGCGCAGACCACTGGCGCAGGCTCTGCTGATGTCCTTCGTGCTTTCCTTAGGCGATCTGACGGCAGTCACCCTGCTCGGCACACAAGGTCTTGTCACAATGCCCAGCCTTATCCACCAGCAAATGGGCCATTACCGCGGCAATGATGCCGGCGGCACGGCGTTGCTTTTGGCGGCCTTCTGCTTTGCCCTCACCCTGATTGCCCAACGTCTCGGAAAATCAAATGATTAAAATTGAAAATGGCCATTACGAAACCAAAGGCTTTGCCCTAGATATAAATATCAACATACCAGACGGGAAATTCTGCGCCGTGCTTGGTCCCAGTGGGGCCGGAAAATCAACCTTGCTCTCCATCATCTCCGGTTTTGAGTCTTTAAAACAGGGCCACGTCATCATCAATGGCGAACCCGCTGCTGTGTCGCCGTCGGCTCGCCCTATCAGCATGATTTTTCAGGATCACAATGTGTTTGCTCATCTTGATGTGTGGAGCAATGTGGCGCTTGGAATTTCGCCAAATCTGAAACTGAACGCCGAGCAAAAATCCGAAATCGAAACCGCCCTCACCCGCGTTGGCATTGCCCATTTGTCCAACCGTAAACCAGCTGAAATCTCCGGCGGTGAGCGTCAACGCATCGCCATTGCCCGCGTGCTCGTGCGCAACAAACCGATCCTGCTGTTGGATGAACCCTTCGCCGCGCTCGACCCCGGACTGCGCCTTGATATGCTAGGTCTCATTACCGAATTGCAGCGTGAAAGAAACTTAACGGTCTTGATGGTGACGCATCAACCGGAGGAGGCGAAGTTTGCGGCACAGAAAATAATCTTCATTTCAGACGGCAAAGGGCAGGAGCTAATCTCCACAGATGAATTTTTTAGATCGCACAACCATGCAATTCTGAAATATCTGGGTAGGCCAACCTAACTCACCATCCGCCGCCGCCGCCACCACCGCCGCCACCGCCCGATGATCCACCACCGCCAGAGCCTGACGATGAGCCCGGCGCGGTTGATGATGTGGAGAGTGTGGACGCAAGCCCACGCCCCAAACTATTGCTCATGCCGCCCCAGCCATGACTGCCGGACCCATAGTACCAAGTGGCCCCCGCAGCGCCTGCCGCTGCCGCAGCAGCCAAAACCGATGCAAACTTCGCATTCCACGCATTTTCACAATCGAGCGCCATGGCATATGGCAAGTAATGCTCAAACAAGGCTGGGGTTTTTTCGGGCGGGTTCAACATATCGAGCCGCTTTCCTTCTGCCGTAGTCATATAAAGCCTGAAGCCTTCAATATCATCCAGAACATGCCGCCCCTGCACCGTGGGCGCGGGCATCAAAAAATAGAACAATAAATTGAGCAGCCCAATCGCCACCATTGAACCTACAAAAAAGATCACGGAAGGTGAAATTGTTTCATTCATAATCAGCGCAAACGGAACCGCAATGCCTGCCCCAAAAAATGGCGCCAGACACACAAGGGCAATCAAATTTTTAAGCTTTGTAAGGAACCCATAACCTGTGAACACACCTTTGATCATGCCGCGGCCGATGACCAGAACAAAGCCCCACGCCACCGTGCAAATGCCACCGACAATCAGCCAAATTAAACCTAAGTTATCCGGCATCAACCAGCTCGATAGGAACAGGCCCACCAGTGAAATGGCTAGCCCCGTCACAAACCATCCGTAATTTTTAACAAAGAATATGCCGCTAAAGTCTTTTACTAAACTTTTCTTGGCGGCATCCATAGCAGTCCTGATTTTGGCATTGTTGCTCTGCTTCAAATCCAAACTACCACTCGGTAATCTATCAAAAAGCGCGGTTTCCGAGGCAACCATGGGTGCTCCGCCCTCGGCTATTTTATGGATGGTGTAAACGCTGTCCGTATTCTCAATCTTCAAGCGCCCTTTAACAGCAAGCCCCACCAAGGCGGCAGCAATGGCACGATCATCCGAACCTTGCTTCCAAACATAGCGCACTCCGGCTGGCCCCAAATCTTCCGGCGGATGAAACAGTGGAATGATGGTGCCCTTGGGCGGATCGCGCCCCACTTTCATCCACGCATAAAAGAAATACGCAGCCACACCGAGAAGTGTGAGGCCCATGCCCAAAAAGCCTGCATTGTCGCGCAGCATCCACATTTTCTTTTGCGCATCAGATGGAGGCGTCACAATGCCTTTTTGCCAGGCCACTGCAACAGTCAATCCTTCGTTTGGACTCAAGACACGCGTCGTGTTCACCCGAAAAACATTGGCAGTCGCAGCAGCCACATTGGCGTCATGGCCTGCTTCTCCAAGTGCCCCTGTATAGATGGCATTTTTTTGAATCCGCGCGCCCGCAGGCAAGTGAATCGTGATGCCGGCCTGTTCAATCGGAAACGCCCAGCCATTGCCGGTGACATTCCAATAAAGCTCATCATAGTTCTCGAAAAAACCAAGCTGCCGCGTTGTGTGATATTTAATGATATAGGTATGAATCCCATTTTGCAGATAAACGTCTTTGTCGCCGATCTTAACACGCTTGCCATTTTGAATGGATTCAACGGCAAAGTTTTCGGTGGCCCCATCACGGCTCACATATTGAACCGAAAAATCAACATGAATGGCAAGCTGGTTTTTATTTTTATAGTCCGTCGGAAAATCTCGAAATATACCGTGGCGAATCTCATTGCCTTCTGAATTCACTGCAATAGTTTCTATCACATCCAATGAAGCATCGCGATTAACTGTCACATCACTTTGAAAGTTGGTGATGGTCTCCTGTGCCTGAACAGTCATCGACAGGCAGAAGAGACACAGTATCGCTGCAAGAAACTGCTGCATCATCAGCGCGCTTTAAAATCAACTTTCGGCACTTCTCGCGCCGCCGCATCACCAATGTCGAAAAATTCTGATTTCGTGAAATGGAAAGAATTTGCGATCACATTACTGGGGAACGATTCAATCTTGGTGTTAAAATTGCGCACTGTGCCATTATAGTAACGGCGGGAAAGTTGAATCTCATCTTCAATGCCGGAAAGCTTGTCCTGTAAATCACGGAAATTCGCATCGGCTTTTAAATCGGGATAAGCCTCGGCAATGGCAAACACCCGGCCCAACGCAGCACTCATTGCCTGCCCCACTTGGCTCTGCTCGCTCACACTGCCACCCGCAATGCTCTTCGCGCGAAGATCTGCAATATCTCGAAACAGCTTATTTTCATGTGAAGCATAGCCCTTCACAGTTTCAATCAGGTTCGGAATCAGATCAGCCCTGCGCCGCAATTGCACGTCAATGCCGCTCCAGCCCTCGGCCACCATGTTCTTGTTTGAAATAAGTGAGTTATAAGTGAGAACGAGATAACCAATCACCAAAACGATAACGCCAATCAATCCATAACCAAGTGTCATTTGAGGCCTCCTTATGAGCAAATCACTATCGGGCTATTGGCGCCAATACGCAAGCAGCTGCGCGTGTCTTACAAATTAAACCAAACTGGCCTTTTGACCAGAATGATCACATGATATGACAACACGGAAACGGAGAGCGCAAAATGGTGAATTTTAACGGCCCACCCGGCCAAGAGGATATGCCCTATCTTTTAACTCCGGGCCCCCTCACCACGTCGCGCACCGTAAAGCAAACTGCACTGGCCGATTGGGGTTCTCGCGATGTCGAGTTTCGCCAAGTGGTGCATGAGATTCGAGAACAACTTTTAACATTGGCAGGCTGTGACCACAGCTATGAGTGCGTTCTCATGCAAGGCTCCGGCACATTCGCCATTGAAGCCGCACTCGGCAGTTTCGCACCATCAAAGCGCAAGAAAACACTTGTGGTGGCCAACGGCGCTTATGGCGAACGCGCCGCGCAAATTTTAGATAAACTCGGTCGCCATAACTTAAAAATCAGCAAGAGCGACACCACCCAGCTGGCTCCCGAACATTTCATCTCAACCTTGGACGAAGATAAATACATCAGCCATGTCTGGCTCATTCATTGCGAAACCACGTCCGGCATTGTGAATCCCTTATCAGATTTGGCACGCGCTGCGAAAGAGCGTGGGCGCATATTTATGGTCGATGCCATGTCATCTTTCGGCGCGTTAGATATTAACATGGTGCGCGATGGCATCGATGTGATGGTGTCATCCTCCAACAAATGTTTCGAAGGCATTCCCGGCTTTTCATATGTGATGGTTAAGCGGGATTTACTCACTGCATCTGAAGGTGAATCGCATTCCGTGGTGCTCGATCTTTTTGAACAGTGGAAGGGCCTGCAAGCCAATGGCCAGTTTCGTTTTACACCTCCCACCCATGCGCTGGTGGCTTTTCATCAGGCATTACATGAACTCAATGATGAAGGCGGTGTGGCGGCGCGGGGCGCTCGCTATGCCCGCAATGCATCAGTGCTGTTGAAAGGCCTTGGCGCTCTTGGCATTAAACCTTTGCTGGGTGATAATGAATCTGGCCCCATCATCCAAACTTTTCTCACTCCGCGCGATCCCAATTTTATCTTTGAGAAGTTTTACAATTCTTTGCGCAACAAAGGCTTTGCCATTTATCCCGGCAAACTCACCAAGCGTGACAGCTTCCGCATTGGCACTATTGGCAGATTAGATGATGTGGTGATGGAGCGTGTAGTGGACGCCATTAAGGACGTGTTGAATGAAATGAATGTGCGTGATCTTGCACCGAAGGATATCTGAGCATGACAAAATCCGTCACCGTGAACGGTCGCACCTACCAATGGCCCAAAGCTCCTGTCGTGGTCATTTGCTGCGATGGCAGCGAGCCGGATTATATGGAAATCGCCATGGATCAGGGCCTCATGCCTAATCTCAAAGCAATCGTCGCCAAGGGTGAAAACTTGCGGGGTGAGTGCGTTATCCCCAGTTTCACCAATCCCAATAATTTATCAATCGTCACGGGGGCCTTGCCTGAAGTGCACGGCATTTGCGGAAATTATTTGATTGATCCGGCCACTGGATTAGAAACCATGATGAACGATCCAAAATGGCTTAGGGCTCCCACAATCTTTGCGGCCTTCCAGCACGCAGGCGCTAAAGTTTGCGTGGTCACTGCCAAAGATAAATTGCGCCTGCTGCTCAGCAAGGGCCTAGAATATGATGGCACCGCAGTCGCCTTCTCGTCGGAAAAAACCTATAAAGCCACGCTGGCTGATAATGGCATTGAAAATGTTTGTGATTTTGTGGGTAAGCCCCTGCCGGAAGTCTATTCCGCTGATCTGTCAGAATTTGTCTTCGCGGCTGGTGTGAAACTTCTGGCGCGCGATAAGCCCGATCTCATGTATCTTTCCACCACCGACTACGTGCAGCATAAATATGCACCAGGTTCGGCAGGGGCCAATTCATTTTATAAAATGATGGATGGATATTTGGGTGCGCTGGATGCGCAAGGCGCCACCATCGTCATCATCGCCGACCACGGCATGAAAGATAAACACTTGGCCGATGGCTCGCCAGATGTGCTCTACTTACAGGATGCACTTGATGAAGCATTTGGAGTTGGAACTACCAAAGTTATTTTACCTATCACCGATCCCTATGTGGTGCATCACGGCGCATTGGGTTCTTACGCCACAGTGTATCTCAAAGACATAGCACCCGGTGTAGTGGCCGCAGCCATTGCGAAAATGCCGGGCGTTGATGTTGTTTATCCACAAGCTGAGGGCTGCACAAAATTTGGTCTGCCACCCGATCGCACGGGGGATTTGATTGTTCTCTCCGGCGGTCCGACTGGCTCCAAAGTATTAGGCACCAGTGCTGCAAAGCATGATCTTTCGGGTCTGGATGCGCCTTTGCGCTCACATGGGGGACTAACTGAGCAAGTTGTGCCCATCATCATCAATCGTAAAGCCCACAACCTGCCCCAACACCTTCGCAATTTTGACGCGTTTTTCATCGGATGTAACCATGTCTAACATCATTCACGAAGCCATGCGCATTGGTGGCAAAAAAATATTCACCGACCACGTGATAAATGTGCATTATCCGTATACGGATGAAATAATCGGAACTGTTCCAGCTGGTACCGCAGCCCATGCGGCCCAAGCTTTTGCCATCGCGGCGGCATACAAACCAAAACTCACACGCTATGAGCGCCAACAGATTCTGTTCCGCACCGCTGAACTGATCCGCTCAAGGACCAAAGATCTCGCACGCGTTTTAACATTAGAGCTGGGTATTTCGCAAAAAGATGCGCTCTATGAATGTGGCCGTGCCTATGATGTGTTTTCATTGGCCGGACAGTTAGCGATTAATGACGATGGCCAGATTTTCTCTTGTGATCTCACGCCACAAGGTAAATCCCGCAAGATTTTTACCAAGCGCGACCCTGTGGGTGTAATCTCGGCGATCACGCCCTTTAATCATCCTCTCAACATGGTGTCTCACAAAATCGCCCCCGCCATTGCCACCAATAATTGTGTGGTGTGCAAGCCCACCGAACTCACACCCCTCACTGCCATTGCATTGGCCGACATTCTTTATGAAGCCGGCCTGCCGCCTGAAATGTTCCAAATCGTCACTGGAAACCCCGCTGATATTGGCGACGAAATGGTGACCAACAAAGACATCAACATCATCACCTTCACCGGCGGCGTACGGGTGGGAAAAATTATTGCGGGCAAGGCTGGCTACACCCGGGCTGCGCTGGAGCTGGGTGGCAATGATCCTCTGATCGTGCTTGATGATTTGAATGACGAAGAGCTCGATAAAGCCGCCGAACTCGCAGTAGCAGGTGCCACCAAAAACTCCGGCCAGCGTTGCACCGCTGTTAAGCGCATATTGGTTCAACCGAAAGTAGCCGACGCATTTGTCGAAATGGTTTTAGCCAAAGCCAAGAAGTTGAAATTCGGCGACCCGATGAATCCAGAAACCGATTTAGGCTGCGTGGTCAATGAAGCATCCGCCGCCCTGTTCGAAAGGCGCGTTCTCATGTCTGCCGAACAGGGCGCAAAGATTCTATATCATCCGGAACGCAAAGGCGCAGTGTTGCCGCCCATCGTGGTTGATCATGTCGATGCGAAGTCAGAATTGGTTTATGAGGAAACCTTTGGTCCTGTCATCCCCATCATTCGCGTCCCAGCCGATGATGCTGAAGTCATCCGCATTTCAAACTCTACTCCCTTTGGTTTGTCGTCGGGGGTGTGCACCAATAACCTGAACCGCATTACCCGCTTTATTGAGGGCTTGAATGTTGGCACCGTAAATATCTGGGAGGTGCCCGGTTATCGCATCGAAATGTCGCCTTTCGGCGGCATTAAAGATTCCGGCAATGGCATTAAAGAAGGTGTGGCGGAAGCCATGAAATTCTATACAAACGTCAAAACATGGTCGCTTCCGTGGCCAAGCTAAAGTGATTCTAAAAATATGAACCCAGGCACCGCCGTCATCGTCAATCTGCTCGGTGGCGTTGCTTTGTTGTTGTGGGGGGTGCGCATGGTGCGCACCGGGGTTATGCGCACTTGGGGCGAGCGCCTGACTTTTTTTATTGAACATCGTTTAGGCTCACGCATTTCCGCTTTCGCGGCCGGAGCATTAGCCACCCTGATCGTGGGCAGTGGCACCGCGACCAGCTTGATCGTTACCAACATTGCGGTGACTGGTGCATTGCCCGTAGCGTTAGGTTTGGCAGTGCTCTTGGGCGCTGATGTTGGCTCCGCCGCGATATCATCAGTTGTGGCCTCTGGGTCATCACTAGCGTTTTGGACGTCACCCATTTTCTTGTTTGTGGGTTATGTGATGTTCAACTCGACCCGTGAATTTAAGCCCCACAATATTGGCCGCATTTTGGTTGGGCTTGGTTTGATGTTGCTCTCCTTGCGCCTCGTCTCACAAGCCACTGCACCTTTGAATCAAGCCACGTTATTTCATGATCTGTTAAGCGCTGTTGGCAATGAGCCGCTTCTGGCATTTATTGTCGGCGCTGTTATGGCTTGGGCCTTCCATTCCACCTTGGCCGCAATTCTTCTCATCGCATCGCTGCTCGCCAATGGCAGCCTTGAATTTGCTGGCGCCTTTGGATTTATCCTTGGCATTAATTGTGGCGGCAGTTTACCAGCACTGACGGCTTCTTTGGGTCTGCCCGCAATGGCCCGGCGCCTGCCTGTGTCCAATCTCATTTGTCGATTTATTTTAGGAATAACTTTGCTGGCCTTCTCCAGTATCATTCTTCCACATCTCAAAACTCTGCCCTTTGATGCTTTAACGCTCACGCTTGGCTTTCATGTCATCTTCAATTTTCTAATCGCCATTCTCTTCTTACCAATAACAGGATTAATTGCCCTTCTCGCCAAACGCATTCTGCCCGACGAGGCCCAAAACCAAGACACGCTGGACGCTCCACGTTATTTGGAAGCCACTGCACTCGCCTCCCCCACGATTGCCTTGGCCAATGCCACTATGGAAACAGCGCGGATGAGCGAAGTGCTGGACCGCATGTTTAAAACCGCATTGAAAGCCATGGCCACCAGCAGCATGGAAACGCTGAAACTTTTGAAGCTGCAAGATGAGAAATTAAACCACTATCAATCTGCCGTGCAAAATTATGTGTCAGATATTTCACAAGGCGATCTCACGCCAGAGCAAAACCGCCGTGCTTTAGAGATCACACTTTATGTGAGTAATTTAGAACATGCCGGTGATATCATTCACCTCAATCTTTCAGATCGGATTAAAGCCAAACTGAAGGAAGGAGCGACTTTTACATTGGAAGAACAAGCATCACTCGATAATCTGTGCCTCATCATCCACGACAATATTCGACTGGCGACTGCCGTGCTCGGGTCGGGTGATGTCGATGGCGCAAAACGTTTGATCGCCCAAAAAGATGCCTTTAGATTATTGGAAAACAAAGTGATTGATGATCATTTTAAGCGTGGTACGACAAACAAAAAAGCCGCTCTGCGACGCAGCGCTTTGTTCATCGACATCATCAGAGATTTACACCGGATTAATTCACACATTGTGTCGGCCGGTTATCCCATTGTTGATGCCGCGGGATTATTAAGAAGCTCAAGGCTGCGCCATGAGTGACATCACACGCGCAATGGAACAGTCTGAGCGTGAGTTGCAAGACGCGCTTATTCGACAAAACTTTCCATCACCTATTTTTGCAGCACGTGCTGCAATTTGGCTGCAGGCCTGTGGCTATGATGCTTTGCAAATTTTGCAGGAGGCTATCAAAGACCCCTCGTCCGAATTTGAATTGAAGCGCACTGCAATTGGCATTGATTTGCAAAACCTGTCCTGCGCGCGCATTGGTGAAATGCTGGTGGCCGATGTTAAAAAAAATGGCCGCGTATTCTTGAGCAATGTGCGGCATGGGCTATTTCTATTGCCCGCCAGCGTGGAGCAAAACTTTGGCATTGGCTGCCCAGTTGACCCAAGCTTCGCCTTGGGTGGTGAACGCACCAAAAATCCTTATATCGAAAAACTTGAACTGGCCCGCACGGAAGGCATTAGCGTAAACGCCGCACTTTGGCAAAACCTCGTGAGTGTAAACGCGTGACTGGCCCGCTCAAAGGCATTCGCGTGCTTGATCTTACGCGCGTACTCGCAGGCCCTTGGGCCACACAAACGCTGGCCGATTTGGGCGCGGAAGTGATCAAAATTGAGAAGCCTGGTGAAGGCGATGACACCCGTGGTTGGGGCCCGCCATTTTTGAAAGGTCGCGATGCCGCCTATTTCGCCTCTGCCAACCGTGGCAAGCACTCCGTTTGCATTGATATGTCAAAGCCTGAAGGGCAAAGCCTGATCAAACACTTGGCCGCGAAATCTGATATTTTTATTGAGAACTTCAAAGTGGGTGGCCTTGCCAAATACGGGTTGGATTATCGAAGCCTGAAAGCTACGCACCCCGGACTCATATATTGCTCAATCACCGGTTTTGGCCAAAATGGCCCCTATGCGGGTCGCGCTGGCTATGACTTCATGATTCAAGGCATGTCCGGCCTTATGTCGATTACCGGTGAGCCAGACGGCCAGCCCATGAAAGTGGGTGTGGCCTTTGCAGATATTTTCACCGGCCTTTATTCCGTCATCGGCATTCTCGGCGCCCTTCACCACAGAAACCAAACAGGCC
>JANMWK010000018.1:0-25792 GCA_031393975.1 Hyphomicrobiales bacterium
GAGAAACCATTGCACCGTGATCTGCCTCTCACCATTGATCCATCCGGCATTCACATGCGGACCGAAGGAAAATATTATATGACAGGTGGTGCGTCTGATGATGATCACGCCGTCGACTATAATGATTTTGAAATGGACCACGGCATTTGGGAAAGCAAAATCTGGCCTGCCGTGGCAGGTCGCATTCCGCAGTTTGAAGCCATCAAGGTGATCAATGCGTGGGCCGGCCATTATGATTATAATGTGCTCGATCAAAATGCCATTCTCGGCCCGCACACCCAGATCAAAAACTTTATGTTCTGCAATGGTTTTTCAGGCCACGGCTTTCAACAATCGCCGGCCATGGGGCGCGGGCTTTCGGAGCTGATCATCTATGGTGACTTCCGTACTCTGGATTTAACCCCCTTCAGTTTCGCCCGCATTGAGCGCGGCGAACCCTTTATGGAAAAAGCAATTATATGAAAAAAATAGTTCTTACCGGTGCCGGTGGCAGGCTTGGCTCTTACTTGCGCGAACCACTTTCAAAAATGGCCGATGTTCTCGTGTCGTCAGACCTCCATGCCGATATTGGCAAACTTTATAAAGGCGAGGCTTACATTCGCGCTGATCTCACCAAGCTTGATGAGATGACAGCACTGCTCAAAGGTGCGGATATGGTGGTGCATTTTGGTGCCATTGGCGATGAGGCCCCTTTTGATCAAATTCTCGGCTCGAATATCATCGGTGCCTATAATGTGTGGGAAGCCGCATTTCAAAACAAACTCCGCCGCGTCATCTATGCAAGCTCCATTCATGCGGTGGGTATGTATCCCAAAAACCAATTCATCGGCACCGACGTGCCCCATCGCCCCGATTCATTTTACGGCCTCGCCAAATGTTTTGCCGAAGATTTAGGACAAATGTATTGGGATAAGCGCCAGCTCGAATGTGTATGTTTGCGCATTCTCTCCTGCGCCAATGTCGGCAATTCCCGCGCAGTGGGCAGTTGGCTTTCCTATGATGATCTCATTCATTTGGTGACACGTGTCATCGACACGCCGATCACCGGTTTCAGCATCATTTACGGCGTGTCAAACAATGATCGTACCCCGGTCGATAACGCGAAGGCGCAGTTCCTGGGTTTTCGCCCCAAGGACAATGCTGAAGACTTCGCCAAAACGATTTTTGCTGAAGCGCCCTCGGCAGATCCAACCGATAAAGGCCAGATTTGCCATGGCGGCCCTTTTGCATCCGTGGAGTTAGGCCACAGCGGTGTGGCTTCCATGAATATCATAAATGACGCAAAGAAAGTTTAAGCACTGCGGACTTGAGTATTAAATTGTTCTTGCCAAATTTTGACATCAACGGCATTCATATTTTCACCAAGCTGAAGCCGCATCATTTCCAAATCCACTTCAGGCAATGGTCGGGAAAGATGGAACCCTTGGACTTCTTTGCAGCCAGATGATGCGGCAAATGCATATTGTGTGCTAGTTTCCACACCCTCAGCGAGCACAGGAACATTGAGAGCTACCCCAATGCCAATGACCGCTTTGAAAATGGCATCTGCTCGCTGATTGTTTCCCGTTTGCTGGATAAATGATCCGTCCACTTTGATGCGATCAAATGGAAAGGAATTGAGTAGCGAAAGTGAAGAGTAACCCGTGCCGAAATCATCAAGGGCAATAGAAATTCCCATGGCTTTAATTTGGCGTAAATTATGAAGGGCACGCGTGAGATCATGGATCAGCGCAGTTTCGGTCACTTCAAGTTCAATGCGCGCGGCGATGGCACCGGTTTCCATAATGACTGAGCGAATGAGGGCGACGATACGGGGCTGACATATGGCTTTGGCCGAAATATTAATAGCCAATCTTGGTATCCACGCATTTTTCGCCAATAATTTGCACGAACGCCTCAGCACCCATTCATCAATTTCGACAATCAATCCGGTTTCTTCCGCCAACGGAATAAACTCAGCGGGCGATACAATCCCGCGGCTCCGGCAGCGCCAGCGCAGTAATGCTTCGAAACCCTCTAATTTTCCGTCATTGGTTCCAAACTGCGCTTGCAGGTTGAGGGTCAATTCTTGGCCTTCAATTGCATGACGCAAATCATGCGCCAGCTGTCGGCGATGGCGAATGAACTGATCCATTTTGGCGTCAAACAAGCAGATGGGTTGCCCCACGTGGGCTTTTCCGCGGTACATAGCCAAATCAGCATTGGCTAACAGCTCCTGACGGTTCTTGCCTAGTTTGGGATAGAGCGAAACACCCACGCTCACTCCAGCCGTTATTATTTTGGATTCCCAGTTCAGAGGTTCGGAGAGACAGTTCACAATGCGCTGAGCCAACTCCATGGCGGAGTTCGCATCAGAATCGTTTTGAATTAAAACAAACTCATCTCCCCCTAAGCGCGCCACATATTCCCGCTCAGTTAACACTGAGCCGAGCCGCAACGCTGCAGATTTTAGAATATGGTCCCCTGCCGCATGGCCGAAAAGATCATTTACCTCTTTGAAGCGATTGAAATCGAACAGCAGCACTGCAAATTTTTTATTTTGACCTGCAGCACCCGCAACGCTCCGATCGAGATAATCATTAAAAGCTAGGCGATTTGGCAATCCGGTCAGAGCGTCCTGCATGGCGATTTTGCGGATTTTATCTTCGGCAAGTTTACGAGCCTTTAAATCATTCGCGCGTTGGGTGACGTCATGCAGCACCAAAATTGAACCGCCATCGGGAAGTGGTGTGACATGGGCCTCAACAATGCGATCACCCACAACGATGTCTTTTTCAACAGTTTCGATTGTGAGAGCCATCAGCTTTGTAAACCGGTCTACGTCATCGCCAAACGCTTTTTGGGCAAAGGTTAAAAATTGTGGGTTCCACAAAGATGCTTTCCCGGCAACATCGAGCACCGCAATGCCCGACTGCGTGCTCCGCAACACGGTTTGCAGCAGACGTTGCCGATCGGCGTGGGCCAAAGCATAACGCACAGAACGGTCAAGCACGTCGGACGTAATTGAAGTTTTAGACACAAAGTCAGAAGATCCCGCCTCGAGCGCAGCTTTGTCGATCAATTGATCAGCAATACCCGTGAGCAAGATAATGGGTGTGTCAATGCCAGCACCACGCACACTATTGATGAAATCCACCCCAGTGACGGCGCCGAGACGATAGTCACTGAAGATGACGTCAAAATTTTCTTGCGCCAGCTTAGTCATAGCCAAGAGTGGTGAAGCCGCCGTCGTGACAGCATAGCGAGTACCCTGCACACCGCTTAATGCATCAACGATGAGGTAGATATCATCCTCATCATCGTCCACGACCAGCAGTTTTATGGCTTTACCCGGGTTCATTTTACGCACTCATGCCGCCGACTTCCAAACAACTTAACCGAACTTGCGTTCCTCTTGCTCGACATTGAAGCGCACATTTTTTGCTTCAAGCAATTTGCGAATGTCAGAAAGTTTTCTGAGGCTCGCAATCTCAGGCATTGTGAAGCGCACGTGGAATGCATTTTCCATGGCAAACACCACTTCAATATGGCGCAAAGAATCCCATTTTGGAGTGTTTTGTGCATTCGAGTCTTCGTTCAGCTGCGAAGGATCGACGCCGAGAACATTGCCTATGAGTTGATAGAGTTGCATGATATTATTTCCCTGTTTTTATTATGAAAAGATGCGGTTGCGAACGACTTCGGGCCAGCGTGCGGGCTCAAAACCATGTTGTGTAAATGCGGCGAGAACCCAGCGTTCGATACCAAGACCCACACAGCCGGTTTGTGCTGGCTCGCCATTGGCACACGTGAAGCCAAACCGTTTGCCAAAGAAGTTGCCATGGAGATTGATTGATCCACAGGCCAACATTTTTTGGCTGCCATCATTGCCAAGAGCTGGAATTTTTATTTCGTTCTTCACTTCTTGTGCCGCCTGCCAGAATTTTTTGGCGGCAGAAACTGTTGCAAAAAACGGATCGGTTGCAGTTTGTACCTGACAATCAATATCCATGAACGAAGCCAACTCTTCAACTATGGGCAGCGCTTTGGTGCGGCAACTCCGAACATAATCTTCATCGCCAACAAAAACCAATTCACGCACATTGAATTCGTAAAGGCGGTCCAAGCCGTTGATGTTGCGAGACTCATAACGAAACACGCGGCCAAGCCAAGTGTAGCATTGGCCCTCAACAAATTTTTGACCCGTCAACGTGGGATAGCATGGGAAACAGGCCGCCGGATTAAGGCACATTCCGTCATGATGAATATGCTCTTGTTTCGGCATCAAAGCGTCTTCTGAGCAGGAATTGGCCAAACGAAATTCTTCAATTGCGTCGAAATCTTCAACCACGTTGCCAACAAAAGTCACAGCATTGGGATGCGAGTCAAAATAGCCACACTTATGTAAAGTGTCGGCGTCAATCATTGCTGGGTAGTGCCCGTCTATGGCATTGAAAGCTGCGTGATAAAGTTGGCCAGATTTTTCATTAATGAGTTGGGCAAGTTTAAGAACTGGGCCACTATAAGCTACTTGGCCTTTGCCATAATCATGCATCCAGCCCCGTTCCACTAAGCCGTCATTCACGCCGATCTGATAAGGACCCGTGTCTTTGCGTTTGGTATCAACAAAAACTTTGATTTCAAAACCAGTGACTTGACGCACCATCACACCTAAAAAGCGCAAGGCTTTATCGGTGGCCACCTGAAGATCAGCTCCCGGACGTGTCACTAACCGAGCAGTCTTACCATCGCTGTTGACAATAATACGATCAATCATCGGAGAAACGAAAACCGATTCCTTCTCGATATCGCCAGCGACTTCACGGTCTACTTCGCGCGGCAATTCCAGTGCGATCTCCGTAAAATCTTTCATATGCATATTCATGTTCAAGCCCTTCTCTTAGAATTTGTAATATAGAAAACTAGATCCGCTGCCGATCGAGGTGAGGGCAACGGCAAACAGGCAGGCGCTTACAAATGCAGTGCCCAAAGCCGGACGCCAAGCTAGGAGGCCAGCCTCTAGTGCAGTACTCACCGGCTTCAAATCAATTGCAGGCCAGTCGTGATGCAAAATCTGTTGGGTGTTTGGGAACAGCAAGGTGACGGCGCCGTACAATACAATCATTGACATGGCTTGCGCGG
Organism: Hyphomicrobiales bacterium; assembly: GCA_031393975.1. Taxonomy (GTDB): domain Bacteria; phylum Pseudomonadota; class Alphaproteobacteria; order Rhizobiales; family Aestuariivirgaceae; genus Aestuariivirga. Next base: position 5,122 of record JANMWK010000018.1, read on the forward strand.
TGTCCACCACAAGCGTGCCATGGGAGAGCGACGCGCCACCCAGCATATTTATATAAATAGTCAACGCTGTGGGCACATCAGCCGCGCGGAACATCACAAGTCCACAGATCACAGTGGTCAAAGTTATCGCCCAACCCACAACTGCTGGAAGCTTGAAGCCTGCAAATTCACGCCATGCTAAGAATGTTGCAATGGCGACGCCGTGCAGCAGCCCATAAAATACATAATTCCAGCCTGAACCATGCCAGACGCCAGCCACGAGGAAGGTTACGATTGAAGGCATTGCTGCCACCAACATAAATCGGCCTATGCGACCTACGCCCCATTTGGAGCCGTTGCGCATACCCTTCATGGCAAGGCCGGAATAGACATAATTTGTAAAAAACCGCGTCATCGTCATGTGCCAGCGACGCCAGAATTCTGAAATGTTTGTGCTCTTGAACGGTGAGTCAAAATTCAATGGCAGCTTAATTCCGAAGATCGTGCCGATGCCGATGGCCATATCGGAATAGCCAGAGAAGTCAAAATACAGTTCGAGTGTATAGCATATCGCACCAATCCAAGCGAGCGATGGACTGAGTGAAACACCTGTTGCGGCCCCGTCAAAGACTTGGTTGGCAAAAGGGGCGATAGAATCTGCCAGAACAACTTTCTTGAATAGGCCCATGCCAAACATAGTGCATCCAACGATCAGACGGCGTGCGTCAAAGGCCGGCTGTTGCGGATTATCCATCTGCTCCATCATCTCCCGTTGCATCACCAGCGGACCCGCTGTGACACATGGAAAGAAGGCCGCAAAAACCACATATCGAGCAACATTATGCTTCAACAATTGGCCATTGAATGCATCAATCAAGTAGCCAATTTGGATGAAGGTGAAGAATGAAACTCCCAGTGGAACCATAATGTCATGGTGGGCAAAGCTCGTCCCTGTCACCTGGTTAGACAAATCAATGAAGAAATTTGTGTATTTGAGATAGCCTAACATCGCCAAATTGATGCCAATGCTCCCGACTAATGTATTGCGCGCGATCTTTGGATGATTGCCAAGACAAGCGATGACATTGCCAGCCGCATAATTGAAAGCCAAGGATGCGAGCAAGATAAGCAGCAATGAAAAGCCCCACATCGCGTAAAATAAGAGAGAGAGCACAGCGAGGAAATTGATTGCCCACTGCCATCCGCCCAAACGATGCGCCAAAAGAAAGCACAAATATGAGATTGGCAAAAACAGAAGGATGAATTGATAGGATGTAAATGGCATTATTTTTTTGACCTTGCTTGATCGACGGCAGCAAATTGCGCCAATACTTTCCCGATGCAGCTTGGATTTGAATGTTCCGCGTCAATATACATTGAGGATTCACATCCCACTTCGTGGGGGTTGAAACTTCCAATGATTGGCATGTCTCGTTCACGTGACCAACGCTGTACAAGCGCGTCAAGTTTAGCCAGACCTTCCGCAAAAGGAGTACCCTGAATGCGGTCATAAAAAAGTGGATTGTACGGGGGATGCGTGAGGTAAACTTGAACCCCTTGTGACTTCAAATAGTCGAGCAAGTGTTCGAATGCCGCTATGCCTGCTGGATCCAAGTTCAGAGGATTATTTTTACGAACCTCAACCAGTTTTAAAACTTCATCAAGAGCGCGTTCTTGACTAAAAAATTTCAAGTGATTCCTAGACCATACAATCGAACCGTCAGGTAACAGTGCATCGAGACTATCAAACTGACGCTCAGTGGTTGCGTGAGGATATTCTTTGGCATTGTACCAACGGGTAAGATTATCGAAGAGCATTGAAATCGAAAATAGTGCTTTGACGCGATTGTAGGGAAGAGAAGTCAAATAACTTTCTTTTTCAATTCCCAACCGATCTGCCATATCGCGGTAAAATGGAATGCCCGGTTCCCAAAGATAATCTTTCCGATCTGCTAAAGCCGTAAACTGCAAGTCGCGCACAGCAATCATCATTTTTTTGGGAAGACGATTATGGCGCATTAACATTTCTGTAACTGCGAGCGGATCTTCCCAATAGTCGCGATGGACGTGCGCATTGTACATATTATAACCTGGCAACTGGTCGGCATGCGCTTCTTGCCATTGACTTGCACCCAGTATGACAACGTCAGGAGTTGATTTTAATCTTGCTATAGTTTCATCTTTGAGATGGCGAACATTGAGATTGAGATCGAAAACTGCATAGTTTTGACCATGACTAAAAGCCTCAGCTGCGGGAACCATGCCATCCGTGGCATACATTTCTGGACCATAGATTTGATTGCCAGTCCAAACCCCAGTTAAACCCGCAATGGTTGCGAACATGAATGACAAAGCAAAAAGTGATGGTTTGAATCCCTTTGCCGCTTTGGGAATGGGTGATGTCATTTGCGCGGAACGCAACTCACTCAAATTTAGACTTAGATTACTCACTCGACTTCCCCCAACTTGCACATAGTTGTAGAGTTCAGGGTGGTAAATATTAGTAAAAGCCACTGTCTAAAATGTCGGATAGGCAAACAATCCATCCAACATAGTAAATTTCGTATTACTTTAGAATTTGCAGGGGGAGAGGCTAGGCGATACCAAAATTGCTGTCGTCTGAGCGGCTGCGACGCACAATGAAACTCAAAACCAAGGGTGCCAAGAAAATTGGAATTTGCGAGATTCCAACATAAACCGCCGTATCTTCTGAGGATATTCCTGACAACAAAACAAATCCTAGACCGACATTTCGAAATCCGCTGACGATGCTGGCTGTAATCGCGTCGTTGATGCCTTGGCGATACATGACAACAGCTGTGAGATAGGCCATGCCTGCACCCAGTGAAATCACCACCAAAAGATAAAGGACAAATTGGTTGAAATGCGTCCAAAACAAATCGCGAGCCGGACCCACGATACCGAGGCCAAAAATCATAAGAGCCAAAATTGTGAGGCGACGTGATGCCCCTTCAAAGGTCACAACTAATTTTTCTGGCAATGCCCTTGCAAATCCCATGTAAACCAAGAATAGGCCAAGCGGCAATGCTAGGAAAATAACACAGCGATTGAGGAAGCTCACGACGTCTATATTCACTGATGAATGTAAAACCAAAGTGAAAAAGATGAAATAAGAGACGGGCATTAAAAATGTCGATAAGATCATGCATTGCAGAGCCCGCTGTTTGTTAACTTGCAAAAGCTCAGCAAAAGTCGGTGACGCAAAAAGTGATCCGGCCGAGGCCGTGGTCACCATGAGCACGGTTATCAAGGGGTTAATTTTTGCCAGATGAGCGGCGGCGACCACGATGGCGGGCAATACAAAAAGCTGCCATAAAACAACCCGCCACACATTGCGATCAAGGCTAAACACCTGCTCAAAATCAAGTCGGCCCATAGGAATGAGCGACAGAATAATCATGACCAAAAGACTGGGTGAAGTGAACTTATGAAATAGTTCCGACAGGCTAGGAACCAAAAATCCCGCCGAGATTGTGGCAGCCAAGAGCCAACACACAATTGATCGTTCCGTCGTGCTCAACATGAAAAAAAACGCCTAACAAACTAGAATTACTATTTTCAACCCTTTTAGAGGCCAATGGTTAATAATAGAAAAATCAAAATTACTGATCCTAACTGCGTTTCTTTCATCTTTCTTTCAGAACTCCTGTGACATGGTGGCAAAATTGGGGAAATAGTTCGATGCCAAAATCTGAAAATCGCGTGACTTACCTGCCTGACGCTGTGGGGAAAGACGGTCATCAGGATATGATGAACACGTCTGGAATGGAAATCGCAGATGTCTTTGCGGGGGCCGACATAGGCTTGGCGCTTTTTGATTCCGGCCTTTCGTTGCTCGCCTGCAATGCGCTTTATCGTTCGCTGTGCGGCTATCAAGCATCCGAAGCAACCTCAGGCAAAAAACTGGAAGAATTAATCCGCATTTCCTATAAGCGGATGAACGTACCAGAAGCTGAAATTTCCGCCAAAATTGAGCGGATCGTCTCGGCCCTCGTGCCCGGTACGGCTTACACATTCCGTTATTCAGCCCCGAGTGGCAGCGTCGTTGAAGTGCGTCGTCGCAGGTTGCCAAACGGCACGGTTGTTGAAACCGCTCGTGAAATTGATACGCCAGCATCAGGAGTCGATCTCAACACTCAGTTTGAGATGATCGCTGAAAAATCGCGCTCTCGTCTTACCCATGCCCTCGATGTGATGGCCGACGGTTTTGCACTATATGATGCATCAGATCGCTTGGTGCTCTACAATAAAAAATATGTCGATTACAGCCCATTGGCCGCAGATATCATAGCACCTGGCATAGCTAAAGTGGACTTGTTGCGGGAATCAACCCGCCGTGGTGCCTTTGTTCTGAATGGGCGAACACCGGAAGAATATGTTGCATGGCGTTTGGAGCGACACCGCAATCCAACTGAACCTGTTGAAGTGCAACAGACAGACGGACGGTGGATTCTCATCACGGAGAAACGCACAGACGACGGTGGCATTGTGGGAACGCGTTCGGATATCACGGAACTAAAATTGCGTGAATTTGAAATGTTGCGTATTTCTCAACAATTGCACGCAAAAAACCTCCATTTTGATATGGCCCTGAGTAATATGGTTCAAGGCCTTTGCATGTTCGATAATGAACAGCGCTTAATTGTTGTGAACCGACGATATCTGGAAATCTACGGCTTTTCAGCAGACGTAGTAAAGCCGGGAATTACTTTGCGTGGGCTGATGGAATATAGCGTCAGTTTAGGCAATTATACCAAAGAAGAAGCAGAGCGGGCCCTGGCGGAACGCGACGACCCGGCGCGCTTGCGAATCCGCACCACCATTAAGCAGCGTCTTAAAGATGGTCGGATTATCGCAGTTATGAACGAGCCTATGCCCGACGGTGGCACTATCGCAACGTATCAAGACATCACCGAAGTCGAAAAAAATGCTGAGACCATGCTGCTTTATACGCAGAAGCTCGAGCATTCAAACCGCGAGTTGATCGATTTTGCTTATGTGGCTTCGCATGATTTACAAGAACCTTTGCGCAAAATCGAAGCATTTGGCGATCGCCTCATCAAAAAATATTCTGACATTTTGCCTGACGATGGAAAGATGTTTGTTGATCGGATGCACAATGCGGCAAGCCGTATGCGTCGCTTGATCAATGACCTTTTGTCTTATTCTCGCGTGACGACCAATGCCAAGCCCTTCCAAGCGGTTGCCCTTGATAATATTTTGACGGATGTCTTGTCCGATCTTCAAATCCGGGTTGAAGAAAACGAAGCGACAATTGATGCCGAACCACTGCCTGTTGTGGAAGGCGACCCCACACAGCTGCGCCAGTTAATTCAAAATCTGTTGAGCAATGCGCTCAAGTTTAGGAAGCCAGATGTCAACCCCGTTATCAAGATAAGTTCAAACAAAATTCTTGACGGCAATGGTGAACCGCTATTGGTCATCACAATTGAAGACAATGGCATTGGCTTTGACAATCAATTCAAAGATCAAATCTTCACGATCTTCCAGCGCCTGCATAGTCGCAATGAATATGAAGGTACTGGTATTGGCCTTGCCACGTGCCGCAAAATTGTCGAACGCCACGGCGGTTTTATTTTGGCTCACGGTGAGCCCGGTCAAGGTTCAAAATTCACCATAACAATTCCACAAAAACCAGATTCTTTGGAGCATTTACAATGATCAAATCTAACTTTCCAATTCGCATTGTCGTGGCCGATGATGATGCTGATGATCGGATGATGATCCGTGATGCCTTCGAAGAATCAAAATTGGGTAACCCGATTGATTTCGTCGAAGATGGAATGGATTTGATGGAATATTTGAAACGTGAGGGGAAATATTCGAGCCTCGCGGGCCAACCCTATCCAGGCTTTATCCTGCTCGATCTCAATATGCCGCGCAAAGATGGGAGGACCGCACTCAAGGAAATTAAAGAATCCGCTGAACTGCACCGCATCCCAATTGTAATTTTGACGACATCGAAGGCTGAAGAAGATATCATCAAAACCTATAATCTGGGTGTGAACTCTTTTATCTGCAAGCCGGTGTCATTTGATAAGCTGGTCGATATTGTGAAAACCGTGGGTCATTATTGGATTCAAATTGTAGCTCTGCCCCCAGAGTGTCAGCGCGCCGCGGCCTGAGACACTAAAACATAGAAAAACCGACCGTAGCGATACGGTCGGTTTTTTATTGAATTGTGTTCTATCCTGAAATCCTGTGCATCATATGGTGCGGCAACCAAGTGGCCAAACCTGGAAATGCGATAATCACAAACACCATCGCCAGCATGATCAAATACATTGGGAATGACCAGGCAGCGATCTTAAAAATATTATGCCCGGTCATTGATTGAAGGACGAAGAGATTGAAGCCTATCGGCGGGGTGATTTGTGCTTTCTCGACCACTAGCACGATGAAAATCCCGAACCATACCATGTCAATTCCTGCTGCGCGGAGCATGGGCTCAATCATGGGCAGTGTGAGTACAATGCAGGAAATGCCATCCAAAAATCCGCCAAGAATTGTGTAGAGCAACAGCAACATCATCAACAAACCAAATGGTGAAAGATTTAAAGTTGCAACCCAATCAGCAAGCATTTTCGGGAGTTCCGTATATCCCATCGCCAAAGACAGCGCCGATCCAGCCAGCAACACTAAAGCAATCATCGCTGATGTGCGCACTGCACCCATCAAGCTATCAATGAAGGTCTGCCAGGTCAGCGTTCCTTGCCACCATGCCAAGCCTAAAGCCCCCGCCACACCTAAAGCTGCAGCTTCAGTCGCAGTGGCTAGACCAAAAAACATGGTCGCCAAGACCATCGCAATCAATAGAACGACAGGCACCAAATGACGTGAAGCATAGAGTTTTTCGCGCCAATCGGTTTTTGGTTCTTGGGCCGGATTGAAGTCTTTGCTCAGGCTGCAGGAAATCACAACGTAGACTGTAAACATCGCCGACAAGATAATGGCCGGAATGATGCCTGCAATACTAACAGCGGCAATCGATTCATTCGTCATCGCGCCATAGACCACCATCATAATGGAAGGCGGTATCATCAAACCCAGCGTCGCAGGCCCAGCCAAAGTTCCGATAATCATATGTTCTGGGTAGTTACGCTTCTTGAGTTCAGGTAATGTCATTTGTGCCACGGTCGTGAGCGTAGCAACCGAGGAGCCCGATACTGCTCCAAAAAGTGTGCACCCTAATACACTGGTGTGCAGCAATCCGCCCGGCAAACGTCCCAACAAAGGGGCTAGGCCCTTGAACAAATCTTCGGAGAGTTTAGTTCGAAATAGAATATTTCCCTTCCAAATAAACATCGGTAGTGATGAAAGCATCCATGATGAGGATGACGACCACATAGTTAAAGCGATCGGCGGGCCCGCGGCGCGATGAGCAAAGAATTCAATGGCAAAAACTGCCACACCGATTAGCGAAAAGCCAATCCACACGCCGCTTCCGAGCAGCAAGGCGAGGAGCAGAAGCAGTGACGAAAAAAATATGAAATGGTCCATGTGAAAAACTTCAAAGCGACGCGGAAGGTGTTCCCACCTGATGATGGCCGGTGAGCACAAGTCGAAGAGAGTGGTCGGCTACACAAATAGCTAATATGGTGACACCTACAGCCATTGCAGATTGTGGAATCCACATCGGCGTTGCATCAAGCCCTTGGCTGATGTCGCCCAGTTCGAAGGACCAATAGACTTGGGCCCATGCATAATATGTCAACCACACGGCAATGGCTGTTGTGGCTGCAAAAGCAAACCACTCCGCCACAATTCGAAAACGCCCCATCATTGCAAGAAACAGTTCAAGGCGAACATGGGCCCCTCGATTCAGCGCATGTGCCATTGCTAGAAATGCCGAGGCAGCCATAAAGTAGCCCACATAGTCAGTCAGACCATGCGGATTGTAACCAATCAGACGCCCAACGATTTGCAAAAGTGTAGCCGCAAAAATACAAACCAGAAAAAAAGCAGATAGATAGCCACAATAAAGATAGAGCCGGTCAAACCGGCTCCATATTTTTGTCAGTTCTGGATACAATCGATTTGGCAAAAGCGCCATGCCAGACGTCCACCTATTTCTTGAAAGCCGCAACGATGGCCGCACCCGGTGCGCCCGCTTTGGCAACCCATTCTGCAGTCATTGTTGCGCCAATTTTTTGAAGTTCAACTGCAAAGGGTGTCGCTGGCGACATGATCTGCACACCGTTTTTCTTTAATGTCGCGAGTGCAGCATCATTGGCATCTTTTGATTTCTGCAATCCTGCGGCTTCTGCTTTTGTGGCACAATCTTTCACGCCAGCTTGGTCCTTATCCGAAAGACCTGTAAAGCTACCCTTGTTGACGATAACAGCATTACGCGGCATCCAAGCTTTCACTTCATAGAAGTGATTGAGGTTTTCCCATACTTTGCTGTCTTGTCCGGTCACCGCCGAAGTTATGAGCGACGAAATAACGCCAGCAGAAAGCGCTTGGCTGATTTCTGCTGCTTCGATTGAAATAGGCACCATGCCGGTGAGTTCGGACAGACGCGCCGTCGCTTTATTATAAGACCGAACTTTTACGCCGCTCATATCAGCGACATCCTTCACATCTTTTTTGAAATAGAGGCCCTGTGGTGGCCAAGGCACTGAATAGAGCAACATCAATCCTTGTGCGTCGAGCAACTTGTCAAGTTCAGGACGTGCAGCTGTGTAAAGTTTGACTGAGTCATCATAGGAAGTTGCTAAAAATGGAATAGAGTCGGTGCCGAAAATTGGATTTTCATTTTCGTGCGAAGATAACAACCGTTCGCCAATTTGGGCCTGTCCAGTTTGTACAGCGCGCTTAATGTCATTGCCTTTGAAAAGTGAACCATTGGCATGAATAATAATATTTATATCGCCGCTCGTGTTATCGGAAACGCACTTGGAAAACTCTTGCGCATTCATGGTCTGAAAATTTGTTGCTGGATAAGCCGTTGGCATATCCCAAGTTTCTGCGGCCATCACGCCATGAGCGATGAACGGTAATGTGGCTAGCAGTGTTGATCCGATTAATTTTATGCGCTTCATCATCTTACCCTGAATTTTCATGCACGAATGCCCTTAATGGGAGACAGTATCCGCCCAAAGTTGTTAAGAATCAGTTGGTATAGGTCGAAATGACATAGAGTCTTTGACACTTCCGAGTGCTTTGAGAAAATAGTGTTTATGAATGGTAACTCCATCGAATCAAAAATGATGCAGCGGCTGAACTGGCATTTAGCTAGAGAGGCGGATGTAAAGTTCGCGTGGTTTAACGATGATGGCGAAATCGACTTGAACGAAGCTTTGTGGGCCTTACCACCCTCAGATTTAAGTGCAGCCAATCACTTTGAAGGTCTCGAAGATGCCCGCCACTTCGCCTTACGCCGCACCTTTCAACGATGCTTTCTAAAGTCAGTATTCAATTTTCAGGGGCCACTCTCCGAATTACCCCTTCGACAAGAACGCGACTCGCCGCCACGATGTGAACTGCCACCTGAAACTTCGCTCTCCTTTTCCTCGAGCGGGACAATGGCTGTCGCCGCTATCAGCGCAACGACGAAAATCGGCATTGATGTGGAGTATTTGCGGCCAGTGCCCAATGCTTTGGAACTTGCGAAGCGATTTTTCGATCAACGTGAAGCTGCGCATCTCGAAAGTCTAGCTCCGCTAGATTGTGATGCGGAATTTTTGAAGCTCTGGTCAATCAAGGAAGCGTGTCTCAAAGCCGCTGGTAAAGGAGTTGTCTATGGATCCGAGAAATTTGTCATAGACCCGCGCTATCGAATTGAACCACCAGCGGAATTTGGCACTTTTGCTCATTGGCAGCTAGAATTTCCAGAGTTTTCCGCTGAACATTTCGTCGCAATGGCTATTTACATGCCGCGGTGACAGTAGAAATCTTAGCCGTGATGATATCATTTTCTTGAAAAATTAAGTATTCCTTAACCCCTGTTGAGGAGTTCTAGATGATTCGCGCTTTGTTGTGTTCGTTAATGGTTGCCGTGTTGAATTTCAGCACCGATGCAAAATCAGCTGACTTATCAAGTCTGGAGATCGGCAATTTTAATGCAGGTTTTCAAAGTGCAGTGAAGCCCAAATCGGTTACCGTTAAAAATGGTCCAAAGCAACTTTCTTTTGCAATGAAACTCAATGCCCTGGTTGCCAATGCTGACGGCAGCAAGACTGAGAATTCAGCTGGCATGAATGGCAGCTTTGTCGTGGTACAACCGAGCAATTTGCCGTTGTCCTCCATGACAATTGAGTTGCAGGGACATATTGTTAAGACCGCCGGATCTACGGCGACATTGGATATTACAATCGGTGGTGTCTTGAAAACAATAACGTGGGGACCCGATGATGTGGTGTCCAAAGTCTTCAACATTAAGTTAAATGAACCCATACCAAATGGTGTCGTGCCTGTGATCTTGCCGGTTTCAGCTATTGCTCTGGTGACCAAGAATGCGGATGAAGGCGCAGTCTTGGTATCGCTTGAAAGCATTAAAGTGAATCTCGGCCAGTTAACACTGGCCGCGCAATAAAAAAGCCGCCAGAACGAACTGACGGCTTTTTGGTAAGTCTTAAAATTAGACGACGATTGGCTTGAAAGCTTGACGAACAAACAAACGCCAGCGGCCATCTTCTTTTTTCCAAGTCTGGACGATGCTCAACATTAACTGCATGTTTTTGCCTTGATACATTAAATCAGCATCGAAGGTGTGGCGCGCAATGGCGAGATCGCCAGCGCCATGAATGTGATGATCATAAAGCTTAATTGAATGAAAAACTTCGGATTTTTCGACGACAGTTTTAACGAATTCAACTTTTGTCTGCACCACACCATTGGCATGGCCAAATGACATATCATCAGACGATAATTCCAAAATGCGAGCCCCGTCACCAGCAACCATCGCAGCTCGGTAATCTTCAATCGCATTTAAGATTTCATCAGTTTCGTAAGCGCGAGCGGGCGTAGAGGCGGCCATTCCAACTAATGCCGTTCCAAGCGTTAGAGCGCTAGCTAAAGTAATATCACGTCTATTCATAATTCCTCACCCTCGTCGAAACTGTGCTTCCCATGCTTTTAAATAGGGTGATTTAAGATAAGGTTAATTGCCGAGGCCAAAATTAGATTATTTGAGTGTACACACAGCCGCCGAACTCTTCCGTGATTTCACTTTCCGAAATGCCAGTAAGTACATTGCAGTATCGATTTGTTGCTGCAAATTGATAATAGCGTGCATGGTTATGCTGGACGAAACAACAACTCAGTGATGAGAATAGTGCCAAGGAAAAAAACCGGAAGATCACAAAGTTAGGTGTTAAAATAAAATTGAAAGGCAAAGCGGTGAACGGGTATGTTGATTCACGAACTTTGCTGGTAGAATTTATTCGCGAACATCAAGGCTAACAGGAACCCATGTGAGATGTGACACCAGCCAATGCGGCGCTTGCGGCACGTAAAGCCGAGAGCGCCCAACACGGCAAACTGCGTGGTGTGGGGTTCTCTGCCTATATTGAGGCTTGTGGCCTTGCGCCATCAAATATAGCTGGCGCACTGGGCTCCGCGGTAGGCTACTGGGAGTCAGCCCGCCGATGTGTATATTTGCGAAGGTGAAGTAGACGCCGAGACTGGCCACACTGACATCGTCGGCTATACTGTCGTTGATGATTTCGGCACACTGATCAACCCGATGATTGTCGAAGGTCAGGTGCGGGCGGTGTTGCCCAAGGCATCGGGCAGGCGTTGATGGAAGGCTGCGTTTATGACGAAGACTCCGGCCAACTGCAGACCGGTTCTTATATGGACTACCATATGCCGCGTGCGCGCAATTTACCTCTTATTGCCAACTTTAAGCTGGGCTTCACCAGCACTCCGGCCTTGAGCAACCCATTAGGATTGAAGGGCTGCGGCGAAGCAGGGGCGATTGCTGCAACACCAGCGGTGATTAACGCGATTACCAACGCGATGGGTGTGCGTGATCTCGCCATGCCTGCGATACTCCTCACGGTGTGGACGGCGATGCAATCTATGAAAATAGCCGCAGAATAAAGACTCGGAGAGAAAAATGGAAAACTTCAATTATCATCGCCCAGCCACAACAACAGCTGCGGTAGCACTGCTTAAGAAAGCCAAAGATGGAAAATGTATGGCAGGCGGCCACACATTGCTGCCCACCACGAAGCAAGGCCAAGCCGCCCCCACTAACATTATAGATCTCACGACGATCAGGAATTTCGGTGGCATTAAAGTGTGAGAGACGGTTGTCATGATCAAGGCTGGAACCACTCATATGGAAGTGGCGACATCTACGGAGATCAAGAAGGCCATTCCCGCACTTTGGGAAATGGCTGGTAAAATTGGTGGTGTACATGTGCGCCACAAGGGCACCATCGTTGGCTCGATTGCAAATAATGATCCGGCAGCCGACTATCCTTCAGCCTGTTTAGGATTGGGAGCGACAATTGAAACCAATAAGCGCAAGATCGAAGCTTACAAGTTTTTTACCGGCATGTTCGAAACTGCCCTGAAGGATGGTGAAATTATCACTGCAGTTCACTTCCCCATCCCGAAAAAGTCTGCCCACCAGAAGTTCCCTAATCCTGCATCACGCTATGCCTTAACGGGTGTGTTCCTGAGCCAAGATGCCAAAGGCAAAGTGCGTGTTGGTGTTACTGGTGCTGCACCGAAGGCTTTCCGGGCCACCGATCTTGAAACGGCATTGAGCAAAGACTTTTCGGCCAAGGCCATTGCAAGTGTGAAAGTGGCGCCCAAGGGCCTAATGACTGATATGCATGCAACAGCAGCTTACCGAGCGCATCTGATCAGCGTGCTAACAGGCAGGGCCGTGACTGCTGCGAAGTAAATATAACACCCTAACTCTCTGTCATCCCCGCACTTGTTGCGGGGACCCAAAGTGGGGTACGCTTGGTTTAACATTTTGGTGCGCGGAAAGATGGGTTGCTGGACCCAGTCCGGCAATGACAGTTACTGATTGTGTAGCAAATTGTGAGTTTGTAATTTGAATCTTCCAACCACTATTGATGCCACCGCTGAACTTCTCGCATCTGCTGGCTATATTGCTGATCGTCATTTATCGACAGTGGTGTTCCTCGCCTTAAAAATGGGCCGATCGCTTTTTCTTGAAGGTGAAGCAGGTGTCGGCAAGACGGAGAATGCTAAGGTTCTTTCACAATCTCTGGGCCGCAAACTCATCGGCTTGCAATGCTATGAAAGGCTGGATATTTCGTCCGCAGTCTATGAATGGAACTATGCCGCCCAGATGATTGAGATCAGGCTGGCGGAAGCAGCGGGGGACGTCAACCGTGACGTTCTCAGCCAGTCGATCTTTGCCGAACGATTCATGATCCGCCGTCCGCTGTTGCAAGCGCTGCAAAGCGATGCCGGTGGCGCACCCATTTTGTTGATCGACGAACTTGATCGCACGGATGAGGCCTTTGATGCTGACTTGCTCGAGGTCCTATCCGATTTCCAAATCACCATTCCCGAACTTGGCACCACCAACGCGACCGAGCCACCGATTGTTATCATCACATCAAACCGCACCCGTGAAGTGCACGACGCGTTAAAACGGCGCTGCCTTTATCATTGGGTGGGATATCCCGATGCGGCGCGTGAGCTTGTCAATATCAAAGCAAAACGTCCAAATGCGTCCGAGGCGCTGGCCAAAGAAGTGGTGGCCTTCGTACAGGCTTTGCGCGGTGGCGATATTTATAAAGTGCTGGGCGTTGCTTAAACCTTAGATTGGGTTTCGGCTTTGCATGAGCTCGATTGCATCGCGTTGAACCCGCAAGTGGTGAATGACACGCTCGGTGTATTGCTCAAATATCAAGATGATATTGCGCGGGTGGTGCTCATGTGTTGCTGATGACCGATGGATTGGACCGAGAAGACCGCTCAAACCTCAGCGTAGAAATGCAACGCCTGCGCCGCTCAGCCAAACGCATCGTATGCTTGAACCCGCTTTTACGCTATGATGGTTTCGAAGCCAAATCAGGTGGGTTTCGTGCGAAGCTGCCATTCGTTGATGAATTTAGGCCTGTGCATAGTTTAAATAGCCTTGCGGAACTTGCCGCAACTCTTGCATGCCCACGCAAGGCTGAACATGACCAGCGCCACAGCAGCAGTCAAAAAGCCGAAGACCGCAATCAAAGCTAAAAAACCCGCAGCAAAAAAGCCAGCTGCCAAAAAATCATCGATCAAGAAGAGTACAAAGGCGCGTTGAACCAGTGCATTTTTGAAGGCATTGAAGGTGATGAGGGCAATGCCTCTATAGGGAAATTCCATCCCACCGCGCGGCGGCAGCATCGTCGGTGGTCTTTGAATCGACCCAGCGCGCACCCTCATCACCGGTTTCCAGTTTCCAAAAGGGCGCTTTGGTTTTCAGCCAATCCATTAAAAATTCACAAGCCGAAAATGCAGCCTCGCGGTGCTCTGAACAAGTGATGACCAAAACAATATCGTCGCCAGCGTGCAATGTGCCATAGCGATGAATAATCAGGCAAGCGTCGAGGGGCCAGCGTCGGCGTGCTTCGATTTCAATGTCGGCCAGTGCTCTTTCGGTCATGCCGGGATAATGCTCCAGCGTCATGTGCGATACATGTGCACCGTCTGAAACATCGCGCACCGAGCCTACAAAAAGAGCCGAGCCGCCAATGGTGGTGCGGCCAGCTTTAAGCGCAGCGAGTTCCATTCCCACATCAAATGCAGCTTCTTGTACTTTTATCATGACGATATTTTGCCTCTAATGCATCGTCGGCGCAATTGCCGAAATTTTTGGCGCATCCCACGTACCATTGATTAACATCTTTTGCTTTGCAACGGGTTCGGCGCTGATCGAAAAGGACTTTCGCAACAGATCAATCTCACCGGTCGCTGCTGCCTCTTGATCTGCAAGCGTTAAATGCGTGTTGCTCAAACTCGCAATGCCATCCTCAAGCGCTATATCGGCTGCGAACTTGGTAAAATCTGTCTTTCCGCCGTTCCCAGTAATCGATCCGCTTTCCACTCCAGCAACCACGTCTCCGCTCAAAGTCGAAATCATTTCCGCTTGGCTTTTGCCATGAGCTTTCAAATTTGCGTTCATCGTGAGAGGTCCACTCAACCAGTTTTGGCCGGTCAGCACTGGGATCAGGGCCTTTGCATTAGCATTTACAGTGGACAATGCCAAATCCAGTGTTGGCGGCAACTGGCTTGCGTCGATTTTCAAGCTTGAAACCTTCATTGTCGCGCTTTGGAAACTTGCCGTTAGAGCGGCATTCTTAACGAGGCCTCCGATTTTTGCAGCCCCTAAATTTGCAAGCCCTATCATAAATTGCGGTGTTGAAATTTGAAATTGCGCATCAAGATTTTGTAAAACCGCAACATCAAATGGGGCTTCGCTCCATGCTCCAATTTTTCCTGTTGCGTTCACACTCAGAGTCTCAAAATCAAGTTGGGTCACCAGATTTTTTCGACCGCCCTGTGTTGAAAATAAAATATCCCCAACGGCCTTCCACTGATCCATTTGGAACGATGATTTCTTAAAAGTGAAAGTTGAACCTTGTGATTCAAACGGGCCATCGAGAACAAGTTTCAAATTGGAGGGAAGCGCTTTAATATCGACACCCATCCATTTAAAAAATTTTTGAGCATCAGAAGTTTCTATTGATCCCTGACCAGCCAAATTTAATGACCCTAAGTTAGCCAGCCTGCCTGCAAAGGAAAATATATGGCCTTCACTATCAAGATTAAAATCAAGGGGCGAGCCTTCTTCGATGGCCCGTGCCAATGAGTTGAGTGTGCCCGAAAAGTTGGCGTGTCGATCATTGATCTCCGTTGACCCCGTCGCCGTCAAATTTCCATCATCGCCAAAATCAAACACCCCTGAAAATTGCGGCAAGACAAATGCTATGCCGTCGCGCGCATCACTATAGTGAAATGTGCCACTTTCAATTTTAACAGAAAGCGTCGACAACTCCGGCGCATTAACGTCGGATTTGCTGGCATCCGGATTTTGATCGATCAGTATATTGGCATGGCCTTCCGCATTGAATGCCAGCGTCACATCGGCGTCGATGAATGCCAGCGCTGAGTCCTTATCAAAACCTCCCAACAAACTTGTGAATGATAAGGGAATGAACACGGCCTTGGATTTCAACACAGGTTCGGCCATGGCCGAAGACCCAGAAAATGTGACATCGAACAAGTTCAATCCAATCTGCGGTGAAAGCCTAAATCCAGCACCACCTGCAATCTCAAAGCTGCGTCCGGTTCGTGTTTCAATGCTCTGTTTTATTTTTCCGGCCAATTGCGTGGGTAAAAGCAAAAGCCATCCACCCATGAGGAGAATCAGTATTGAACCAAGAAGGGTGAGGGGGTGCAGAAAAATACGTTTCATGTCGGGCTATTTCAAATAAACTCAAGGCCGTTTAATGGCAGGGTCACGCAGGCTTTGGGAGAGCAAAATCACCGGCAAAAGACCGGCTAAGACAATGGCCAGTGCTGGCACAGCTCCTTCTTCTACTTTGTCAAGCGAGGCCAAGTTAAACACTGAAGTGGCTAATGTCTCAAACCCAAACGGGCGCAGCAAAAGCGTAGCGGGAAGTTCTTTCATTGCATCGACAAAAACGAGAAGTGCCGTTGCAATCAAAGCCGGGCGCAGTAAGGGCAAGTGAATATCAATAAATACCCGCAACGAGTTGCGACCCAAGGTTCGCGCCACAGCATCAACATTAGGGGTAATTTTTTGCAGTCCATTTTCAAGGGTGCCAAATGCAATCATCATAAAGCGAGCCACATAAGCTAAGCTTAGGGCCGTCATGCTTCCCGATAGCAGGAGCCCAGTAGAAAGGCCAACATGAGTCCGCATCCAAGCGTCCAACCCATTATCAAAATGGCCGAGCGGAACCATCACACCAATGGCCAACACCGTTCCGGGAATGGCATAGCCAATTGTCGCAAAATTAGTCAGCACACGGATGAAATGAGACTGGGTGAGACGGTTCGCATAAGCGAGCAGCAATGCGGCAATCAAAGTGAGAACGCAAGCCAACCCCGCCATCAAAATGGAATGGCTCAGGGCATCCAAGAATGTTTTGGATAAAGCCGCATCGGCGTGCCGCAGTCCCTGCAACAAAAGAATAAGGGCCGGCACAATAAAACCAATTAAGATTGGCAAAGCTGCAGTTATGAGCGTCAACCAGCCCCGTATACCATGCAAGTGAAGGCGAATAATTGGCTGTGGTCGCTGTGAAATATGGAGTCGTTCATCAAGCCCCCGTGAACGACGCTCAATGAATAAGAGCGCAAAGACGATAAGTAAGACTAAGATTGCCAGTTGCGCAGCGCCTCCTAAATTGCCTTGGCCCAACCACGCTGAATAAATCCCAAGCGTTAAAGTCTGAACCCCGAAAAATCCAACAGCACCAATGTCGTTTAAACATTCCATAAGAACCAGCGACAAACCAACAGCAATAGCCGCCCGCGCCTGCGGTAGAACAATACCAAGGAAAACCCGCAAGGGCGATTTCCCCAAAGTCCGCGCCACGTCAATTTGCGTCATTGATTGTTTCAACAAGGCAGCGCGTGCTGTGAGATAGACATAAGGAAAGAGCGCAAGACTCAAAACCATTATGGCCCCACCCAGCGATCTGATATCAGGAAAATAATAATCGCTTGGTCGCACCCAGCCCATCACACCACGTAATGCTGTTTGCAAAGGGCCCGCATAAGTTAGAAAATCAACATAAGTGTAAGCCACAATATAGCCCGGCATGGCGAGCGGCAGCAGCGCCATCCACAACACTGCCCTGCGGCCGGGAAAATCATGAAATGTCACAACCCAGGCCAATGCGACACCGATCACAAAGGTCAATATCCCGACACCGCTGAGCAGCAGAAAGGTCTGCGAAAGATATTGCGGTAATACTGTTGCAACGAGATGGGGCCATATATTTTCGCTTGGTTCTAAAGCCAGCACCACAATGCTGAGCAATGGCAAGGCCAAAGGCAAAGCCAAAACCAGAGCTGCAAGCGCCCATAAAAAGTGATGTCTTTTATTCAGCAAGGACACGTGTCGTTGGGAAAGTGATCTCGATCAACGTTCCTTGGCCGGGTTCGCTGGAGATGTCAAACGTGGCACGGTTGGCCTCCACCAAAGCTTTGGTGAGAGGCAAGCCGAGGCCCGTTCCCTGAGTATCACGGCCAGACGTCTCAACCCGTTTAAAGGGTTCTAGCGAATCCTTCATTTGTGCGGTGTTCATGCCAATTCCGGTGTCTTTAATGCGCAGCGCCAGCTCACCGGTTTTAGCAATGTGAGCAGACACAATCACCTGGCCGCCGGGATTGGTATATTTAATCGCGTTTGACAAAATATTTTGCATCACCTGCCGCATGGCGCGTAAATCTGCCACCACGCGCGGCAATTTATCGGGGAATGATTTGCGCACCAACACGCGTCCGCGCGTAGCACTTTCTTGCAGCTGGCGCATGGCGTCTTCCGTGGCATCAACAATATTGACCGCCGTAAAATTAAGCTCCATTTTGCCAGCTTCAATTTTGGAAAGATCAAGCAGATCATTGATCAGCGATAACAGCTGCCCACCGCTGGCGTGAATATCATTGACGTAGCCGCGATATTTTTCATTCTTGATATCGCCAAACTGGCCCAGCCGCATCACTTCCGAAAATCCAATAATCGCATTGAGCGGAGTTCGCAATTCATGGCTAATGCGCGCTAGAAAATCAGATTTTTGGCGGCTGGCTTCCTCAGCCGTTTCTTTGGCTTCACGCAATTCTTTTTCAGTGCGCTTCCATGATGTAATATCGCGCACCACGGCACAAAATGCAGCTTTAGATTTGGAAGATTGCATCCGGCCAAGGGTGAGAAACAGTGGAACAGTTCCGCCTTGCTTAACAATTGCGGTCACTTCACGGCCATCGTTGAACACAGCAGCAAGGCCTGGTCCATCAAGGCCCGCAAGATAATCGCGGAGCGATTTACGGCTGTCTTGCGCTAGAAACTCTTCAAAGGGACGCGCCAAAACTTCTGCGATCCGGTAACCGAATATGGCTTCGGCTCCAGCGCTGAAACTGAGAATCTGGCCTTGTTTATCGAGCGTGATGATCCCGTCTGACGCCACATCGAGAATCGATTTCAGCTCATCTTCGCCAGCCGACGACGCGACGGTTTCGGGAGCAACGAGAGTCGGGAGGGGTTCAGGCGCAATAATTTCCGGCACTGTCACCACTTCCACTATTGGAGGCGCACGGACCGCAAAAGCACTCAACACAAATTGTTGTGCTGGCCCATTGATCCAAGGAATAGTTGAAACATTGAGCTGAATATTTTTAACAACCCCCGCCGTTAAATCGTTCCAAAATTTTTGATCTTTGAACAGCGTCGCAACTGAATCATGGCCTAACATCAGCGCAGCCTTTGCGGTTGCAAACACAGCAGCCCCGTTTTGCATGATGGCGAGGGCCGCCCCCGTTTGCTCTAAAGCATCGCGGATAGTCTTTGGCACGGCAGGTGGTGGAGTGGCGATAATTACTTCTGCAAGCTTTTCGACTTTGGCAGTTTCGGGCTGTGTTGCGGCCTTCAGTGTGCGGGCAAGAATTTCAAAAGTCTGCGCATCATTTGTGCCTAGTTTCATTTTCGGCAAGACGTCAGAATTCAATTGCCGTTCAGCAGCACGACGATCCGTGATATCTTCCAGCAGCATAACTGCAAAGCCACCTTCAACATCACTAAGCCGCTGCAAAGTGAGGCGAACTTCGCGCAGACCAATGTGGCCTGAAATCTGTTCAATCGAACTGACGAGGTTGGTGTGCTGCAAGCGCTGCAGCAATTCCTTGGCTTGATTAGAATTCTGCAACAAATTTGCCAGATCGCTTGCGCCAAAAAGCTCTTGGGCCGCTGTGTTTTCGTGGCTGATCAAGCCTGATTGCGAGACAAAGGCCGCAGCCACTGGCAACTGCGCAAAGGCTTGGGCATAAAGGCCGGAATCGGGCGGAACCGCAGGGGCCCGCGCCACCACCAAAACCCCAGACCGCCCATCAGCCAAGGCGTGTAGCGAGCATTGGCAATCTAGCGGGACAGTTTGGCCAGTCGATGGAAAATGCAGCAGCGCATTTTGCCGCTCACCCTGTTGCAATTGCTGTGTGAGTTCAAATATCCGCTCAATGCCCGGTTCTTTTGCGTCAAATTTCCGGTCAATCAAATCAAAGACTGATTGGCCGTCGAACCTTGAAATACCCGCTTTATTGGCCCATACGATGCGGCCACGCGCCCCATCCCACAGCCAAGCGGGGGTGATGGCATGGCGCAAATCTTCAAGGGTTTGGACGGCGTGTCCGGTCAAAACGAGATGTCCTATCGTGCAGCTGAAAATGTGAATTAATCAAGTTTTAGCCATTCCGTCCACCTTTCATTAGGGTTTTGTTCACCAAATAAGTGCAATTCGTCTCAAAGTTTGTATTGCAGCGCAGCAAAGTTGCGCAAATTTGCAGGAATCCCCACTTGCGGGTTGAAATTACCCTCCTCAAGCGCTAGGAGCAGGCGAGGATGCCGCCATAGCTCAGTTGGTTAGAGCGCTAGATTGTGGATCTAGAGGTCCCCCGTTCGAGCCGGGGTGGTGGTACCATTTCCCTA
>JANMWK010000019.1:0-6599 GCA_031393975.1 Hyphomicrobiales bacterium
TGAAGTTGGCGCCTGCGGAAACAGTCGTTGCAAGCAAAGAGCCTGCTGTAAAGATCGCAGCCGCTCCAACTCAGGACGCTCCAGCTGTTGCGACAGCACCTGTAAACCAGATTGCAGAGATACTGTCCCAGGCCCTTTCCAAACCCCGTCGTGTTCCGATTGGCGTTGGCCAAGTCGCCATGCTCGATAACTTTCCGATTGTGCGTGCGGCAGGTGCAGACCAAATTGAAGTGACCGCTGTGCCAAAGGCAGGAATGCTTTATCTTGATGGCAACCCCTTGAGCGAAGGTGATGTTATCAATGGAGAAGCATTGCGGAAGATTAGTTTTGAACCAGCCATTGATTCAAATAAAAAGGTACAGCAATTTGAGATGAAAGTCGCAGACTCGGGCGGCAATACGTCAACAACAGTGACAGGAAACATTGAGCCATTTGTTGTCCAGTGTGACGAAGATGCAGGCGAGCCTTTGGACTTGCAAGGCGTTACCGCTGGAAAGTTGCCAAATGAAATCAATCCGGAGTCTGCCGTTGCTGCCTGCATGGATGCCATGATCAAATTTCCGTCCGTTGCGCGCTACAAGTATGAATTGGGCCGTGCTAAATTGGCTGCAAAGGATACAGCTGGCGCACTCTCCTTATTCAAGGAAGCAGCGGATTCTGGACATGTACGGGCATTTTACCAATTGGGTTATATGGCCCAGCGCGGTCTTGGCAGAAATCAGGATCTGTCTGAAGCCAACGGGCTTTTCAAAACTGCTGCCGAACAGGGAGACCCGTACGGCATGTTGGCATACGGACGAAATCTTTCGCAAGGCCGTGGTGTTGCCAGAGACGTCAAAAGCGGCATTGGACTTCTCAACAAGTCAGTAGAAATGGGTCACACCTACGCCATGAACGCGTTGGGTTCGATGTATTACTATGGCGAAGGCGTGAAGATTAACCAGCAACGTGGCGTGCGCTTTTATGAGGCTGGATTGGCCCGCGCTGACATCTATTCAATGCGCAACTTGGCAATTGCCTATCAACAAGGCAAAGGTGTTAAGAAAGACATCAACAGGGCAAAGGACTTATTTGTAAAGGCCAGTTTAGGTGGCCACCCCCAGGCTCCAACTGACCTGGGCGTCATGTATTACAACGGCGCTGGCGTTACCAAGGATGTTGCTGCCGCAGCAAAGTGGTATTCCATTGGTGCCGAGCGCGGAGACTATTGGGCGGCAGCTAATCTGGCATTCATCTATGCAAAGGGACCATCCAATTTGCGCAACCCCCAAAAGGCTGTTGAATATGCAGGCCTGGCGGTTGCACTCGATAAGTTTAATGCAACACCCAAGAACATGGATTTTCTCAAATCATTGCCGGCGGAAAACAAGCGCAGTGCTATCAAACAGTTGATTGCGCAGGTTGGCGCCGAAAATGCCCAAACAGGGTCAGACCTTGATAAAACACTAGTGATGTTGTCCCAACAAGCTTGGATCGCCCGTAATCCGCGGTTAGATTTGTTCTGATTTTTTTTTGGGCTGTGTCGAAATGTGTTTGAGTGTGAGTCAACTCTGCAAGCTGACACTGCACCACAATTGACCAATTTGACTGTAGCAAGGAGAAGTTAAATGCATAATGTTTTGAGGCTCGTACGTGTATTTGTTGCAACCCTCACCTTGGCAGTTGCGAGCACCTTGTCCCCGGTGGCAGCGCAGGAGTCACAGGGTCTGACAGTGACTGACAAATCTCCAACAGGTGAGTTAACCTTCTGGAATGGAATCAAGGACAGCAACGATGTTGGAAGTTTTAAAACCTATTTGAAAAATTTTCCAAACGGCATGTTCTATGATCTTGCATTAGCCAGGTACCAGGTACTTGGTGGGAATGTTGCCGACGTCAAACCCGATACCAAGAGCGGTCTGAATCATAAAGTTTCAGTTAAGACTCTTTCTTCTGGAAAAAGGGACACTCCGAAGGTGAAGAATGTTGTTGTCATGAAGCAACATGCCCCGATGCTGCAGAAAAAAATTGTGCTCAATAAAGCGCAGAAAAAAGCACATGTTCATCTCTTCAAAAAAATCGCTCGCAAACACATTGTCACTAAGCCCAAGCCCATTATAAAACGAAAATCCGTTGCCCCATCAAGAGAAGGCGGGGGCGGAGGCGGAGGGGGTGGTGGCTCAGGAGGTGGCGGTAACTGGGGCTAGATGTGGAGACTATACCAGTCGCCATTTATGATTTGACCCCGTTCTCGCGTATCAAAGGCAGCCAAAGTGATGTTTGGCTTCCTTTGCCTGGCGAACTTTCAACGTAAAATTTTGCACCAAGCGCGTCCGCCCGGCTTTGCATGTTCTTGCGACCATGGCCCAGCGTCTGAACCGAAGTATCAAAACCCTTGCCATCATCTGAAACTTCAATCGCAATGCCCGCACGGCCTTGTCGAAGCTCCGTCTTGCAAGAGACCCTGATGAGATTGGCTTCAGCGTGACCCAAGATGTTTCCTAAAGCTTCCTGAAAAATCCGCAGAACATGAATGGCGTTTGGTGCGTCAAGCCATTTGATGGCCGGCACCTCTTCCACCCGCCAATCGAATGACACCCCTGACTTTCGCATCTCAGGTTCAAGCCTGTATCTTAAAGTGGCAAGAAGTGTAGACACATCACCCTCAACTGGCTCCAATGAATCAACTGCTATCCTCAAATCGACCAACGCGCTTTTAAGTGCAAAAACAGCCGTAGAACTTTGCTTGCCTTGCCTCTCTGCCGATGCCAGCGCGGCCACGAGGCTCGAGCCAATACCATCATGTATTTCACGCATCATGCGTTCGCGCTCATCCGTGATTGCATGTGCAACTTCCAGCTTCCTACGTGCACTTTCACTGACCAAAAGATTTGCCTTTGTCGTTTCAATACGTTGTTCAAGCTGCGCATTAATATTGTTCTTTTCGACAAGTGAATTTTGCAGGTTGCGTTGGCGCAACCAAAACAAAGCTGCGAACACGGCAACAACAGAAAATCCTGCGCCTGCTACGACTGCAAAAAACATCATTAGGTTTTCGGCAAGCATCGGGTCATAAGCTTGAATTCACCGTGGCATGTCGATAATGCCAAGGCTGGACGCTTCGAACACGGCTTCAGAGCGCGAATTGACATCCAGTTTTTGATAGATATTCTTGACATAGGTGGCAACTGTACTGCGCGAAATGCTGAGCAACTCGCCAATTTCCAGAAAAGAAAAGCCTCGCGCTAGGAGATTGAGAACTTCGGCCTCTCTCTTCGACAACAGCGCGGCAGCTTTCGCGTCAGTTTCTTTCGGTTGAAATTCTTTTAGCAATTGCCGCGCAATAGTCGGACTGATCGGAGAGCCTCCCCGTCTCACTTCGCGTATGCCTTCTGCATATTCACCAAAATGTTCGTCTTTCAAAAGAAACCCTCGGGCACCTGACCTGATGCTATCAAGCACTTTTGACTGCTCAGCAAAAATCGTGATCACAATAATGTCGATGTTCTTGTGTTTCTGGGCTGCATAGCGAATGAGCGAAATACCGGAACCATCTGGCAAACCAAGATCACATAACAGGACATCAAATCCACCTGCATCGATGCAAACCTTCCCGTCCGCCACATTGTGGGCAACGGCGACAATCGGCAAGGCACCATCTGCTGAAAGGGCAGTCCTGATGCGATCAAGAGCATCAAGATCATCTTCGATGATAGCAACACGGATCGTTTCGGCAGGTACATTTTCCATTTCAGCCAACTCTATCGAGTTTGATGCAATGGTCAATGTGAACCTTCCACAACTTTTAGCATTGCCGGTTCCTGTAGAAACGATCTCAACTATTGACCGATTATTGGCCGCTTTATCTCACTGCGCTGGCTGACAATATGGCTTGAGGTCCGAAAATAAAGTCCCTAATCTGCGACTTGTGCTTCGGCAATTTCTGCGCATAACATCGGCAAAATCGTTCCAGTTCAAACTGAAATATGAGATTTTCTCCGGATTTTTTCGGGCAATGGACCTGTTTAGGCAAGATAGTTTACAAATTCAACTCAGCATTGCCCGCAATGCGAAATCCTATGACTTGTTGCCCTATGAGTCGAAGGCTATTCCGCAAAGCCATCCTGCTCGCTTGGCAGCTATCGCAAATATTTTTGGACTAGCGGCGAAGCCTGTTCGCGCCGCGCGCGTCCTTGAGCTTGGTTGCGCTTCAGGCGGGAATCTCATTCCGATGGCTCTGAACTATCCAGAGGCAAACTTCGTTGGTGTTGATGTATCGCCTAGGCAAATTGCAGCAGGCTCGGCGCGAATTGAAAAATTAGGACTCAAAAATCTAGAGCTCCAATGCAAGAGTTTCTCAGATTTAAGCGTGGACGCCGGGCAGTTTGATTACATCATATGTCATGGCGTATTCTCTTGGGTGCCCCGCACCCTGCAAGACTCCATTTTTGAGCTCTGCCAAAAGCACCTCTCTCCTGTAGGTATTGCCTACATTAGCTACAACGTCTTACCGGGCTGGCGCATGCTCCAGCCCTTGCGTGATGCATTTACTGCCGCTTTGCCGAACGGAGTAGAAGGTGCTGCCAGAGTGCAAGAAGCGACACAATTACTTAGTTTCCTGAGCGCCGCTTCACCCACAAAAAGCATTTACGCACAATCGCTAACTGCAATGGCAGAAAAACTTCAAAAATTTTCCGTCACTTATGTCGCTCATGAGTACCTTGAGGAAACGAATGATCCGTGTCTTTTTCGGGACTTTGCCGAGCGAGCATCTGGTTTTGGGTTAAAGTTTCTTGGTGAATGCGAAATTCAGTCAATGATTGTCGATCACTATGGCACCTCCGTAGCCGACGAAATTCGACGACGTTCTGCGGGCGATGTCATTGCCACCGAACAACTTCTGGACTTGGTTAGTGGAAGAACTTTCCGTCAAACACTGTTGGTGCATAGCGTTCGCTTAAAAGAGATAAGCCGGGACTTAACGTTAGAATGTCTGAATGGATTGCATTTAAGTGCGGACATGGGCATGCACCTAGACGTTGAAGGCCAAGAAACAAAATTGACGCTTGGTGATGGGCAGGCTTTTTGGATAAAGTCCGAAGCCATGCATAAGGCTTTGGAGAAGTTCATTTCCAAGCTGCCTGCAACAAGCAGCCTGGAAAGCCTTTTACAAACTGTTTCAGATGCAGAAGATGTCAAACGCGGCTTCAGAAACCTCATGCTTGCAGGCGCTATTATGCCTTCAACCGAGCCGGCAAGAGCGTCGTACCCAGCTCCCGCCAAGCCAAAAGCGGGTAAAATGGCAAAGGCCGATGCTGTAGCAGGTGCAAACTTTACGGCAAATCTGAAGCACGAGCCTGTTTCACTTGAACCTGCAACCTGCTTTCTCTTGCGTCACATGGATGGAGAGCACCATCAGAGCGAGTTGATTGCCACTTTGGTTGAAGAATTCCGGTGCGGTCGGATGATGCTTTATGAAGACGGCAAGACAGCGAGTACGCCTCTAGCAGCAGTGTCGTTTGTCCAGCAAAACGCTGCTGATTTCATAGATAGCATGGCCAAAGGCGCTTTGCTCGAACTTTGAAAGTGTTATTCTTGACATCATTCATTTGGAGGATTTGAATTCCACCAGAAGCTCCTATTAAGAATTCAGTTCCATGGCGTCAACTGGCAAACAGCTCCCCATTGCCAGCCTTGATACCTTGGGTTATGGTTTGCTCACTGGGGCAAGTCGCAACACTAATTGAAAAGGCGAATAGCTATGGCTGACAGTGGTCAAAAGTTCATCAAACGCAATCGTCCCCCGCGCGTGCAAATTCAATATGAAGATCCGTATAACGCCGAAAAAATGGTAGAGCTGCCATTTGTGATGGGTGTAATGTCGGACCTCTCGGGGAACGCGTCAGACGTCGAGAAACCAGCAATTGCGGACCGCAAATATCTTGACATGGATATGGATAATTTTGATGACCGGATGAAGGCCTTAAAGCCAGGAATAGCTTTCAATGTCGCTAACAAGTTGGGCGATGCCAAAGGCGAGAAAATGTCAGTCAAACTCAGCTTTGAAAAGATGGCTGACTTCAATCCAGCTGCAGTAGTCCGGCAGGTTCCTGCGATGGCAAAGCTTTTGAAGGCACGCGAGCAACTCGCGAATTTGCAGCGCTATATGGACGGCAAGGTCGCAGCTGAAGACCAGATCAAGGCTCTCCTGAAAGATCCCGAACTCATGAAGCTTTTGAATGAGCGCAGGTCTGAGACTGAGTCTGAAGACAACAAAGAACAATAATATGGCAAGACAGGCTCTGATGCCTTGGGAGTGAAAACGAATGGCCGAAAAAATAGCTCAACAGCAAGGTGCCGCCACTGAGACAAAAGATGTTGATCAGTTTGAAGCCCTGCTGAAGAAAAGCTTCAAGCCGCGCAATGACAGTGCGGCGGCAGAGGTCCAAAACGCCGTACAAGCACTGGTGCAGCAGGCACTGCAAGACACGACACTGGTCAAGGACGACGTTCTTGACACTTTGGACTCGATGATTGCAAAACTGGACGAGCAACTCTCAATCCAGCTCAATGAAATCATTCACGCCCCTGAGTTTCAGCAGCTCGAAAGCGCATGGCGC
>JANMWK010000059.1:0-19034 GCA_031393975.1 Hyphomicrobiales bacterium
CAACATATTTTTCTGACTTCGCTTTGCGATGAATTCCTCTAATGCCAACGTGACGGTGGCCTTCTTGGTTTTCTGCCCGCTGATTTTAAGAGCGCGGTCAAGAAGTTTTGGGTCAAGAGCAAGATTGGTTGTCATGTGTGAACCTCCACACAGAAGTTAACACAGAATGAATTTTAATGCAAGAAACACAAAAGTCTTGACGCAAATTACACATATTTTGCAACTAAGCACCGCGTCATGAAGACTAGATTGTTCTATGCTGTATTCATTTTATCATTGTGGCTAACTCAGGCAGTTCAATCCCAATCCCTCATTGAACCCCGCCTCACCATCAAGCCCGGCGCGGTGCACGGCCCCTATGTTGCTCTCACTTTGGATGCTTGCATGGGCAAGACGGATGAACGGATTTTGCAGGCGCTGATTGACAATCATGTTCGCGCAACAATTTTTGTAACTGCGCGGTGGTTGAAATATAATGCCAAAGCCGTTGATCAAATCAAGGCGCACGCGGATTTGTTTGAAGTCGAAAATCACGGGGCCATGCATAGACCTGCAGTTGATCAACCGATGCAATTATTTGGTTTGATGGCGGCGGGTTCACGGCAGGCGGTGCATGATGAGGTTGTAGGTGGGACCGATGCCATTGTGAGGATTTTTGGTTATCAGCCCCACTGGTTTCGTGGTGCGACTGGTCAGTATACGGCAAGTAGCCTGAAGCAAATTCAGGAGATGAATTTGAAAATTGCGGGCTATTCCATTTTGGGCGATGGCGGCGCTGAATTTTCTGTCTCAAACACGGCCCGCGTCATCGGCAATGCCAAAGATGGTGATGTAATTGTGGCACATATTAATCAACCGAATAAGCCTGCCGGACTTGGCGTGATTGAGGGAATTTTAAAGCTAAAAGCGGCGGGGTTTATATTTTTGCGGTTGGAAGATGGGGTTTAACCCACCTGCCCGCGATGCCTTAAAAACTGATCAGCCAAGACAATCGCCATCATCGCTTCACCCACTGGAACAGCTCGAATTCCGACGCACGGATCATGTCGGCCTTTGGTAATGATGTCAGTATCTTCGCCTCTGGCGGTGACAGTTTTGCGTGATGTGAGAATCGACGATGTGGGTTTGACTGCGAAGCGCACCACTACATCTTGCCCCGATGAGATGCCGCCGAGAATTCCACCAGCATGGTTGGATAAAAATTCTGCCTTGCCATGGCGCATTCTAATTTCATCGGCGTTGGTTTCACCAGTTAACGCAGTTGCGGCAAACCCGTCACCAATTTCAACGCCTTTGACGGCATTGATGCTCATCATGGCGGCCGCAAGTTCAGAATCCAATTTTGCATAAAGTGGTGCACCCCACCCGGCTGGAACTCGCGAAGCAGTAACTTCGATTACCGCACCACAGGATGATCCGGATTTTCGAATGCCATCTAAGTAAACTTCCCACGCGGCCGCAGCTTTGGCGTCAGGGCAGAAGAAGGGATTGCGATCCACTTCGGACCAATCCCAATTCTTGTTATCAATTTTGTGCGGGCCCATTTGCACCAGGGCACCACGGATCGTGACATTCGGGATCACTTTGCGCGCCACCGCACCACCAGCCACACGGCTTGCAGTTTCGCGCGCTGATGATCTGCCGCCACCCCGATAGTCGCGAATGCCGTATTTCGCATCATAGGTGAAATCGGCATGACCGGGGCGATACGAGTCTCTAATTTCGGAATAGTCTTTGGAGCGTTGATCGGTGTTCTCGATCATCAGCATGATGGGTGCACCCGTGGTGCGCTGGCCGCCGGTGCGTTCGTCTTCAAACACGCCGGATAGAATTTTCACTTCATCAGCTTCGTGGCGTTGTGTGGTGAAGCGATTTTGGCCGGGTTTGCGCTTATCAAGGAAGCCTTGAATATCTTCCGGTGAAAGCAAAATTCCAGGTGGGCAGCCATCCACCACGCAGCCAATGGCCGGCCCATGGCTTTCGCCGAAGGTAGTAATGCGGAATAGATGGCCGAAGGTGTTGTGTGACATATATTCTAATTAAAGCGCATTGTGGGTGGCGTCAAACCAATCAATCTTGCCGTCTTGTAAGCGACAGTAACAGCCTTGCGGGGTGTGCAAGGTTACGATTTGCTCAGGTGCGCTTCCAGCCACATAACCCAACAAGCACCGACCCACGGCACCATGAGCAACAACAAGGGTTGGTTCTGTCACGTCTTGTAACCAAGAATCCACGCGGGCCACACCGTCCTCATAGCTTTCGCCGCCGTCGGGACGCCAATAATACCGGGTTTCAGGATCAGCAGGATAAATTGGGGAGGCTTTCAACTCCCAATTCGGTTTGCCTTCCCAAATACCAAAACCGAGTTCGCGCATACGCGGTTCAATTTGAACTGTCGTCACAGCAAAGCCCAAAGCATCCGCGATATAGCCCATGGTTTGTTTGGCACGCAGCTGCGGACTCACTACAAAATGAAATCCAACGAGCTCATCACGCTTTTCTGCGAGGGCTTCAGCAACAGCTTTGGCCTGCTGGCGGCCAAGATCATTGAGTTCAATATCCAATGTGCCCTGAATCAGGCCCTGTTTATTCCACTCAGTTTCGCCGTGCCGGACAAAATAAATAGTCGGCAGATTATTCAGGAGCATTGTCCACCGACATGTCAGGTGCATCGGGGTTTTTCATGCCAACGACATGATAACCTGAATCCACATGATGAATTTCGCCAGTTACACCGCGTGATAAATCAGACAAGAAATACATGCCCGCATCACCCACCTCTTCAGTTGTAACCGTGCGGCGGAGCGGCGAATTATACTCATTCCATTTAAGGATATAGCGGAAGTCGCTGATTCCCGACGCCGCGAGGGTTTTGATGGGCCCAGCGGAAATGGCATTCACGCGGATGTTTTTCACGCCTAAATCGGCCGCCATATATCGCACTGAGGCTTCAAGCCCGGCTTTGGCAACACCCATCACGTTATAGTGCGGCATCCATTTTTCTGCGCCGTAATAAGTGAGGGTGAGAAGTGAGCCACCATTGGGCATCATTTTTTCGGCCCGTTGGGCAACGGCTGTGAAGCTGTAAACGCTGATGAACATTGTGTTGTTGAAATTGGCAGGGCTGGTATCAACGTAACGGCCGCTCAATTCATTCTTGTCGGAAAAGCCAATGGCGTGGACTACAAAATCGAGGCTGCCCCATTTTTCTTGTATTGCATCAAATGTGGCATCGATGGAGGCCATGTCGCTTACATCGCACGGCAACACCAAAGGCGAATTCACTTGGGCTGCCAAAGGTTCAACTCGCTTTTTTAGCGCATCGCCCTGATATGTGAAGGCCAGTTCCGCACCATGATCGGCACAAGCCCGGGCAATGCCCCACGCGATCGAACGATTATTGGCCACACCCATGATGAGGCCGCGCTTGCCAGCCATTAAACCCGATTTTAAAGTCATAATATCCCTAACCCAATGTTTTGCCCGATGCACCCTCAGCGCCGCGTTCTGGCATAGTTAATCTGAGAAAGAAAGTAACGGCAGGTTACGAAAAATTACGGGCGATTTACATTGGAAATACTCTTGACAGGATTAAAGCACAGCCGTATTTAACTTTTAGGTTATTTAACTGAATGATTAAATGATGAGTGACGCCCTCAGCCTTAAACTGCAAGCCCTTGCCCACCCCACGCGGCGGGCGATTTTGGCACGGCTCAAACTGAGTGAGGCATCAGTGAATGAGTTGGCGCAGCCCTTTGCCATGAGTCTTCCTGCAGTTTCGAAACATCTCAAAGTTTTGCAAGCAGCGGGGTTGATCATTCAAGGCCGCAATGCCCAATCGCGCCCCTGCAAGCTCGCCGAAGGTGGGCTGAATGATGTGGCTTATTGGATGCAGAATTATCACCAGATGTGGGAGCAGCGGTTGGACCGGCTGGAAACCTATTTGCAAAACTTGAAGGAAACGGAAAAATGAGTGGACTGGCCAGCACGATATTACCCGCCGACAAACCACAAATCATCACCACGCGGTGGCTTAATGCCCCGCGTGAATTGGTGTGGACTGTCTTGACCACACCTGAGCATATTAAACATTTTTGGGGGCCGGACGGCTTTACCAACTCCATACAACAAATGGATGTGAAAGTGGGTGGTCAGTGGCTTTTCACTATGCACGGACCTGACGGCAAAGATTGGCCCAACCGCATCATCTATCGCACTGTTACACCACCGTCCTACTTGGCATTTGAACATGATGGGGGAGAGGATGAGGTTAGTGGGCACCACTTTTTGGGCGAAATAGAATTGTTTGAACAAGGCAACAAAACGCGCATCGAATTGCGCATGACTGAACCCACGATGGAGGCGCGTGATGCTGTTGCACAATATGCAGTGGAAGGCGGCAGGCAAAACTTAGAGCGTCTTGCCGCCTATGTGGCGCCCATGGTAAATCCGCTAAACAAATTTGTGATTGAAAGAAGTTTCCCGGTTTCGCAACAGAGATTGTTTGAAGCCTGCACGAAGATTGAGCATTTAAAAGAGTGGATGTCACCCGCTGGCACTAAGGTTATCAAAGCCACGCAAGATTTGAAGCCTAGTGGCACTTATCATTATGGAATTGCAACACCGGATGGCAAAGAAATGTGGGGAATGGTTCATTACAAGGTGATCACGCCCTATTGGCAACTGGTCTTTGCACAAAATTTTTCCGATAAGGATGGTGGAGTTGCCACTCACCCCATGGCACCTGATTGGCCAAAGGAAATGGAGACCGTTTTTGACTTTGTGCCAGAAGGTGACAAGCAAACACGCCTAAGGATAACTTGGATCAATGCGCAAGTGAGTGATGCTGAAGCAGCAACCTTCGCTGGTGCCCATGATGACATGCGGCAAGGCTGGACGGGTTCGCTAGATAGCCTCGACAGCCACCTCACAAAAAATTAGGAGAGCAAAATGAGCAAGTTACGTGTTGAAAGTTTTTTAGTTTCTGTGGATGGTTTTTCAACGGGTCTAAACCAGAGTTTCGACAATCCATTCGGTGAAGGTGGAATGGTTTTGAGCAAGTGGTTCGTTGCCACCACGTCATTCCAAAAAATGTTCGGCAAAACAGAAGGTACGACAGGTGTTGACGACACGTTTGCCTCGCACGGTTTCGAGAATATCGGTGCGGCCATCATGGGGCGCAACATGTTCGGGCCGCAACGCGGGGAATGGCCAGACGATAGTTGGAAAGGCTGGTGGGGGCCAAACCCACCCTATCACACGCCAGTTTTTGTGATGACCCATTATCCCCGACCAGCCATCACCATGGAAGGCGGAACGGTCTTTGAATTTGTCACGGGTACTCCCGCTGAGGTGCTGAAAAAGGCGAAAGCCGCGACTGCCGGCAAGGACGTGCGATTGAGCGGCGGCGTTCACACTGTGCGGCAATTTCTGCAAGCCGGATTGGTTGATCATTTGCATCTTGCCATTTCTCCTGTTGTTCTTGGGGCAGGAGAAAATCTGTTATCGGGCATTGACTTGCCCGGGCTCGGCTATACAAACGTCGAAGTGGCACCTGGTGAAGGAGCTTTGCATCTGGTTTACAAAAAGAGTTAGGCACTTGCTAATCGCAACGGGCTGGACGGGAACCCTCCATAGGCTCTATGCTTATGTCACAAAGTCTTGAGGGAGAGCGTCTTGTTAACTGCACTTGTTTTTATCGCTATTGTCATCAGTGGATTTTTGCTGTTGGCTAACAGTCGGCCCAGCACATTTTCAATGTCACGCAGCGCCACACTTAATGCATCGCCTGCCAAAGTGTTTGCCCAGATTAATGACTTTAAGAACTGGGCGAACTGGTCACCTTGGGACAAGATGGACCCTTCCATGCAACGCAATTACACCGGCGCAGCCTCCGGTAAAGGTGCAAAGTATGCTTGGCTTGGCAATAAGAAAGTGGGTGAAGGGTCGATGGAGATTACCAACTCAGTTCCCTCTTCCAAGGTGCAACTCGATTTGCATTTTTTGAAACCTTTCAAGGCCGACAATGAGACCGAGTTCACACTAACACCAAAGGGTGCTGCGACAACGATCAATTGGGAAATGCGCGGAAATCTAAATCTCATGATGAAGGCCATGCACATGTTTATGGATATGGACAAAGTGGTGGGCAAAGATTTTGAAGCTGGCCTTGCAAACTTGAAAGCGATTGTTGAAAAATAATGGACTTAGAACGTCTTGCCGTTACCACCGCTCAACAAGGGTTTACCGAGCGTAATGATCCCTTCGTGCTGTTTGCCGAATGGATGAACGATGCTGAAAAATCTGAGCCCAATGACCCTAATGCCATGGCGCTTTCAACCGTGGATGAAGAAGGGCTGCCGAACGTTCGCATGGTTTTATTGAAAGACTTCGACGACAAAGGCTTTGTGTTTTATACTAACTTCGAAAGCCAGAAGGGCCAGGAAATCCAAGCCACCATGAAGGCCGCCGTGCTGTTTCATTGGAAGACCTTACGTCGGCAAATTCGTGTGCGCGGGCTTGTTGAAAAAGTGACTGCTGTCGAAGCCGATGCCTATTTCAATTCGCGCCCGCGCGAGAGTCGGATTGGCGCATGGGCGAGCGCGCAATCGCGGCCACTTGAGGGGCGGTTTGCGCTAGAGACGTCGGTGGCCATGTATGCGGCAAAATATGCCATTGGCACCGTGCCACGTCCGCCGCATTGGAGCGGTTTTCGCATTCTGCCATTATCGATTGAGTTCTGGCACGACAGGCCCTTCCGCTTACATGATCGCGTTGTGTTCCGGCGTGAAAATAAAACTGCTGGCTGGACCAAGGCAAAGTTGTATCCTTGAGTTATGACCAACTCTGAATCTCGCAAAACTGTTATTCTCACTGGAGCATCACGTGGCATTGGCCATGCCACTGTGAAACGCTTTTCAACGGCTGGATGGCGGGTGATCACATGTTCGCGGCATCCGTTTCCTGATGATTGCCCATGGGATGCCGGGCCCGAAGATCATATTGTGGTCGATCTGGCTTCATCTGAAGATACAGCCCGGGCGATTTTGGTGATGCGGGAGAAATTGCAGAAGCAAGGCACTGGCCTGCACGCCTTGATTAATAATGCCGCTATCAGCCCGAAAAAATCTGGTGGCGCTAGGCTTAATACAATTGAGTCTGACGAGGATGAGTGGAAGCGCGTGTTCCAAGTGAATTTCTTTGCGCCTATTATGCTGGCACGTGGATTGATCGATGAGTTGACCACAGCCAAGGGCGCGGTGGTAAATGTAACCTCAATTGCGGGTTCGCGTGTGCATCCGTTTGCGGGTGCGGCTTATTCAACATCCAAGGCAGCATTGGCTTCATTGACCCGCGAAATGGCCGCCGATTTTGGGCCGCGTGGGGTGCGGGTGAACTCCATTTCACCGGGGGAAATTGAAACTGCAATTTTATCGCCCGGCACTGAAAAAATTATTGAGCATTTACCGTTGCAGCGTTTGGGCCAGCCTGAAGAAGTGGCCAAAGCGATCCATTTCTTGTGCACAGATGCTTCCAGCTATGTCACCGGAGCTGAACTTCATATTAATGGCGGACAACATGTCTAACGATAAACTACGTCCTGAAACCATTGCGGCACATGCGCTGCGCGCACTTGATCCTTCAACAGGTGCTGTGGTGCCACCGATTTATCTCAGCACCACATATGCCCGTGATGAAAACTATCAACCATTGCTAAAGCAAAATTATGTGCGGGCGGGCAGCCCTAATCTTTGGCAAGCAGAAGATGTAATTACGGCGCTGGAGCATGGTGCAGCATCGTTGCTTTTTGCTTCGGGCATGGCGGCGATTACGACTTTGTTTGAAACTGTTCCGCAGGGTGCGCATGTGGTGGCACCTCAAGTTATGTATTACGGCACACGCAATTGGCTGCAACGGTTGGAGTCTCTAGGGCGCATTACTCTTACTTTGTTTGAAGATGACAAGATTGCCGAGTCTATTCGACCCAACACAGACTTGGTGTGGATTGAAACGCCTAACAATCCGCTGTGGGATGTGACTGACATTGAGGCTGCCGCAAAACTTGCGCATAAAGTGGGAGCGATTTTAGCTGTGGATGCAACCTCACTCGGCGCTGTTACAACCCAGCCTCTGAGCTTGGGTGCCGATATAGTTTTCCACTCCGCTACAAAATATCTCAATGGTCATTCTGATGTTTTGGCGGGTGCAATGGTCACACGCGACTTAAATGCACGCTGGACAGAAATGTGTGACCTGCGGGCCAAATTAGGGTCACCCCTGCCACCATTTGAATGCTGGTTGCTGATGCGGGGTATGCGCACTTTGTTTGTACGTTATGCGCAAGCCTCCAATAATGCACTGGCTATCGCACGGCATTTTTCGAACCATCCGAAAATCGAGCGTGTGCTTTATCCTGGTCTTGCTACACACCCCAGCTATGGTATTGCACGACGACAGATGACCAATGGTTATGGCGGCATGATGAGCTTGCTGATCAAGGGTGATTTTGCGCAATCACAAAAATTCTGCACGCTACTGAAAGTGCTTGTCGCTGCGACATCGTTAGGCGGTGTGGAGAGTTTAGCTGAGCACCGCAAAACTGTGGAGGGTGCGACCAGCGCCTTGCCGGATAATTTGGTACGGCTATCCATAGGCATTGAGAATGTGAATGACTTGGTGGCAGATATTGAGCAGGCGCTGAAAGGTATTTAGTTTTTCTTCGCCGCGATCAAGTACTCAACGTTGCCGTCACCACCATCCATGGGAGACGGAATGATGCCTTGCACATCCCAACCTGAGGCCACGAGAAACGCACCCACCTCGGCACACACACGCTCATGGGCGGCTTCGTCTTTCACCATGCCGCCACGGGTTACACCTTGGCGGCCCACTTCAAATTGTGGTTTAATGAGTGCAATTAAATCCGCCCCCACTTGAACCAACCCCAGAGCTTTTGGCAAAGCTATGTGAAGTGGAATAAAGCTTACATCACAAAGGATTAGCGACACTTCCGGCGAAATGTGTTCAAGCTGCAAATCTCTTGCATTAAGGCCTTCATGTAGTGTGAGACGCGGGCCTTCCAGCATCATTTGGCTGTGGCCCACGTCAATGGCGAAAACATGCTCAGCACCGCGTTGTAGTAGCACTTGCGTAAAGCCACCTGTGGAGGCGCCAATATCCAAACACACGCGGCCTTCTGGATTAATCGCAAAATGATCCAGCGCATGAATGAGTTTCAGCGCCGAGCGCGACACATATTTTTGGGCTTCATCGGCAGTGGTGAGGTTCGCATCTTGCAACACCATTTGCGAAGGCTTTCGAGCAGGCTCACCATCCACCAAAATTGTGCCGCGTAAAATAGCATCACGAGCGCGGGCTCTACTTGGGTAAAGTTGTCGTGCAACCAAGGCTTCATCGAGACGTTGACGGATCATTCCACGTCGAGCGGCGCTGTGCCGGTAAGTTTGCCGTTGGCTCCCAAAGTAATTTTTTCAATGCGGGCTTCGGCTTCGGCCAATTTGGTCTCACAATGCTTGCGCAGGGCTTCGCCACGCTCATAAATCTTGATCGATTCTTCGAGGTCCACTTTACCTGATTCTAATTTGGCAACGATCTCTTCGAGCAGCGCTAAGGCCTTTTCAAAGGAGAGGGTTTTGATATCCAAATATTCAGCCATTATTGTTCCTCGTCCTCGTCGTCTTGTTCCTCGTTGCCCATCACAGCTGAGCCATGCATGAGCGTTTGCAAATGAATGCCCACGCCGCCAGCCAACCCTTGCAAATCATAGCCGCCTTCGAGCACTGAAACAATTCGCCCTTCGCAATGTCTCTGGGCAATTTCCATGAGCTGTACAGTAATCCACGCGAAATCTTCTTCCACCAGTTCCAGCGAACCAAGCGGATCTCGTATGTGGGCATCAAAGCCGGCAGAGATGATGATCAAATCGGGTTCGAACGCGTTGAGGTTGGTGAGAATTTTATTGCTCATGGCTTCACGAAATGCTGGTCCGCCATCGCCTGCTTTCAATGGCGCATTAAAGATATTTCCCACACCGGTTTCGCTGGCTGCACCGGAGCCTGGATAGAGCGGCATTTGATGAGTGGAGCCATAAAATAGATCCGCATCTGACCAAAAAATATCTTGCGTGCCATTGCCATGGTGCACGTCAAAATCAATAACGGCAACGCGTTCCGCATCATATTTGTGGCGTGCGTATAATGCGGCAATGGCAGCTTGGTTGAACATGCAAAAACCCATAGCGCGGTTATGTTCGGCATGGTGACCGGGCGGGCGCATGGCGAGAAATGCGTTTTGTGCTTCGCCCTTGAACACGGCATCCACAGCGCTATTTGCACCGCCCACCGCGCGCAAAGCCGCGGCCAGCGAACCT
This sequence comes from Hyphomicrobiales bacterium, assembly GCA_031393975.1. Lineage (GTDB taxonomy): Bacteria > Pseudomonadota > Alphaproteobacteria > Rhizobiales > Aestuariivirgaceae > Aestuariivirga. The sequence goes on from JANMWK010000059.1 coordinate 10,391, forward strand.
TCCGACATAACCGTATCCGAATCGAGATATTCAAAGCCATGTTCTGGCGCAGAGGCCAAAATATGCTGGTAATGTTCTTCGGTGTGGGCGCGAATAATATCTTCTTCGCGACCCAGCGGAGCCTCACGGTGGACAATGTTTTTAAAATGGGGTGAGCGCAAGACATCATGCACAGCGCGAATGCGGTCAATGCGTTCAGGGTGCCCGTCGGGGGTGACATGCGCCATCGACGCAGGGTGGGAAAAAACAAAGGTGGACATGGCTGCTAGGTAGCCCAAATTTATCTGCGATGCTATAGGGGCGAGAATGACCAATGCTAACGATATTGCCGCTGCCGCTGCCTTGATTTTAAAAGGCGGATTAGTGGCATTTCCGACCGAGACGGTTTACGGGCTGGGAGCGGATGCGACGCAAGATCATGCGGTTGCAAAAATCTATGCTGCTAAAGGTCGCCCGCAGTTTAATCCTTTGATTGCCCATGTGGAAGATGTGGAGGCGGCATTTGCATTGGGGGAGTTTTCAGCCGACGCTTTGAAGCTCGCTGCACGTTTTTGGCCCGGGCCGTTAACTCTCGTGGTGCCGCGTCGGGTGGATTGTACTGTCTCACTTTTAGCATCGGCAGGTTTGCCCAGTTTGGCGTTGCGCGTTCCTGCTCATCCGATTGCATTAGAACTGATCCGTGCTGTTGGGCAGCCCGTGGTGGCGCCCAGCGCTAATCCATCGGGTCGGATTAGTCCAACGACTGCCGAACACGTGCGAGCGGGGTTGCAGCTTGATATTATTTTGGATGGTGGGCCTTGTGCTGTGGGCGTAGAATCAACTGTTGTGAGCTTTATTGATCGGCCACGATTACTGCGACCGGGTGGATTGGCGCGCGAAGTGATCGAGGATGCACTTGGGTTTGCGCTTGCGGACGCGGACATGGGAGGCGCTTTGCATTCGCCCGGTCAACTTGAAAGTCACTATGCGCCAAATGCGACGTTGCGTCTCAATGCCAAACACACGGAAGTTGACGAAATCTATTTAGGTTTTGGAAAATTCGGTGGCTTGCATAATCTTTCACCATCGGGTGATGTGGTGGAGGCGGCAGCAAATTTGTTTCGGATGCTCCATGAGATTGATGCTTTGAAGCCGTCGAGGATTGCCGTGGCTCCCATTCCCAATTTAGGGTTAGGCGAGGCGATTAATGATCGATTGAAAAGGGCCGCGGCACCAAGATGATTTCTGAATTCATACTGCAAAAACTCATCGCAATTGTCGGAACAAAAAACGCGATTACGTCCGTCGCTGATATGGCAGCCTACATGCGCGAATGGCGTGACTTATGGCCGGGAACATCGCCATTGGTGATGCGCCCTGCAAACACGCATGAAGTGTCACAAATTTTAGCGCTGTGTAACGAGACAAACACAGCCATCGTTCCCCAATCTGGCAACACCGGATTGGTGGGGGGACAAATGCCGACCGGTTCTGAGGTTTTGCTTTCGCTGGACCGTATGACGAAAATCATCGAAGTCGATGCCGCTGATCACACCATGACGGTTGAAGCCGGAGTGATTTTGAAGTCGGTTCAGAATGCTGCTGATGCCGTTGACCGCTTGTTTCCTTTAAGCTTGGCCTCTGAAGGCTCCTGCCGCATTGGTGGCAATCTCTCGTCCAACGCAGGCGGCCTTAACGTGCTCGCTTACGGCAACACGCGCGACTTATGCTTGGGTCTGGAAGTGGTGCTGGCTGATGGCCGCGTATGGAATGGTCTTAAAAAACTGCGCAAAGATAACACGGGTTACGACCTCAAGAACCTGTTCATCGGTGCGGAAGGCACGCTCGGCGTGATCACCGCCGCAGTATTGAAACTTTATCCGAAGCCGCGTCGGCACGACACGGCCTTCATCGCTGTGCCTTCGGTGCAAGCGGCCGTCGATTTGCTGGCCTTGGTCAAATCGGAAAGTGGCAACCGCGTAGTGGCGTTTGAATTGATGCCAGATATTGCGATGGATTTTACAGTGAAACACATGGGTGTCAGTAATCCCATTCAATCACCCTCCCCTTGGTTTGTCCTGACGGAGCTTGCTGATGCTGCACCGAGCAATTTTGAAAACTTATTAGAATTGGCAATGGAGCGCGGCTTGGTGACGGATGCAAGTTTCGCACAATCAGAAAGCCAGCGCCAAACCTTGTGGGCTATCCGTGAATTGATGCCGGAATCTCAGCGTCACGAAGGTGGTTCAATCAAGCATGATGTTTCAGTGCCTGTCTCGCATATTCCGGCCTTCATTGAAGAAGCTGCGGAAGCGGTGCAACGTTTTATGCCTGGCGCACGGCTCATGTGCTTTGGCCATATGGGTGATGGCAATATGCATTTTAACGTCACACAACCCATCGGCATGAATCAGCAGAAATTTCTCGATCAATGGCACGATATGAATTGGGCGGTGTTTGATGTGGTGCTCAGGCATGGCGGCTCAATCAGCGCTGAACACGGCATTGGCCAATTGAAACGCGATGATATGGTGCGGATTAAATCACCTATAGAACTGGAAATGATGCGCGGTTTGAAAAAACTGTTCGATCCAAAAAATATCATGAACCCCGGCAAGGTCCTACCGTGATCGAGTTTTCTAAAATCGGAGATGGTGAAATGGAAGCGGTCGTTGAGCTGTGGCGTAAGTGCAATTTAACGCGACCGTGGAATGACCCTGTAAAGGATATTGAATTGGCAATTGCGTCACCAAACTCAACAGTCCTCGTTGGTAAAATTGACGCCCAAATAGTGGCCTCCGCTATGGTTGGCCATGATGGTCATCGCGGGTCACTTTATTATGTGGCAATTAATCCAGAATTTCAGAAACTGGGTTTAGGTAAAGCGCTTATCAGAGCTGCCGAAGAGTGGTTGAAACAAAGAGGTGTTTGGAAAATAAACATTCTCATTCGAGACGACAATCTTGGAGCTGCCGGATTTTATGAGGCGATTGGCTTTGAAAGAAATCAGGTGATTTCTATGGGGCGAAGACTTGCTTAGTCTTCACCTTAACTCAACTGATCCCTTGACCTGCGGCACCGCAGGGGCTTTGCTGCGCTGCAGCAGAACATGAAACAAAACTCACCATCGCTGATTGCTCCGTTCGGTAAATTGAAGGGCGGGGCTTCGCAATTAAATCTCGGTCAAAAGGGTGCGGCTCTTTTGAATATGTCGCGGCTTGGCCTGCCAGTGCCGCCCGGTTTTGTGCTGAGTGTTGAGGCATGCCGTTTAATTGCTGCGGGCGATGAACAAGCAATTGCCGATCTCAAAATCGAAGTCGAGACGGCCCTCCATCAGATGGCGGAAGAGACTGGTTGTGAGGTGGGGGATCCGAAGCGGCTTTTACTATTGGCTGTCCGCCCCTCTACGCCAATGGCTCTGCCGGGCACGCTAGAGGCTGTGCTTAATCTCGGTTTGAACGATGAGACAGTTGAAGGGCTTGCCAAATCCTCTGGAGACCCTGGCTTTGCCCATGAGTGTTATCGTCGGTTCATTCAAAATTACGCCCATGTAGTAATGGGTGATGACCCTGCTGCGTTTGAAGATTTACTCAATTTGTTCATCGAAGAACGGGGCTATGTTTCAGCCACTGAAATTAAAACCTCCGATGCCCGCGAATTGACATCGCGGTTTAAGTCGCAACTCGAAAGCCATGGCCGTCAGGCCTTTCCGCAAGATGTGACAGAACAATTGTGGAGCACAATTACCGCTCTGGTGCGGGGTTGGAACGGGCCACGCGCTAAAACCCATCGGAAGCTTCATGGCGTTGAAGCTGGGGCTGGCATCGCTATCATCGTGCAGGCCATGGTTTTTGGGAATCAATCCGAGATCTCTGGGACAGGCACGGCCACTTCGCGCCACCCGCAAACGGGTGAAGCGCAACTGCAAGGTGAATATTTACCTGAAGCGCAAGGACCAGATTTGGTGGCACGGTTGCGGCAAAGCTGGCCGCTTACAACTGAGTTTGCTGCAGCCATGCCTGAGGCATTCACGGATTTGCAAAACAGCATTGCCAAATTAGAATATGAAAATTGTGATGCTGTGACAGTGGATTTCACCGTAGCGCAGGGGCAATTATGGCTGCTCGATTGCAAACCCGCCCGCCGCACGACCTATGCTGCAATAAAAATCGTCGCCGATATGGTGCGGCAAGGCCGCATCAGTGAAAGCCAAGCCTTGCTGCGCATTGATCCGCTATCGCTTGATCAATTGCTGCATTCTTCGTTGGACCCTGATGCCAAGCGGGAGATTGTAGCAGCTGGCCTTCCAGCGTCTCCGGGTGCTGCATCCGGCATTATTATTTTTGATGCAGCTGAGGCGCGCATTTTGGTGGGCCAAGGGCAGCGCGTCATTCTTGTTCGGCCTGAGACGACCCCCGAAGATATTAAAGGCGTTCATGTCGCCGATGGTGTTTTGACCACGCGCGGCGGCATGACCAGCCATGCAGCGGTGATCGCCCGCGGCATGGGCAAGCCTTGTGTGGCGGGTGCTTCATCGCTGAAAATAGACGCGATGGAAGGAACATTGAAAGCGCCGGGCTTGACCTTGCGAAAAGGCGACATGATCACCATTGATGGCAGTTCCGGCCAAGTGTTGAAGGGCGAAGTGGCGGCGATCAAGCCTACACTGTCTGGTGATTTTGCCATGTTTTTGAGTTGGGCTGATAAAGCACGGCGTATGAAAGTGCGCGCCAATGCTGAAACTCCGCATGATGCCCGCATTGCGCGTGACTTTGGAGCTGAGGGCATTGGCCTTTCACGCACCGAACATATGTTTTTCGAAGGTGACCGCATTATCGCCATGCGGGAAATGATTTTAGCGGATACGGAAAAAGAACGCCGCGCTGCACTTGCAAAAATTTTACCCATGCTCCGGGCCGACTTTGAAGCGCTGTTTGAAATTATGGCGGGCTTGCCCGTCTGCATTCGTTTGCTTGATCCGCCCTTGCATGAGTTTTTGCCCTCAGGCAACGAAGAGATTGATGCTGTGGCCAAAGCGCTTGGCGTTGAACCTGCCATATTGCGCCGCCGCCTCAATGAATTGCGCGAGCAAAACCCCATGCTGGGGCATCGCGGGGTGCGGCTCTTATTGTCCTATCCTGAGATCACCGACATGCAGGCCCGGGCAGTCTTTGAAGCGGCCGGGAATGTGCAACGCGCGACGGGCCATGCTCCAATTGCCGAAATCATGGTGCCACTGGTTTCATCCCACGTTGAATTGAATGCTGTACGCGCGCGCATTGACGCGGTTGCTGCCGACGTGAAACACGAATCGGGGCAGGATTTTACTTATCTGGTTGGCACCATGATTGAATTGCCACGGGCTGCTTTAAGGGCCGAGGATATTGCTAAATCGGCCGAGTTCTTCTCGTTCGGTACTAATGATCTCACCCAAACGACCTTTGGCATCAGCCGCGACGATAGTGCGCGGTTCATTGGGGAATATACAGCCCGGGGCATTTTTCCACACGATCCGTTTATATCGCTCGACGTGGATGGGGTGGGGGAATTAATCCAGTTTGCGGTCGAGCGCGGACTCAAAGGGCGCTCTGACCTGCATCTGGGCATTTGCGGTGAACATGGCGGTGATCCAGCTTCAATTGCGTTTTGTGAAGCCGCAGGGCTGGATTATGTGTCGTGTTCACCCTTCCGCGTGCCTATCGCAAGACTAGCTGCGGCTCAGGCGAGTCTCAAAAAAGTCGACTAATATTAATTAAATTCAACGTGTTAACCAAAAAATTAATTCGCACCATTTGAAGGCGGAAAAGCGACTTCTTTGGGTTGTCGTCATGGTTAACCTATGCTAAACGCGTTTCTAGTAATGGTTTCAGCCGGGGGCTGATCCGCCCTTTTTGTGAATTGCAGGAACGCGAGCATTGTATCAAAAGCCACGTCCACAACACCGGCGCCATCAGGACCTTCATTATTTTGAAGAGCCGAAAGCACAGCGTAATGGCCTTATGGACTACGTTCCATTTGTGTTTGCCGGCCTCATGCTGGTGACGGCTTTTGCTTTTGCTGGCCACTATATTGGTCGCAATGCTCAGGCACACAATGTAAATCTCGATGAAATTCAACCTCTTATGGTCCCCACAACGGCCCTCGCCACAAAGGGTTCTTTGTTACCAGAAGGGGAAAGCTTCGCACTTTTGGGCGCAAATTCCCTGCGCGCACAATCGGTTATTCTTGAAGGTAAGGGTGATTTGCAAATTAATACCGTGGTTGAGCCCGTGCCGCCACCTTTGTCCAAACCCAAGCCCATGAAGGTTGCTAGACTTGATAAGAATGTGAAGATTGTTCCTGCCAGTGTCGATTTGCTCCATGAAAATGATGCTCAGCCAGCGGTAAAGCGTTTGGTGGTGAACCCTTCGATTGCCAGTGTTGATACATCATTCAAGATTGGCAAAGCTGAGAAGCAAAAAGTTGTAGCCCAACGCCGCGTTCGTCTGGCTGAAGAAAATTGTTTGGCCCGTGCAGTTTATTTTGAAGCCCGTTCGGAATCGGACATGGGCCAACTTGCGGTGGCCAAAGTTATTTTGAACCGCGTGAAAGCACCGGAATATCCGAAATCAATCTGCGGTGTGGTCTATCAAGGGTCCGGCACCCGCAATTCTTGCCAATTCTCATTTGCCTGTGATGGCTTGCCAGATGATGTAAACCAACCTAACGCTTGGGCCCATGCCAAGGCGATTGCCCAACGCGCCATCAATAATGATCCCGCCGTTGCGATGATGGGTTCAGCCACGAACTATCATGCTGATTATGTGAAGCCCCGCTGGGCCAAAACGATGCGGCGCTTGGCCAAGATCGGCCATCATATTTTCTACGCCAACGGCTAAGGCTTCAGTATAAAGGGCCAGCCTTCATAAGCATTGGCACCACGGCCAATTGATTCAACGGCTTCCAACATGCGGCCGTGTCGCCCTAAGAGTTGATCAACTTGATATGTGATCAGCCGATTTGGAGTGGCTGAAGGAGAGGCTTCGCGCAGCTCTTGCGCCAAGGCCAATTCATCAGCGTTCGGCCTTAGTACACATAGGGCTGTAAACGCGGAAGCCGTGGAACGGCTGATGCCTGCCCAACAATGGATCAGCATGGGCGACTTGCGGTCCCAGTTTTGGATGAAGGAAACAAGCTTAGCCGCATCTGTGGAATTAGGAGGAATGAGGCCGGGGGTTTCTGCATTAATATCATTAAAGGTGAGGCGGAGATGTTGATCAGCATCAATACCTGTGAAATCACGGTGCGGGGTTTCGGGTCCTAGAATGCTGATCACGTGTTTGGCACCGTGTAAACCAATTTGCGTTTGGGCAGCATTTAATCCACAGACGATGATCATGCATCCACCAGTTGTTTAAACACCGCCAGATATTGGGCTGCGGCCAGATTGGTGGCGAGCGGTTCGAGGTTTTGAAATGCTGCATTAAGTCCCTTTGGCCTGCCAAAGAACTTCTCAGATTCCGCAATGCTAAAACCCGCCAATTGCGTGGCTTCCAAATAGGCTGCCATTTTATCAGCTTCTTTCACCAGCATTTCCAGTTCCCGCGAAACTTGAGCAGGCAGGCCAAAGCGCACATGGATCGCACCCATGAGGCGGTGTTCAAACTCTTTATAGTCAACGCCCAACGCGGCCTTGAACGGCGAGATCATATCGCCAATCACATATTCAGGTGCGTCATGCAGCAGTGCCACCAGACGGTCGGAGCGCGATGCCGTTCTATTGCAATGATAAAAAATAACCTCAACCAACACGCAATGTTGCGCGACTGAAAAAGCGTGGTCTCCGCGTGTTTGCCCATTCCACCGCGCCACGCGCGCAAGGCCATGGGCGATGTCTTCGATTTCAATATCCAGCGGTGAAGGATCCAGCAGATCAAGCCTGCGACCTGAAAGCATGCGCTGCCAAGCACGAGGAGCTGTCATCGTGCCAATCTCTTAACGGCCTCATGACGGTGACAATCGATCATGTGATCATTGTAAAAACCGGTCGCTTGCATGAAGGCATAAACAATGGTGGGGCCGACAAATTTGAAGCCACGCCTTTTTAAGTCCTTTGAGATTTTCTCTGCTAGTGGCGTGGAGGTTGGCACCTTATTTATCGTATCGATTTTGCTGTTGATGGGCTTACCATCAACATGGTTCCACAGATATTTTGAGAAGTCTTCAATTTCCAAGTAAGCTCTGGCGCTCAAGATCGTGCCATCGATCTTCAAGCGATTGCGAACAATGCCTGCGTCTTGCATCAGATCAGCGGTCTTACGGTTATCATAGTTCACGATCACTTCAGGATGGAACCCATCAAAGGCGGCACGAAAATTCTCACGCTTGCGCAAGATTGTGATCCACGAGAGGCCCGCCTGGAAGCCATCCAAAATGAGTTTTTCAAACAGCGCGCGCGAATCATATTCAGGCACACCCCAGTCGGTGTCGTGATAATGCACATAAAGCGGATCGCTGCCGCACCAGCCGCAGCGGCATATGCCATCAGAATGAATCACGTTTGCACCTGAATTTTTATTTCACCCGCACGCAAGGGCAAAACCGATTCAGCCAAACGATCCGTGCGTATGAGGGCCAAAGCATGGGTACCAATTGACGACAAAACTTCACCAATGGTTTTATCGCC
>JANMWK010000094.1:0-47619 GCA_031393975.1 Hyphomicrobiales bacterium
AACGCACCCCTGAGACTCGTGCTGCAGCTTATATGGCTGCACGCCGCCGCAGGATGCGCGTCTAACCAAGGCTGTTGCGACTGCAAAAAATATTGTTGTGAAAAATGGAGCAGAGAAAGCTGTGACACGCGATATTCTGGATGCTAAATTCGGCAATTCAACATGCACAGACGATCAATCAGGAGAAAAAAGCTATAGGCTATTTCTTGGCCGCAATTGACACCGATAAAAATTATGTGCCGTCTTATTCCAGTCTGGCTGCGACCTTGGTTAAAAAAGGGATGCGGCAGGAAGCGCTTGGCTATTTCAAAAGCGCAATTGCACTCAATGGCACTGTGGCTCACACCCACCTGCAACTTGTTAAGGACTGTTTTGAACTAAGCCAATATAACGCCGGGCGAAACGCGAAAGCCAAAGGCAACAATACGATGCTTGATTAAAGCACGGGCGCAGCAATGATGTTGCGCCCGTATTGATTATATTGGCAATAGAGCGAAATTAGTAATTACCCAAAATTAGTAATTACCCAAAATTAGTAATTACCCATGCAATCGGCATAAGCCACGCGGAAAACGCGCTTGCGCTTTTCAGTTCCCGAAATTGCACCCACCATGCCGCCACCGATAGCGCCGATGGCGAGACCGGGGACGAGGCCCCTATTGCCATTGGTGAGGCCACCAACGAGCAATCCCGTGCCTGCACCCAGTGCGAGACCTGTGCCAACACTGTGATTAACCACATGGTCGGCTTGGCGTTTCGCATAGACCCGGCATTGTTCGGAACGGCTGCGGGCAAAGCTTTGTTCGGCTGAGGTTGCCAGCATTGCGGTTGCCAATGCGGCGCTCAATGCGATTGAAACAAGTTTCTTCATCATTATCTCTCCTGTGTTGATGGGACCAATCTAACTGAAGCAAGATGAACTGATTATGAACTATTCCAAGCGCGCTGGAAAGCCTTCAGCGCGTAAATCGGTTCCGAGGGCGTCTTCAAGCAATTTGGCGATTTTGGTGCTCTGAGCGGCTCCGCCATAGGCAGCTTTGCCTTTGATGAAGGTTTGATTGGTCATGGAAGCCAAATCCAAAGGCACACCAAATTCCTTGCCGAAATTCATGGCGAAGCCTAAATCTTTCAAGGCCAAATCCATGGTGAAGGCGATGTCATAACTGCCATTGAGAATGAGCTGGCCTTCGGTTTCATGCACGAAACTGGACCCACTGGAAGCCGCGATGGCGCGCCAAGCTTGGCCCAAATCGAGGCCACCGCGCTTGGCCAGCATCAAGGCCTCGGCATCGGCCACCAGATGGATAAAGGCCAGCATATTGGTGATAACTTTAATGACGGCCGCAGATCCTATCGGCCCCATGTGAAATAATTTGTTGCCGATGGCTTCAAGTGCTTTGTGATGAAGATCGAATAAGTCTTTGTCTCCGGCTGCTAAAACGGTGATTTCACCACGCGCGGCAAGATGCACACCGCCGGTGACCGGGGCTTCCAATGTGCGGATTTTGTGCTCAGCGGCGAGCGCTGCAAGGTGCTGAATGTCATCACGGCCGAGCGTCGAGTTCTCAATCCAGTGTGCGCCAGACTTCATGTGCGGCAAAAATTGCACGAGAACCTTTTCTGATATTGCGGGCGAAGGTAGGCAGGTGAATACATGATCAACGCTGGCTGCCAATTCAGCGGGTGTTGCAGCCCATTTGGCACCTGCCGCGATATGGCGTTCAGCCAATGAGGCATCCCTGTCATGCACAGTCACATCAAATCGCGCGCGAATAAGGCTCATGGCGATGTGGCCGCCCAGATTGCCGAGACCGATATAACCGTATTTCACACGTTCACCGGAACATTGGTCATTTCGAGATGAAGCTTATCGCCTAAGTAGGGATGAGCGAGGGCCACCTCCTCGTTCAGTTCCACGCCGAGGCCTGGTTCAGTGGACGGAATCACATAGCCCTGCTCCCAGCGGATTGGTTTTTTCAAAAGCTTGGCATGAAAGCCGCCGAAGGTTTCGATGCTTTCTAAAATCAAGAAATTTGGCAGTGATGCCGCGTAATGAATATTTGCGGCAGCCTCGATGGGGCCAGCATAAAGATGGGGTGCAATTTGTGCGTAATAAGCTTCCGCCATGCCAGCGATTTTCTTGGCTTCCATAATGCCGCCCACACGGCCCAAGGCCATTTGGAGGATGGAGGCCGAGCGGCACTCGAGCACGCGCGCAAATTCATATTTTGTGGTGAGGCGTTCACCCGTGGCAATGGGAATGGACGTGGCACGCGCTACCAAAGCCATTTCCTCTGGCTTTTCTGGTGGCGTTGGTTCTTCGAACCAGAGTGGATCATAGGGTTCAATGTGTTTGGCAAAACGGATGGCGCCAGCAGCCGTGAATTGGCCATGGGTGCCAAACAATAGATCAGCTTTATTGCCAACTGCTTCACGTATGAGCTTACAGAATTTAGCGCAAAGTTCCATCGATTCTAGGGAAGGTTGGCGCGGGTCGAATGACGAATAAGGTGCGGCCGGATCAAATTTAATTCCGGTAAAGCCGAGCTTTACATATTCGGCGGCACGTTCGGCAGATTGTTCGGGATTCCAGAAAATCGACGAGTCTTGACCCTTCGATAAATCGGGGTAAATGTAAGTATAGCTCCGCAGCTTTTCATGCACCTTGCCGCCGAGCAATTCATAGACGGGTTTATTCGTGGCTTTGCCAATGATATCCCAGAGCGCAATCTCTATACCGGAGAGCACCCCCATGAGCGTTACATCTGGCCGCATTGAGTAGCCAGAGCCATAAACTTTGCGCCACATAGCTTCGATGTGAAACGGGTCCATGCCCAGAACTTGGCGCTCGAACACATCTTCAATCATCGCCACCATCGCTTTGGGGCCGAAGGTGGCCCCATAACATTCACCGTAACCCACAATGCCAGTGTTGGTGGTGAGTTTTACAAAAGTGAAATAACGCCCACCCCATGCATCTGGCGGTGTTCCAACGATGAAGACTTTAAGATCGGTGATTTTCATGAGTGCCTCGCTGCAATGAGTATCGCAGAGATTCTGCAGACATGAAACGGCAGTTGAATTGTTCCGCCGTAAATTTATTTCACCAGTCCCAAGGCTTGCCAAAGTAGCGTGCGCTGGTTCACATAAAGGCATGAACGATCAGTTTGATTATATTATTGTGGGTGCGGGTTCGGCTGGCTGTGTGTTGGCTGAAAAATTAACATCCAGTGGAAAACATAAAGTACTGATACTGGAAGCAGGTGGCAGTGATCGCCGGTTCTATATCTCCATGCCGCTTGGCTATGGCAAGCTGTTCTATGACCCCGCCGTGAATTGGCTCTACAAAACGGAAGTGGATCGCGGCTTGGGTGGCCAGCAAGACATGTGGCCACGGGGCAAAGTTCTAGGTGGTTCCAGCTCGATCAATGCCATGGTTTATATTCGCGGCCAGCATGAAGATTATGAATCATGGAAGGCGGCTGGCAATTGGGGCTGGGGTTGGGATGATGTTTTGCCAGCGTTTAAGGCCTTAGAGGATAATGAAGCTGGGGCTGATGATTTCCGTGGTGCAGGTGGGCCGCTTTATATCAATGCTAACACCCGTGATCGCCATGCATTGTGCGAGCCGTTTATTGCAGCAAGTGTGGCAGCGGGTGTTCCCTATAACCCCGATTTTAATGGCGCTACACAAGAAGGTGTGGGCCATTATCAAATGACCATTAAAAATGGTCGGCGTAATTCTGCAGCACGTGCGTTTCTAAGACCGGCCATGAAACGGAAGAATTTGCGGGTTGAAACCCATGCCCATGTGACGCGTGTTTTATTTGAAGGTTTGCGTGCCATTGGTGTTGAATATGTTCAGCGTGGTGTGACAAAAAAAATGCTGTGCTCAGGCGAAGTTATTTTGTCCGGTGGTGCAGTGAATTCACCTCAGTTGTTGCAGCTGTCAGGCATTGGCCCTGCCCCAGTTTTGAAATCGTTAGGGCTTGATCTGCGTTTGGCAAATGCCAATGTGGGTGCGCATCTGCAAGACCATCAAGGCATCAACTATACCTATCGTATGAAAGTGCCTACTTTGAATGATGAGCTTAGGCCGTGGTGGGGCAAGCTGCGCGTGGGGCTTAAATATTTGCTGCAGCAAAGCGGGCCCTTAAGTTTGAGCATTAATCATGGCGGCGGTTTTTTTCGTACCAGTGCCAACCATATAAGGCCCAACATGCAGCTTTACATGCAGGCCTTTTCAACATTGCTGCCAAAGCCAGACGAGCGCCCGATTTTATCGCCTGATCCATTTTCTGGCATGTCGCTGGGGTTGTCCAATTGCAGGCCGACATCGCGTGGTGAGATTATCATTTCATCGGCTGATCCTTTGCAGCATCCGAAGATCAGGGCCAACGTGTTTTCGACCGCGCATGATGTGGAAGAAATGCTGGAAGCGGTTAAATTTTTGCGCGTCATTGCGGCACAAAAACCGCTGGCCGATTTGTGTGCCGAAGAATTGCGCCCCGGTCCTGCTGTGCAAAGTGATGCCGAACTGATTACTGATTTGCGCCAACGCAGCGGCACAGTTTATCACCCGTCTTGCACGTGCCGGATGGGCCCGGACGCAAAAACTTCAGTCGTCGATTCTCAGCTGCGTGTGCATGGGTTTCAGCGGTTGCGTGTGGTGGATGCATCGGCGATGCCGAGTATCACGTCGGGCAATATTAATGCGCCAGTCATCATGCTGGCCTGGAAGGCCGCGGAGATGATCTTAGCTCGGTGACACAGTGCATTTTCTTTCCACACCGGTTTTTGACATGTAAGTTCCGGTCTTTGGATTGAACGAGGTGTATTTATTGGCGCAATAGATTTTCCAATCGTCTGAACCCACTACAAGTTTTGTCGCCGTCACAGCCGGTGCTGCAGCTGGTTCTGGCACGGATTTTTCGGCTACAATTTTTTTCACTTTGGGTGTCAGAATTTTTGGTGCGGGGCCGTCGCTGATGGCTTTTATTTTTTCAGTTTGCAGGCAAGCTTCCAACGCGATGTCATATTTATGTTGCCACAGCAGTTTCTCTTTGGCACGCGCATTGGCAAAATCGGTTGCATAAGCGGCGCAGTAGGCAGGCTTATCAGCCCATGCCGGAGTCGCGGTGAAAACGCCGAGGGTGAGAGCAATAAGGGCGCGGTGTGCGTTCATGTAACTTCTCCATTGGCCCCCACCGACAGGCTTTTAAGAAGCTAAATGTGGCAAAGCAGGGGCGTTAATTCTGGTTTTTTAAAATGTCTTGGGCAGCGGCCACGGCAGAAGAAAAGCAAGCTTGCAGCAGATAGCCCCCAGTGGGGGCTTCCCAATCAACCATTTCGCCTATGGCATAGGCATTGCCGAGAGATTTAATTTTGAAATGTTCGTCAAGTTCGGTCAGCGCCACGCCACCTGCGGATGAGATCGCGCGCACCAAACTGGCGGGTCGCTTGATCTTGATTTCTACGGCCTTCATGCCTTCACCAGTGAGAGGCGCACCGGTTTCACGCAACAATGAAATGCCGACGGCAGATAGTCCTGCCACTTTGCGCAGCCAATTGGATTGCGTGTCTTTGCCCCGGGGCTTGGCGGTCAGGCGCTCATCTAAAACTACCGCTGTTAAATCGGGCCTCAAATCCACATATAATATTTGCCCAGGGGCATCGCGCATATGGCGGGAGATGGCGTAGATGGCACCGCCCTCAATGCCCTCGCTCGAAATCATCAATTCGCCGCGCACTTTGGTGCCTGCATAATTCAGGCCCACATTTTTTACGGGTGTGCCTGCAAAGCGATCGCGAAACACCCGTGTCCAATCCACTAGAAAACGGCTGTTGGCGGGACGGAAAGAATTCACGCGAATATTTTCGGCGCGCAGAATTGGAATCCATTCCGCATCAGAACCGAGCTGTGGCCAGCTGGCTCCACCCATAGCGAGGATGGTGGTGTTGCCGTCGAAACCTTGCCAGCGCGTGTTGGTTTTCAGTGTGATGCCCAAACCTTCAAGGCGCTTCAACCATGCGCGGAGCAAGGGCGAGGCTTTCATTTGTTTTGGAAACACGCGGCCTGATGAGCCCACAAAAGTTTCTATACCAAGGCCGTTCACCCACTCCACTAAAGCCGAAGGCGGGAAGGCGCGAATGGCGGGTGTAAGAAATTCTTTGGCTTCACCGTAACGTTCCAACAAAGCTTCCATCGGTTCGCTGTGCGTGAGGTTCAATCCACCGCGTCCAGCTAGCAAAAATTTTCGGGCCGGTTTTGCCATGTGATCAAGGATGGTGACTTTAACGCCACCTGCGGCCAGCACTTCGGCGGCCATTAGGCCTGCGGGCCCAGCGCCGACGATTGTAACTTCATTTTGTGACACGAGATGCAACCTTAATAGGGCAAATCAAAATACTGTTCGGCGGTCATGCTATAGATGTCAACAGGTTCAAGCTTGCCCTGCCCTACCGGATAATCTGGATGCACGCTGGTGTGCTTCATTCCGATGCGCGTGGCAAGGCGGACAGAGGCTGTGTTTTTTGACATGATCTTGCACCACATTTTTTTAGCATGAAGGCGCTCAAAGCCCTGGCCCAAAAGGGCACGACCAATTTCACTGCCATAACCAATCGACCACAATGCTGGATGCAGGCCCCAGCCCATTTCCAAAGAATGATCTTGATGGGCAATTAAAAAACCATCACCCACCACTTCTGAAGAAATGCGTTCTTCAGCGGCCAAATGAAACACGCGGCGATGGGCATCACCCTGCACGGCCACTTGGCGGCGCACGAACTCTGACACAGCATCAATGTCTTTCAACTTATGAGCGATGTAGCGCTGATAGCGCGATTGCGTCATGAAACTGGCTAAATCTACGCTGTCTTGCGCTTCAAATTCACGCAAGATGAGGTTTGGTGTTTCTATCGCCGCAAGAATCGAGTGGGTGAGCATTCAGACAGTCTAAGCCGCTGCTCCGCAAAACGGAACCACCTTCTTGAGGACAAAATTAATAGGGTTAAGACGCTTTATGCCGCAACGCGGAAATAGACCTTAAATTAAGTCCATGGCTCTGCTAAACTCAGCACATATTAGAGACAACTGGAGATTACAATGACCGATAAGTTTGACGCAATCAATGATGAGACTGCGCCTCAATGCCCTGTGATGCATGGCGCGGCCAAACATATGACGTCGACGGCACGGTCAAATGCCGACTGGTGGCCCAATCAATTGAATCTTAAAGTACTGCACCAGCATTCGGCATCGTCAAACCCGATGGGCAAAAAGTTTGATTATGCGAAAGCCTTCAAGAAGCTTGACCTCGATGCGTTGAAGAAGGATATTTTTGGTGTGATGACCAACTCGCAAGACTGGTGGCCGGCTGACTTTGGCCATTACGGTCCATTTTTTATTCGCATGGCATGGCACAGTGCTGGCACTTATCGCACGGCGGATGGTCGCGGGGGAGCGGGCTTTGGCACGCAACGGTTTGCGCCGCTGAACAGCTGGCCTGATAATGGCAATTTGGATAAGGCGCGGCGTTTGCTGTGGCCAATCAAGCAAAAATATGGTCGCAATGTTTCATGGGCTGACCTCATCATTTTCACTGGCAATTGCGCATTGGACTCAATGGGTTTCAAAACCTTCGGATTTGGCGGTGGACGTGCCGATGTGTGGGAACCTGGCGAAGACATCTATTGGGGCAGCGAAGGCAAGTGGCTGGATGACAAGCGCTACTCAGGTGACCGTGAATTGGAGACACCGCTGGCTGCTGTGCAGATGGGTTTGATTTATGTGAACCCTGAAGGCCCGAATGGCAATCCCGATCCTGTGGCTTCGGCGCGCGATATTCGCGAGACCTTTGCGCGGATGGCAATGAATGATGAGGAGACTGTGGCGCTGATTGCCGGTGGGCATACGTTTGGTAAAACCCATGGTGCGGCTGATCCAAATAAATTCGTGGGGCCTGAGCCTGAAGGCGCTTTACTTGAGCAGCAAGGTCTAGGCTGGAATAACAGTTTTGGCACGGGCAAAGGTGGCGATGCCATTACGAGCGGCCTTGAAGTGATTTGGACTTCGAAGCCCACCCAATGGACGAACGATTTTTTCGACAATCTGTTCGGCTTTGAATGGGAACTGACCAAGAGCCCAGCGGGTGCGCATCAATGGACACCAAAGAATGGTGAGGGTGCGGGCACTGTGCCTGATGCCCATGATGCCGCAAAGCGCCATGCTCCGTCTATGCTTACATCTGATCTGGCACTTCGCATGGACCCCGCCTACGAAAAAATTTCGCGGCGCTTCCACGAGAACCCCAAGCAATTTGCTGATGCCTTTGCGCGGGCTTGGTTCAAGCTCACGCACCGCGATATGGGGCCGCGTTCACTCTATCTTGGTGCGCTGGTGCCAGATGAAGTCTTGTTGTGGCAAGACCCCTTACCCCCGGTCAAAGGAAAGGTGATTGGCCCCAAGAGTATTGCAGTTTTGAAAACGATGATCTTGGATTCGCAACTTTCAATTTCGCAATTGGTCTCGACGGCTTGGGCTTCGGCTTCCACTTTCCGTGGTTCTGATAAACGCGGTGGTGCCAATGGTGCGCGCATTGCTTTGGCACCACAGAAGGATTGGCAGGTCAACCAACCTGCGCAACTGTCTGTTGTTCTAAACAAATTGGAGGCAATTCAAAATGCCTTTAACGGCACCAAAGCAGGTGGCAAAAAAGTTTCTCTGGCTGATGTGATTGTGCTTGGCGGCTGTGCGGCCGTTGAACTGGCAGCTAAGAATGCTGGGCATAAAATTAGTGTTCCGTTCACGCCTGGCCGAGTGGACGCCACGCAAGATCAAACCGATGTAGAAAGCTTTGCCGTGATGGAGCCCATTGCCGATGGTTTCCGCAACTATATGAAATCGACCTATACGATTTCAGCAGAGGAAATGTTAATTGACCGGGCCCAACTGCTCACCCTCACGGCCCCTGAAATGATAGTCCTCATCGGTGGACTTCGCGTGCTCAACGTGGGCGGCCCGCATGGCGTGCTCACGAAGAAGGTAGAGGCTCTGACCACAGATTATTTCGTGAACTTGCTCGACATGGCCACAACATGGAAAGCAAAATCCGATGCTACCGATGTGTTTGACGGCCATGATCGCACAACTGGTGACCTAAAATGGACCGGCACACGCGTTGATCTGGTCTTCGGTTCAAACTCGCAATTGCGCGCCATCGCCGAGGTTCATGCCTGCAAAGACAGCGGCGAGGTTTTCGTCAAAGACTTTGTGGCCGCTTGGACCAAGGTGATGAATTTGGATCGGTTTGATGTGAAA
This sequence comes from Hyphomicrobiales bacterium, assembly GCA_031393975.1. Classification (GTDB taxonomy): domain Bacteria; phylum Pseudomonadota; class Alphaproteobacteria; order Rhizobiales; family Aestuariivirgaceae; genus Aestuariivirga. Next base: position 9,323 of record JANMWK010000094.1, read on the forward strand.
TAATAAAAAAGGCGGGCTGATTTGCCCGCCTTTTTCTTTCTCACTTTTGTAATTATTCGTCAGACAATAGCGCTTGATGGATCACAGCACCAATCACCGCGCCCACAATAGGTGCAACGATAAACAGCCAGACTTGTTGCAAGGCTGGGCCGCCAGAGAAAAGTGCCACCGCAATCGAGCGGGCGGGGTTCACTGAAGTGTTGGTCACCGGAATGGAGATTAAATGGATCAATGTCAGAGCCAATCCAATGGCGAGAGGCGCAAAGCCTGCTGCTGCTTTTTTGCCAGTGGCACCGAGAATGATTATCAAGAAAAATGCGGTCATCACCAGTTCAGTGATAAAAGCAGACATCATCGAAAACTTGCCGGGTGAAAGGTCACCATAGCCGTTTGACGCAAAGCCCCCAACGCCCCCATAATCAGCTTTGCCGGTTACAATCAGATAAAGCACCAAAGCGCCGCCCATGCCGCCTGCAATCTGAGCGATGAAATATGCGGGCACATCTTTCCAAGCGAAACGGCCGGCAGTTGCAAGTCCCACCGAAACCGCTGGGTTAAAATGTCCTCCCGATATACCGCCCACGGCGTAAGCCATAGTGAGCACGGTGAGACCAAAGGCGAGAGAGACACCCATCAAACCGATGCCGACATTTGGAAAAGCCGCTGCCAACACCGCGCTGCCGCAACCCCCAAGTACGAGCCAAAAAGTTCCAAAAAATTCCGCTGTTAGTTTATTCATTAAAGCACCCCTTTAAAAGTTATGATTCGCAAACTGCCGCGTTATGGTTAACGAAAAATAAAAAAGGGAATGGATTTAGAAATTGATGGCTTATCGAAAAACTCCTGCAATCAACTGTTGGTTTTCATTAAACTAAATAGGTTCTTAAAACGGCGACGCAATTCGTGCGCTATGAACTGGTTGGATATTGTCAGCGGCGTTGCCCCAATGCGCCGTGCAAAAGGTGTGTGCAACGTTCCCCCTTCCAGAGGGACGAGCCCATTGAATTGGAAGGGAATATTTTTCGAGTGGCGGCGGTTATAGTGTTGATCATGCCATCCATCTCCTAGGGGGTTGAACGTGGGGGCACTGGTGCGGCGAAATATGGCTGTATAGGCCACAAGCTCCACGAGCTCGAACATTTCGTCCTCCGCAATCACATCGGCCATACGGCCAAGAGTGGGAATTTGAATATCGTCAACGATCAACAACCCGCCTGTTTTTATGCGCGGATAGAAATAATAATATTCCAGTTCTGGAAAGGGAAAGGCGTGAGGGCCATCAATCAAAGCCACATCTAACATAACGTTCGATTTCCACTTTGGCATAGTAATTTGGGTTGAGCCAAAAACAGTTTCGATGCGAGAAAGCTTTGTGACTGCGCAATCTCTGAAATAGTTTACACTCGATTCTGGGTGAGCCGTGTCATCAATGGTGAAAACGGTGTGATGTTGCGATAAATTTGAAAACAGAATAGTGGATTTACCACAGCCAGTTTCAGCTGTTTCCTGCATGTTTGGCGGCAACAACTCTTCGATGCGCGCTAAGACCCAAGTCGGAAAAGCTTTAGCGGCATGTTGCTTATTATTGAGGCCACTGGCGACAATGAGATCGGTTATTGACATTAACGCTCCTAATTTTTTTGTGACTTTGCATATCTCTTGCGGGAATACTAGGTGTTCGAAACCCCCAATTGACGACTAAATTCGGCTGAATTTGACTTTTGTGGCGATTCCCCGTATCGCACACACATTCCGACACCCCGGCAATGGCGAATGCCCATGTGGTGCCCCTTATTTAACTTTCGCCAGATTGGTTTTTCTTTACTACATGAATTTTTCTGACCTGGGCCTGAGCCCTAAAGTGCTTGAAGCTGTGACCGCCGCTGGATACACCACGCCCACTGCCATACAAGCTGAAGCTATTCCCCATGCTTTGCAACGCAAGGACGTGTTGGGTTTGGCGCAAACCGGTTCCGGCAAAACCGCAGCTTTTGTTTTGCCCATGCTTTCGATGCTGGAAAAGGGTCGGGCTCGGGCTCGTATGCCCCGCACTCTGATTTTAGAGCCCACACGCGAGCTTGCAGCCCAAGTGCAAGAGTCATTTGAGTCTCTTGGCAAGAATCATAAGCTCACGGTGGCCCTGCTCATCGGTGGGGTTTCATTTGAACCTCAAGCTGCCAAAATTGACCGCGGTGCTGATGTGGTAATCGCCACGCCGGGCCGTTTACTTGACCATTTTGAACGGGGCCGCTTGCTGATGACCAGCATTGAAATGCTGGTGATCGATGAAGCCGACCGTATGCTCGATATGGGCTTTATGCCTGACATTGAAAAGATCTGTAAGCTGCTACCGTTCACGCGCCAGACCTTATTTTTCTCAGCCACCATGCCGCCTGAAATTCAGCGCGTCACTTCACAATTCCTGCATAATCCGGTTCGCGTGGAAACTGCTGCACGTGGCTCAACGGTTGAGACCATTACCCAGATGTTGGTGAAGGCCCCGCATGAAGCGGGGGCCAAGCGTGATGCTCTGCGTAATTTGCTCCGCACACAGAGCAATGTTAAAAACGCGATCATATTTTCCAACCGCAAGACCACTGTAGCACTGCTTGAAAAATCGCTGAAGAAGCATGGCTTCAATGCTGGGGCTTTGCATGGCGATATGGATCAATCGGCGCGCCTAAAAATGTTGAATGCGTTTCGCGCCAATGAAGTCACCTATTTGATAGCCTCCGATGTGGCGGCACGTGGCTTGGATATTCCGGAAGTGAGCCATGTGTTCAACTTTGATGTGCCAATTCATGCCGAAGATTATGTGCACCGCATTGGCCGCACCGGCCGCGCTGGCCGCGAGGGTGCCGCCTTCACCATGGTGACAAAGGAAGAAAGCAAATATCTCAAAGCGATTGAGACCTTGATCAACAAGGAGCTACCCTATTTCGATAATGGCGCTGTGGATGAAACCGAAGACAGCGCCAAGCCGGTGCGGCGTGAACCGCGTGGCCGTGGTCGCACAAAGTCTGAGCCAAAAATTTCAGCGCCTGCGGTTTCAGCAGAAGTGGTGAAGCCTTTGACCGCTGAAGCCGTTACAAAACCTGAGCGTGAACTTCGCATTCACACACCGCGCCCGCCCCGTCACACTCATTCTGACGATGATGCACCCAATGATAATGGATTTCATGTTGGCAACATGCCATCGTTTTTAATAAAGCGTTAATTAATTTAAGCATTCACACAACTCTAACTTTTGTCAGATAGTATTCATCTCAAAACAATGAGCGTTAATATTTTGACCGAAGACAACAAACGTATTGCTCCGCGTAACCGAGTGCTTAAAAGTGCAAAAATTGTGCATTTGAGCAATTGGTCTCTCGTAGACTGCACGGTGCGTGACATGTCTGAGACGGGCGCTAAATTAATTGTTGGAGATCAGGCCGCAGTGCCGAATGATTTTCGTTTTTTGCTCACTTCCGATAATACAATTTGTAACGCCCATGTGGTGTGGCGACGTGGCGATATGATTGGCATTACATTCACAAGTGAAAAAACTCGGGCGCCTGCGCGGAAGTTATAATGCTGCTGATTTTTCCTTTTTGAAAAATTAGACTTAAATAGCAATTATTGTTGGCGTTAAATCGGCGGATTCGGCGATCATTGTTTGTGACCACCAAGGGGCCATTCCCAATGAGTTTCGTCTTATGATTTCTTCGGACTACAGCATTCAACATGCCCGTGTGGTTTGGCGCAAAGATACTCAGATTGGGATGGAGTTATCGGGCGAAAGAATGCCTGCGCCAAAACAAAAAGTCACTGTGTTGCACTAAACCCAGCGGCACAGCTCCCCTATTTTTTGGGTTTGGTTTTTGTGATCGACTTCTTGGCTGGCTTCTGTGAACGCAAGGCCGCCTCGTAAGACTTGCGGCACCAGAGTTTCATTTCAATCGAATCATCGAGACAGCGTTCGGGTGCACGCCAATAGCTCATAGCCGTGCGGCCACCGGATTTTGATTCATATGAAAACTGGTCGAGTTTTTCTTTTTCAAACTCAGGCTTCAGTGCATCATCGCCTTTAAGATAAAGCACATCATCATCGACCATGCCGAAGATGAGACCTGCGTGATAGAGAGCCACCGCACCAAACATTTTTCTGGTTGTCACAGCCCCAAAACCAGACATTAGTTCCAGCACATGCTCAACAGTGGCGCTCATGCTGAGGCTGGAACGATCTGCACGCTTTCACCGCAGCCACAGGCCGAGATTTGATTTGGATTGTTGAATACGAAGCCAGATTTCAGCGTTGAGGATTGGAAATCCATTTCAGTGCCGAGCAAGAACATGATGGCTTTCGGGTCGATCAAAATTTTAGCACCCTTGTCTTCGACTACTTCGTCATACTTGCCCTGCTCTTTGGCCCATTCCATGGTATATTCCATGCCAGCGCAGCCGCCGTTCTTCACGCCAACGCGCAGACCCACGCCTTCGCCACGCGCCATGAGTTCGGCAATGCGTGCCGCAGCAGCAGCAGTCACTTTCATCACTTGAGGTCTGGGTCGGGCTTGAACTTGTTCCATATCAATTATCCTACCACATATTCATCGCCATGCGCGCTTCTTCCGACATGCGGCTGTGGTCCCATGGCGGGTCAAATGTAATTTTTGCTTTAACGCTGGCCACACCACCGACAGTGGATACGGCATTCTCCACCCAGCCTGGCATGTCGCCAGCAACAGGGCAGCCCGGTGCGGTCAAAGTCATGTCAATGGCCACATTGCGATCATCATCAATATCGACTTTGTAAATGAGGCCAAGTTCGTAAATATCAACAGGGATTTCAGGGTCGTATACGGTTTTCAGCGCCAAGACGATATCATCAGTCATCCGCGCCAACTCGTCGGCGGGAATGGCGCTCATATCGGGGGCGTTGCTAGTTACTTCTTCGGTCACGTGAATATCCTCTGAGCAGAGATAAGCGCTTCTGCCAATTTATCAACCTCTGCCATAGTGTTGTACATGGCGAAGGAAGCGCGGCAGGTGGCGGTAATGCCAAACCGCTGGAGAAGCGGCTGCGTGCAATGGGTGCCCGCACGCACAGCGACGCCTTGGCGGTCAATCACGGTTGCCACATCATGGGCGTGGGCACCGTTCATGGTGAAGGAAATGATAGGCCCTTTGTGGCGGGCTTGACCATAGATTTTGAGTGAGTTGATTTCGCGCAAACGGCTGAGGGCATAATCATGCAGCGCCGTTTCGTGGGCGGCGATTTTGTCAAGACCGATGGCAGTCATATAATCCAGCGCAGCGCCAAGACCGATGGCTTCGACGATGGCTGGGGTGCCCGCTTCGAAACGATGTGGTGGATCGTTGTAGGTAATCATATCTGTAGTAACTTCTGAGATCATTTCACCACCGCCTTGATAAGGTGGCATTTTTTTCAAGTGTTCGGACTTGCCATAAAGCACACCAATGCCGGTGGGGCCGTAGGTTTTGTGGCCTGTCAAGACTAGAAAATCCGCATCCAGTGCCTGCACATCGACATGGGAGTGGACGGCTTGTTGGCTGGCATCGACCAAAACCGGAATGCCTTTGGCATGGGCGATTTTAATAATCTCGGCTACAGGAACCACGGTGCCCAAGGCATTGGACATGGCGGTCACTGCGATCATTTTCGTCCGTGGGCTAATGAGTTTTTCAAACTCGTCTAACAAGAAATTACCCTCATCATCAATCGGAGCCCATTTGATCACCGCACCCCGGCGCTCACGGTGAAAATGCCATGGCACAATGTTGGAGTGGTGTTCGAGGATGGAAAGAATAATCTCGTCACCCTCACCAATCACCATGCCGCCAAAAGATTGCGCTACGAGATTGATGGCGTCAGTTGCATTGCGGGTGAAGATCACCTGATCCTTGGATGGCGCATTGATGAAGCGGCGCACTGATTCACGCGCGTCCTCAAATGCCTGTGTCGCGGTGTTGGACAGGAAGTGAAGGCCACGATGCACATTGGCATATTCTTCAGTCATTGACTTCGTCATCGCATCGAGCACGGCTTTGGGCTTTTGTGCGGAGGCAGCGTTGTCGAGATAAACCAGCGGTTTGCCATAAACCTCACGCGAGAGGATGGGGAAATCGTTGCGGATGCGCTCGACGTCAAGCATCACTTCGCCTTCCTCGCCGTCAACCAATTCTCAGCATATGCCACCATCGCTTCACGCATGGCATCATTGACAATTCCATCAAAGGCTTCACCAACAAACGCGCCGATCAACAATGATTTTGCTTCTGCTTCCGGAATGCCGCGTGACTGCAGATAAAACAGGTGATCGTGGTTGATGTCACCCGCTGTTGCGCCATGGCCACAGACCACGTCATCAGCGTAGATTTCCAATTCAGGTTTGGCATCGAATTCGGCGGACTCAGACAGCAACAGGGCATGGCTGGATTGTTTGCCATCGGTCTTCTGCGCGTGTTTGCGCACGATGACCTTGCCTTGAAAAATGCCGCGCGCACTGTCATCCATCACGCATTTGAACATTTCGCGGCTGGTGCAATGGGGCACCTGGTGGTCCATCACAAGGCGCGTATCAGCGTGTTGTTTGCCGTTTAATAAATACGCTCCCGCAATGTGGGCATTGGCGCTTTCACCTGCGAAAAGATAGTTTCCGTTTTGGCGGTTCAACACGGAACCCGATGTGAGGGTGAGTTCGTTCAGCTTTGCATCTTTGTCCAATGTGCAATCTACATAAGAGAGATGCGTGGCGTCGTGCGATTCCAATTCCACTTTCACGCGGTCTAATCTTGCCCCTGCGCCCACATGAATTTCGGTGACGGCGTTTACCACATAATCGCCTTCGCCGACAAAAGTTTCGATGATGGTGGCCGACGCGCCCTCGCCCACTTCAATCCGGTTGCGCAATGCCATGGCGCGAGCCGCCCCTTGCGTGGCGATGTGTATGATTTCGACGGGCACATCCATGCTCGCGTCAAAGCGCAATGTCAGGCCAGAAGGTTCAATGGCGCTGTTTAAATGAATGACGGGATCATCGACGCCTGATGATGATGGCACACCCAACTCAAATGTAAGTCCTGCCAAGTTAGACCGTGCCTGGTCCAGGCTGCCATTCATAAATACAATGCGGTGGTTCGTGATTTTGGCGAAGGGGGAGGTAGCCATAAGGCGTTCCACATCCTTAGTTGTCGCCATCACATTCTGGTGAGGCGGATAAGGCTTTACAAGATTGCGGTGCAAGTCGGTCCAGCGCCATTCTTCCATGCGCCGGTGTGGCAACGACATGCCAAAGGCTTCTTCTGCTGGAGTTTTGGAAAGGGCCTGGATCACGCCGCTTTCTCCACAAACTGGGCATAGCCTTTTTCTTCCAGCTCAAGTGCCAGTTCCTTGCCACCGGATTTCACAATCTTGCCATCGGACAGCACATGCACAAAGTCAGGCACTATATAGTCAAGCAAGCGCTGATAATGGGTGATCACAATCATAGCGCGGCCGGGCGAGCGGAGCGCATTCACACCATCAGCCACCACCTTCAGAGCATCAATATCGAGGCCTGAATCAGTTTCATCCAACACACAGAGTGAGGGTTCCAGCACCGCCATTTGCAAAATCTCGGCACGTTTTTTTTCTCCGCCAGAGAAACCCACATTCACGGGGCGCTTCAGCATTTCTTGGCTGATGTTCAGTTTCGCAGCACGCTCTTTCACAAAGCGCATGAAATCGGGAATTGAAAGTTCCTTTTCACCCCGGGCCTTGCGTTGCGCATTAAGTGCCACTTTGAGGAACTGCATGGTGGCCACGCCGGGAATTTCGATGGGGTATTGAAAGGCGAGAAACACGCCCTTGGCGGCGCGTTCATGGGGGTCCATGGCAAGCAAGTTTTCGCCCTTGAACATGACGCTGCCTTCGGTCACTTCATAGCCATCACGGCCGGAGAGCACGTAAGACAGCGTGGATTTACCAGAGCCATTCGGCCCCATAATGGCATGCACTTCCCCTGCCTTCACGTTAAGTGAAAGGCCTTTCAGAATTTCGCGCGGTTCGTCTTCGAGTTTGACGTGGAGGTTTTTAATTTCGAGCATAGGTTCAGTTTCCAAAATTACCCTTCTCCCCTTGCGGGAGAAGGTGGCCGAAGGCCGGATGAGGGGTATGGTTGAGCTGGGTGCGGTGCTTGCACTTGGCAGCCCCCTCATCCGCCCCAAGTGGGGCACCTTCTCCCGCAAGGGGAGAAGGAAAGGAATAAAGCGTGATCATCCCACTGATCCTTCCAAACTGATGCCAATCAGCTTTTGCGTTTCCGCCATAAATTCCATTGGGAGTTGTTGCAGCACATCGCGCACAAACCCGTTGACGATGAGGGCCACGGCCTCCTCCTGCGAAAGACCGCGTGACATGCAGTAGAACATCTGGTCGTCAGAAATTTTTGACGTGGTGGCTTCGTGTTCAAATTGAGCGGTTGAGGTTTTGGACTCGATGTATGGCACGGTGTGTGCGCCACATTGATCACCGATTAACAGTGAGTCACATTGTGTGAAGTTTCTGGCGTTGGTGGCTTTGCGGTGGGCCGATACCAAGCCGCGATAGGTGTTATCCGAGCGGCCAGCAGCAATGCCTTTGCTGATGATGCGACTGGAGCTGTTCTTGCCCAGGTGGATCATCTTGGTGCCTGAATCAACTTGCTGGCGGCCGTTGGAAATGGCGATGGAATAAAATTCACCACGGGAGGATTCACCGCGCAAGATCACGCTGGGATATTTCCATGTGATCGCAGAGCCTGTCTCAACTTGCGTCCAAGATATTTTAGAGCGCGCGCCACGGCAATCGCCACGCTTGGTCACAAAATTATAAACGCCACCCTTGCCTTCGGCGTCACCCGGATACCAGTTTTGCACGGTGGAATATTTGATCTCGGCATCTTCATGGGCGATCAACTCCACCACTGCGGCGTGGAGCTGGGTTTCCTCGCGGGTGGGCGCGGTGCAGCCTTCGAGATATGAAACGTAAGAACCTTTATCCGCAATGATTAAAGTGCGCTCAAACTGGCCGGTGTTTTTGGCGTTCATGCGGAAATAGGTTGAAAGTTCCATCGGGCAACGCACGCCGGGTGGCACATAGACAAAGGAGCCATCCGAAAACACAGCGCTGTTGAGGCCTGCATAGAAATTATCATTCTGCGGAACGACACTGCCCAGATATTTCTTCACCAAATCAGGATGCTCACGCAGCGCCTCGGATATTGAACAGAAAATCACGCCCGCTTTTGCAAGTTCGGCTTTGAAGGTGGTGACGACCGAGACTGAGTCAAACACGGCATCAATGGCCACGCGGCCTGTGATGATTTCATTGCCCTCATCATCCAAATGGCTCGGCTCACCCTGCTTCCTCACACCTGCGAGGATTTCCTGTTCCTTTAGCGGAATACCAAGCTTGGCGTAGGTTTCCAGAAGCTTTGGATCGATCTCATCCAGACTTTTGGGAGCAGCCATGGATTTGGGGGCAGCGTAATAATACAGGTCCTGGAAATCAATTTTAGGATAATGCACTTTTGCCCAAGTAGGTTCAACCATCTCAAGCCAGACACGATACGCTTCCAGCCGCCATTCCAACATCCATGCCGGTTCATTTTTCTTTGCCGAAATGAAGCGCACAATGTCTTCATTCAAACCCTTTGGCGCATAGTCGGACTCGATATCGGTTTCAAAGCCGTATTTGTACTTTTCGACTTCAATCGTTTTCACGAGATCAATGGTATCTTGGTCGGCCATATTTTATGCAGCTTTCGCTTTGGAGCGTTGGTTAAGTTTGCGCCACACGGCGATGAAATGTTGGATGTCTTCTGCTGTTGTGTTCCACCCCAGTGATACGCGAATGGCAGCGGCGGAGAGTGCGGGTGCGACACCCATGGCTTCTAGCACATGAGAGCGTGCCACTTTGCCAGAGGAACAGGCCGAGCCCGATGAAACGGCAATGCCTTCAAGATCAAAATTCATCAACAAAGTTTCGGCTTTCATGCCAGACATCGCAAGACAGGTGGTGTTGCACAGACGCTCAACGCCATCACTGAAAATCAGGCTGTCTTCAAGTGCGGCTTCCAGTTTATCTTTCAACTCGAAAGTGTCGAGGCGCGCGGCTTTCGCTGTGGCTGCAAAGCCTGCGATGGCGATAAGATTTTCGGTGCCGGCCCGGCGGCGCAGTTCTTGGCCACCGCCCACCAGCAGTGGTTCCACCACCAAACCATCGCGAATGATCAAAGCCCCAATGCCGCTGGGGCCGCCCACTTTATGGGCGCCAACCGTCATCATATCCACGCCCATCAAACCGAAATTCACTGGGCGCTTACCGAAGGCTTGCACAGCATCAACATGGGTGAGTGCTCCGGCCTTGGCTGCTAGTGAAACAACATCGGCAATAGGTTGCACGACGCCGGTTTCATTATTTGCGACCATGACGGAAACGAGTGCCTTGGGGCCGATTAGCATGTGCTCAAGTGCGCTTAAATTAACGCGACCTAATCGATCAACGGGTATAATTTCAACAATTTTACCGCTGGCCTTGGCCGCAGCGCTCACACTGGGATGTTCAATTGCGGAAATTAAAATTCGCTCCACATCCACCCCGCGCACGGCCATGTTATTGGCCTCAGTGCCGCCACCTGTGAAAGTGACCATTTGCGGCAGGCAACCGAGATTGAAGGCTAGCACTTCACGCGCGTCGTCCATCAGCTTATGGGCCTTGCGGCCTTCGCTATGAACCGACGAGGCATTGCCTGAAATCTCCATAGCGTCCAGCATCGCCTGCTTTGCCTCAGGGCGCAGCGGGCTGGTGGCGTTATGGTCGAGATAGGTTCTCATGCCTGAACTTTCACATGGCGGTCTTTGGCTTGGCGGATGGACGCGGCCAATGCGAGATTGCGATTTTGCACCACATCTTCAAGTGTGATGGCACCCAGAAAGTTCATCATCTGACGGCCCAGTGACGACCACAGATCATGGGAATTGCAGCGCTCACCTTTCACGCATCCGGGCACAGCATCGCCGCCGCAGCGGGTGGCGTTGAGCGTCTCATCGGCGGCGAGAATCACTTCGGAAATATTGATCTCCGCCGCATCGCGGGCCAGCATATAACCGCCACCAGGGCCGCGCGAGCTAGCCACCAGATTGGCGCGCCGGAGTTTTCCAAAGAGTTGCTCGAGATATTCCTGACTGATGTCTTGACGATCAGCGATTTCCGCCAAAGACACAGGCTTTCCATGGGCGTGTTCGCCAATATCAATCATCGCCATAACGGCGTAGCGTCCTTTGGTGCTCATTTTCATGGGCTTTTGCCTTTATCAATAACGAAAAGCTTGCTTTTTGCCCCCCGCCTCGTGCTAAGGGCTGCAAAGCCGAATGTGATCCTTGATTGGAACCATTCTAAAAAGAAACTACTAAATCCGACTAACGGAGTCAATTACTCGCTCAGCCTGAGTATAAAGATTCTTGCGGCGCAAAATTGGGGTGCATTATGCCAGAAGTGATTTTTAACGGACCCGCAGGCCGGATTGAGGCGCGGTATCACCCCGCCAAAGCCGTTGGAGCGCCAATTGCCATTTTGCTGCATCCTCACCCCACATTTGGCGGCACGATGAATAACCCGATTGTTCACGCGCTCTATCAGCTGTTTCAGTCGCGCGGTTTTGCAGTGTTGCGCTTCAACTTTCGCGGCGTGGGCCGCAGCCAAGGCTTGTTTGACAATGGTGCAGGCGAATTGGCTGATGCGGCTTCGGCCTTGGATTGGTTGCAGGCCTTAAACCGCGAGTCAAAGACGTGTTGGATTGCTGGCGTGTCATTTGGGGCTTGGATTTCCATGCAGCTTTTAATGCGCCGACCTGAAATTGGAGGGTTTATTTCCATCGCACCCTTAGCCAAACATTATGATTTCTCATTCCTCGCCCCCTGCCCTGCTTCCGGCCTATTCATCAACGGTGGCCAAGATCAAGTGACGGCTCCTGAAGCTGTTCACACTTTGGTTTCAAAACTGAAGACGCAAAAGGGTATTACCATCGAGCACAGGGTGATTACCGATGCCAACCACTTCTTCCAAGACCGGATTGAGGAACTGACCAAGATTTGCGCTGATTATTTAGACAAGCGGCTGACGCAGGAAGCTTGACTTCTTTAAACGTATTTGCGCCAGTTGTGTTGTTCTTTGAATCCCAGCACTTGACGAATTTTACGGTTTGAAATCGGCCCTTCATACTCATCGAGCTTGCGGGTGATCGGCGTATTTGGACAATGCTTGGCCAAAAACTGAGCGGTTGGCATATCGGTAGTTATGGTGTCATTGACGGCATTGAACACTTGAAAACCCAATCCATCTTTTTGCAAACACAGATCGACAATTTCGCCTAAGTCGCGTGCATCGATATAGCTCCATGCATTGCGCTTGCGGGTCTCGGGATGAGCGACAAAGCTAGGGAAGCGGTCATATTCGTGCGGTTCAATCACATTGCCAATACGCAGAGCGTAAATGTCAGCCTTGTAACGGGCCGCAAATGCCCGCGCCGTTTGCTCATTGACCAGTTTCGAAAGGCCATAGCTATCCATCGGATCAATTTCATAATCTTCGTCGAGGGGAAAACTTTTGAATTCTTTATCGCCTTCGGCAAAACACACGCCATAGGTGGTTTCACTTGAGGCAATAATAATTTTGCGCACGCCCAGTTTTAGCGCCGCTTCAATCACGTTATAGGTGCTGACTACATTGGCGGAAAAGGTTTTGTTGTCGGGCTCGATCAACACGCGCGGTATTGCCGCAAAATGCACCACGGCATCCGGGGCCTTTGGCGGAGCGCCCTCATTAAACCCGTCAAAACCAAAATGCGTTGTCAGCGCATTGAACACTTGGCCACTGTCCGTGAGGTCGGCAATCAAGGTGTTGACACCGGGCTGATCAAGCGGCTTTAAATCGACATTGAGAATGGCGTAGCCTTTGGCTGCCAGATGCTGCACAGCGTGACGCCCGGCTTTGCCCGTGCCGCCGGTAAACACAATACGCTTAGTCATTCATTTCTCCCATTGGCAAATACGCCACCCGTTTGAGCTGATACTATACCCGTTGTGCTTGGAAATGAAATCGGCAATCCAAGCAAGCTCCGTACTGCCAAATAGGCCCAAGCTTCGGCTTCCATGCTGTCGCCATTGAAGCCCGCATCCTCGGCAGAAATGACATTGGAGAGATGGAGTTCTAGACCTGACATAATCGCGGCATTATGACGGCCGCCGCCGCAGAGGATCCAGCTTTTGACCGGCGTTGGAAACCAGTCAGCTGCTTTGGAAATGGATTGCACTGTGAAGGCTGATAAAGTTGCCGCGCCATCTTCGAGAGTGAGGTCGTCGAAATCTAAAGCCGTAAAACTGTTGCGGTCCAAAGATTTGGGTGGGCGTTTTTTAAAGAAATCATGGTGGAAGGCCGTCTGCAAATGGGTGAGCGATATCTTTCCGCGCAATCCCATTTGACCACCTTCATCGTGAGCGGCACCCGTGTGTTTGCGCACCCAATCATTGATCAAGGCATTGCCGGGGCCGGTGTCGAAGGCCAGTAGCTCACCGTTTGCGCCGACATAAGTCACATTCGCCACACCGCCGATATTGACAAATGCCACAGGTGGATTTTTCGCAAGGGCTCGGTGATAGACTGGAACCAAGGGAGCGCCCTGCCCACCCGCGGCCACATCTGCGGCGCGCATATCGTAGGCAACAGGAATATCAAGCGCTTTCGAAAGTGCACCACCGTCACCCAACTGCACGGTGAGACGGTGCTCAGGACGATGGAGCACTGTCTGACCATGGAAGCCAATTATATCTATATTTGAGGGTGTTAGAGCACAGTTTTTAACGAACTTCTGAACTACAGTGATGTGCCATTCTGTAAGATGATTTTCAAGCGTTGCTAGTTGGGGGGGTCGTTCGGTGCGGGTTTTAATCGTGAGTGCATCTGCTAGCCCTTGGCGCAACTCCTCTTGCTGCTCAGCATTATAGTGAAACGTTTCTGAAGGACCACGATCGACAAAACTCTCACCATCCGTCTTAATCAATGCCACATCAATTCCATCGAGCGATGTGCCAGACATGAGTCCCAATGCAGTGAAGGTTTTTGACATGAATCGCACCTGTGTTAAGAGGCTTTTATTATGGCTCATTTCAAATCAGAATTCCTTAACACTTTGGCCACTCGTGGCTTTATTCACCAATGCTCGGACAATGACGGCTTGGATGCGCTATCCGCGGCCAAAAAGCTGGTGGCCTATATTGGGTTTGATTGCACGGCGCGCTCGCTGCATGTGGGCTCACTGGTGCAAATTATGCTGCTGCATTGGCTGCAAGCTTCCGGCAACAAACCGATCGTTCTGATGGGTGGCGGCACGACGCGCGTTGGCGATCCTTCGGGACGTGATGAAAGCCGGAAGATTTTGTCGCTGGCCGATATTGAAGATAACAAGCGCGGCATTCAGCAGGTTTTTGATAAGTTCCTAAAATTTGGTTCAGGGAACTCCGACGCCATGATGGTGGACAATGCGGAATGGCTGACCACACTTAACTATCTCGACATGCTGCGCGATGTGGGCAAGCACTTTAGTGTGAACCGCATGTTGGCAATGGACTCTGTTAAGCAACGCCTTGAACGCGAAAGTGAGTTTTCATTCATCGAGTTCAATTACATGGTTTTGCAAGCCTATGATTATTCTGAATTGGCGCGGCGTTATGGCTGTAATTTGCAAATGGGTGGTTCTGATCAATGGGGCAATATTGTCAATGGCATTGACCTTGGTCGCCGCATGGGCACGCATCAGCTTTATGCATTAACCTCGCCGCTGATTACACTATCGTCGGGTGCCAAGATGGGCAAGACTGCCAACGGTGCAGTGTGGCTGAACTCTGATATGCGCTCGCCTTACGAATATTGGCAGTTCTGGCGCAACACAGAAGATGCTGACGTTGGGCGGTTCTTAAAACTGTTCACCACTTTGCCATTGGATGAAATTGCCAAATTGGAAGCACTGGGCGGTGCTGAAATTAATGAGGCCAAGAAGGTATTGGCCGAAGAAGCCACTGCATTATTACATGGAAGAGCGGACGCTACGGCAGCGGCTGAAACCGCTCGGAAAACTTTTGAAGAAGGAACTTTGGCGGAAGGCTTGCCGACTTTTGGACTTCCGGTTGCAGCGGGAATTCTTCAAGTGATGACCGCTGTGGGTTTTTCAAATTCAAATGGAGAAGCCAAACGCGCTATTCAAGGCGGGGCCATTCGTGTGAATGATATCCAAGTCACCGATGAAAAAATGATACTGACGCCTGAAATGATCAATGCAGACGGTGCCATCAAACTTTCCATGGGCAAAAAGAAACACGTTTTACTCAAACATCAAGTTTGATCAATTGATGGCCCTGGTGCCCGGTGTAGTTTTTTGAAAATCGAAGAAGCGGCGGAATAAACCTGGAGCTAAAACCGATACCGGATTGACACGCACGTTGGGTTTGGCGAGCGAACCGCTCATGGCATAAGTCATGCCAAAAATGCCTTCATTGTTATTGCCGCCAGTGAGAATATCACCAATTATTGGCACATTGTTAAACACGCCGGTGAGGCCGCATACTGGAATAACAGTGCCAGTTATATCCAATGCTCCATCAGCTTTGCGAATGACGCCACTGGCGGTGGCGCACATATCGCTGCCGCGCAAAATAACTTCGCCCATACGCACAAATTGGCCATCAATGGTAAAGGGCAGCCAAAGTTTTTTGAATGTCAGTCCATCGTTGCGTGGACCCGATTTTTTAGGTTTACCGCGTTGATCAAGCTGGGCCAAAGCAGCTTCATTGCGCACTTCAAAATTTTGCACCAACAACCGTCCATTGCGAACGGGCGAACCTTGTTCATTGCCGATGAGAGCCGCAAATTGCAGCGTGCCACCGGCCATTTTAGAATAGAAATTGGCGGCACGAATGGCGGCTCCGCCATCACTGGTGTCCACGCGCAAATCTCGGCCCTCAGGCAAGGGTGTCACTTTTATCGTGATCGGTTGGCCACTGAGAAAATGTCCGGTGATATCAGCTTCAGCAATTTTTCCAGCGCGCGCACGCAGCGTGGCTGAGACGTCATCCACGGCCTCTCCACGATTCGCGGTGACGTGATCAAAATGCGCTTTTAATGTGAAATCAGCCCCGCCAGGATTTTGCGGTGCCGCATTGGCCGCCGATTGAATCGGTGAAATGAGATTCTTAATATAAGGTCTTGCGTCAAAATTTTTGCCGCTCACGGTTAAATCGGTAGTGCCATCCCCGGGGACTACTTTAGCCGAAAAAACATTGTCCTGATCCAAACGAATTTCGTCCATGTTTACTGATGAAAGCTTTCCACCTTTGGCAATATCGATGTTTCCACGTAGGTGCAGACCATCGCCATCCAATTTAAAATCATTCACCGTGCGGCTACCGTCTTTATTTGTTGTAAGCGAGAAAGACGCCGCTGTTCCATTCACAGCTTCACGCTTCCAACCCAAAGCGGCCAGTTTCATTTTCACGGAAGACAAATCGGCCTCAACATCAACTTGATTGTTGCCGGCGTCGTTTTGGGAAATCGTCGCTTGCACTGGCATGGGCCCAGACATGTAGGTACTGAGCTTGATCCCCATCTTTTCGCGTAATTGCTCATCGAGTGTGGCCTCAATTTTTGAAATGGCCGGTCCTCCACCCCGTGGTTTTTCCCACGAAATTTTAGCGGGCAACCCGTTGACTTTTGCCGGGCCGGAGACCGTAATTTTATCAACACCAATGGCAACCGCCAATTCGCCATCGGTTAAATCAACGCCGGGTAGAATCTCATCCACAGTGGCACCGCTGATGCTGACATCCGTGGTCATTTGCAGCCGCGACTTTGGCACATCTTTGATGAGCGGAAATTGCAAACCGATTGAAGCGTTGGCGATGCCTGCCAGTTTTGGCATCGTTTTGAAATCTGATTTAATCAAATTAAGATCGGGCAGGCTTGCCAATTCAAGCATCACTGCGATTGGGGCGCTGAGGTCGAACGCAACGGTGCCAGGAACTTCATCGAGCAGAAGATTGTGAGCGCCAAAACTTCCGTTTTTTACAGTAACTATTTTGCCGGAACTCAAAACCGATTGACCCGCAGTGATGTTTAGTTCGAAGTCATTGTCTTTTTGGTGAGCCTCAGCTGAAGCATGTTCTAGCAATGGCAGGTTCTTAAAATAGTGGGTGGAAATATCCCGCAATGAAAATGTCAGATCAATTGAATTGTCAGGTATGCGCTGATCAAGTTGGGCTTTCTCAAGCGCGTTGACTGGCAAATTGATTCGGAAAGTCCCCTCCGATACGCGACCATCGACCACGTGATCGGTCACCCAATTGCGTGATTTTGGAGCAACGATCGGAGGCCATAGTTGTTTCACCATATCAGCTGACAGATCGCGCACGCGGCCTGCCAATTGAATGCCAGGAGATTTATCGCCGCCGGTAATAATGCCGCGCATCCGCACGCCTGAATTACCCGACATGACCACAAGGTCATCGATATCCAACCTCGCCTGCTCAATTGCGGCCTTGCCTGAAAACTCCACGTGATCCACAAGGATGGTTGATTTCGAATTGTCCGGCGTGTTCAAGTTTACATTGTTGGCCTTCAACGCGATATTGAGTGCGGTGAGTTTGCCATCAGCAGCGCGGACAGGTTCTATACTTCCTGCTACGTCGGCGCGTTCGCCTCCAACAAGTATGGACGAATTGTCAATGACGAAACGCTTGCTGGCCGAGTCATATTTCACGTGTAAATTACCTTCATCCACAGTGATGGGGCGGGCCAAATAATCCGGTAGATTCAATTCACCAGCCGAAGCCAATAATTCAGCTTTGCCAGAACTCACCACCCCATTTTCGCCGACCGAAAACTCAATATGGCCCGACAATGGTATTTTAACTTTTGCAAATTGCGATAGGGCAAATATTTTATCAGCAACATTTGCGGGTATCAAATTGTCAACTGTGGTGACAACATCGAAAACGTGTTTGTCGCGTCCATAATTTGCCGAAATTTCAGCGTGCCAGGGCGCACCGGCGCTGGAGACATCAGCCTTGGCAATGACCTGAAAGCCTCCGGCCAGTTTCTGAAATGTAAGATCGGCTTGAGGGGCATTCCAAGTTGCACCATTGGCATCGTCAAAAACGCTCAATGCAGCCTGAGTAATTCGGATATTTTGTAAGGTTGAGAGTGTTTCTTTGCCACTGGATGCTGCGAGCAATGCGATAAGTTTTGCGCCACTTGATTGATTGGCTGCGGCTGGCTGCTCCGTTACAATGTCGCCTTTGCCGGCACCCTGTTCTTCTGGCGCGTCTGCTTGGCCGCCAACGCCCAAAACTATTGTACCATCTAAATTACGGCGCGCGCTTATTTTTGGCCCTATGAGTTCGAGGCTGGTTGCCACTATTTTCCCTGCAAAGAGTGATGCACTATCGAGGGTCACGGCGGCGCGCGGGGCACTAGCCAAAACTGTTCCTTCCGAATCGCGCAATATCAAATTTTGAAATTGTATATGCGGCACATAATTAGATTTATCGAGCTCTAGCACGGCGTCGCCGAGACTCACTTTCATATCATTGAGCTGAGCGTTAATCGCGGTTTCAAATTTTCCATTGAGAAACGACATGGAGACGGGGCCACTGGTGAGTCGCCAGAAAAAAGCTGCGCCGGCAATTATCAACACGGCCAAAACCGAGAGGATTGAAAGCACAGAAATTTTCAAAATATTCAGACGCACCGACCCACCTAAACGTTTAAAACAAATATAAAGACTCAAATCAGCAAATTTGACTTATTCTTTCATTAAATCAGATTCAAACCAAACTGTAATGGCCAGCAAAGCTTGGCCAAAGCAAGGCAAGGTTTTGACTCTGTATTAGAATTAGCTCTATGGGTGCACGAACACAAATATACCTTAGATGGCCGTTATTGAGTTTTTCATGTTTTTCAGAAAGAAAAAGAAAATCCGCGAAATTCAGCAAGTTATCGCTGAACCATCGTATATTTCTCAGGACACGACCTTAGAAGGCAATTTGATTTGTGATGGCGAAATTCACATTGATGGTGCAATTCGCGGATCAGTGAAGGCGCATACTTGCCTGATAGAAAAAAATGGCGAAGTTCACGGTGAAGTTTCGGCTGAAAATATATTTATCCGAGGCCGGGTGATTGGCCCCGTGAATGGCACCCATGTGCATATCTATGCCGGCGCCCATGTTGAAGGCAATGTGATAAATGAAACATTGACCATTGATAATGGGGCGTATCTCTATGGCTCAATTCGCCACAGTGGTTTACAAAACAAGGCTGGAGTCAATTTGACGAAAGCCCCGGTCTCGCTTTTGACAGAAAACAACCGCAATGACCCGAGCTTGAGTGTCGACGAGATAGACAACGTGCGACCGCTCAAGGCGAATACGCAAAGACCTTAGCGGCTAATCAATATCCTCAACACCATCCGGTCCGCCGCCGTGGATGCGTTGGGCCAGGGAGGCTTGGATGAAATCGTCGATTTCGCCGTTCATGACGGCCGATGGATTTGTGCTGGTGAAACCGGTGCGCAAATCTTTCACGAGTTGATAGGGCTGCAAAACATACGAACGGATTTGATGACCCCAGCCAATGTCGGTTTTCTTGGCGTTGGCGGCGTCTACCTTGTCCTGCTTCAATTGTACTTCACGCTCATAAAGGCGCGATTTCAACATCTTCATCGCGGTGGCGCGGTTTTTATGTTGCGAACGTTCTGCTTGGCAGGCCACGATGATTCCGGTTGGCATGTGGGTGAGGCGCACAGCAGAATCAGTGGTGTTAATGTGTTGGCCACCTGCCCCTGAGGCGCGGTAGGTATCGACTTTCAAATCACTGTCAATGATTTCGATATTGATATTGTCGTCGACCACCGGATAGGCCCAGGCGGATGAGAATGAGGTGTGGCGGCGGGCATTGGAATCATAGGGTGAAATGCGCACCAGTCGGTGCACGCCACTTTCGGTTTTCAATTTACCGTATGCGTTTTTGCCTTTGATGAGAAGCGTGCAAGATTTGATGCCCGCTTCTTCGCCATCATGATTGTCCAGCACCTCAACTTTATATTTATTGAGGTTGGCCCAGCGCACATACATGCGCATGAGCATCGAAGCCCAATCCTGACTCTCAGTGCCGCCTGCACCAGCGTTAATTTGCAAATAGCTGTCATTGCCATCGGCTTCGCCTGAAAGCAGCGCTTCGAGTTCAATTGCCGAGACATCGGTTTTTAACGCGAACAAAGCTTTTTCAGCATCCGTGATGATGGATTGATCGCCTTCGGCTTCACCCATGGCGATGAGTTCAACACTGTCGGAAATCGTTGATTGAATGCGGAGGATGCCATTAATGCGGGTATCGAGTTCTTGTCTGCGGCGCATGAGCTCTTGGGCTTTTTGTGCGTCGTTCCAAATGCTGGAATCCTCGGCTTTGGCATTGAGTTCGGCTAATTCACGAATTGAATTATCCCAGTCAAAGATGCCTCCTGAGCAGGCCCACGGACTGCTCGATTTCGACTACGAGTTTGATAATTTCTGCGCGCATTATGGTGCCTTGATTAAACTGTTGGCGCTCAATAGAGGCCGTTGCCTGTCTGCGTCAACCCACTATCGGCGGGCTTGTCGGGTGCAACGAGCACAACACCGCCACCAGTGGCGGGGGCGACTTTCTGGTTATTTCCAATCACAGCCGTGTTTGAGGGGGGTTCATCGCCTGGCTTGAAGGCTTCGAGGATCACCCCATCTTCACCATATATGCCACGCTTTCCCGTGTTCACATGAATGGGGATCAGTTCAATGGCGCGGGGCACGCGGAACGGAATGGCGGCTTTGTCACGCAATGCCAAGCGCATAAAGTCTGCCACCACGGGTGCGGCCACTTCACCACCAGTGCGGCCTTTGCCCATGGGTTTTGGATTATCGTAACCGAAATAAACCCCCACAGTGAGGTCCGGTGTGAAGCCCACAAACCACGCATCGCGCTCCTCATTGGATGTGCCAGTTTTACCTGCAACAGGCTTACCAACAATCTGCACACGCCTTCCTGTGCCGCGCTCCACCACACCTTCCATCATCGAGGTGATCTGATAGGCGGTGTAGGGATTCATCACTTGCTCGCGCGTATCAACAAAATCAGGCTCAGGCGCGTTGGGGTCATAGGTTGTTTGTTGGCAGGCCGTGCAGTCGCGCTGGTCATGGCGGAAAATGGTCTTGCCATAGCGATCTTGAATACGGTCAATGACCGTGGCTTCTACTTTTTTACCGCCATTGGCGATCATGCTATAGGCCGTGGTCATTTTGAGAAGCGTGGTTTCCCCTGCTCCCAAGGCCATAGAAAGCTGCAATGGCATTTTATCATAGATGCCCAAACGTTGGGCCAAATCAGCAATCTTGGTCATGCCAAGGTCATCAGCCAGTCGCACTGTCATGGTGTTGCGCGATTGTTCAATGCCGCGGCGCAGAGTGGACGGGCCGAAGAAATTCTTCTCGTAATTCTTAGGCTTCCAAATGTCACCATTTTGCAATTTATATTCAACAGGCGCATCAAGCAAAACCGAGGCTGGCGAATAGCCATTGTCTAAGGCTGCCGCATAGACAATGGGTTTGAACGACGAACCGGGCTGGCGCAGCGCCTGCACCGCGCGGTTAAATTGGCTATTGCCATAAGAGAACCCGCCCACCATGGCCAGCACCCGGCCGGTGTGCGGGTCCATGGCAACCAGGGCTCCTTCCACATCGGGAATTTGCACGAGGTGGAATTGATTGGGTTGACCCGAGGGGGCCACAAATACAATGTCGCCCGCTAGCAACACGTCGCCCACTTTTTTAATTTCAGGGCCCAGCTTTGTGCCATCCACATATTTTCTGGCCCATTGGGTGAGCTGCAACGGAATGGTTCCGGTCTCACGGTCAGCCGCAAATTGGCCATCGGTCAGAAACGCAGGTTGCAGGCCGACTGTTGCTGCTGCATCTGTCACTTCTGTGACTATCGCAATGCGCCACGGTGATTCGTCAGGCGGTACGTGAATGTTGGCTAAATACTTTGACCAATCACCGCCTTGTAAATCAATATGTTGCACGGGCCCGCGAAACCCGCGCTTACGATCAAATCCGATCAGGCCACGGGCCACAGCTTGGCGCGCAAAGATTTGCAATTTAGGATCAAGAGTGGTGCGAACGGAATAGCCGCCCTTGTCCAAGGCTTCCTTGCCATACATGTTCACCAAATCGCGGCGCACTTCTTCGGCAAAAGATTCGGCTGCAAAAAGTTGCGCGCCGAATGGCCTTGGGTTAATTTTGAACGGCTTGGCTTGCGCTTCTTTGAGTTCAGCTTCTGTGATGTATCGATTATCAAACATCTGGGTTAAAACCCAATTGCGTCGTTCGAGTGCGCGCTCAGGAAATTTATAAGGGTTATAATTATTTGGGCCTTTTGGCAGAGCTGCAAGATAGGCCATTTCTTCGAGGTTCAACTCGTCCAATGATTTACCAAAATAATTCAGCGATGCAGCGGCAATGCCATAAGAATTGAGGCCCAAGAAAATATCATTGAGATAAAGTTCAAGAATTTTATCCTTCGAGAATGTCGCTTCGATTCGTTGGACAATCAGCGCCTCCTTCAGCTTGCGCGTGAGGGTTTGTTCTTTGGTGAGCAAAAAGTTTTTGGCCACTTGCTGCGTAATCGTGGAAGCCCCTACAATTTGGCCGTGATGGGTGATTTTCACCTGGACATAGCGGATCAACGCAGCACCAATGCCACGCCAATCCAAACCGCCGTGGGTGTAAAAAGTTTTATCTTCAGCTGAAATATAAGCCTGAATGAGGCGCTTGGGCACAGAATTGATGGGCACAAATAAGCGTCGCTCTTCGGCAAATTCCGCAAGCAAAGAACCATCAGCTGCGTGCATCCGCGTCATGACCGGGGGTTCCCATGATGCGAGCTGCTTATAGTCTGGCAGGTCTTTGGAAACGTCGAAGATTACATAAGCCGATACCGCAGCTAGGCCCAAAAAGACCATGAACAAAAAGCCAAACAACCATCCAAAAAACCGTAACATGCCACCCTAAATCTGCGGTTAGTGATTCACCGATGGGCAGGCGATAGCATAATTAGCTAAAGCGCCATACCCTCAATAGTGGAGCGCTGGGTAGGCTGCAAATATGGCAAAGGCTGGGCGTTAGTTTTGGCTGATAGCTTGAGCGGGTTTGAAATAGGCGTCTATTGCATTGGTCATGGCCTGAGCCATGCGCGCGCGCCATTCGGGTGATAATAACAGTTTTTCATCGTGTTGGCTGGAGAGGTAACCCAACTCTACCAACACCGATGGAACATCAGGAGCTTTCAACACGACGAAAGCCGCAGAGCGGATGGGCTTGCCGGTCATTTCAGTTACTTGTTGAAGTTCGACAACGGATTTCTTGGCAAAATACATGGCTTGGTTTTTGGATTCGCGTTGCGCCAGATTAATCAGAATATCAGCGACCTGTTTGTTTGCCGTTCCCAAATCAATGCCCGCAATAATATCGGCGCGATTTTCTTTTTGGGCCAAAGCTTCGGCTTCGGCGTCGGTGGCTTTGTCAGACACGGTATAAACTGTAGTGCCGCGGGCTTCTTGGCCCTGCACAGTGTCGGCATGGATGGCGATGAAGAGATCGGCTTTATGATCACGAGCGATTTTCACGCGGCCATCCAGCGGCACAAATGTGTCTTGGCTTCTGGTCATCACCACTTCATAGTTGCCGGTGTTTTCAAGCGTATCACGTAAAGCCAAACCATAGGCCAACACCACATCCTTCTCACGCGTTTTGGCGGGGCTGGAGGCGCCGGGATCAGCGCCGCCATGGCCAGGGTCGATCACGATGATTTTTTTGTGTTCGGTGGGTTTGGCAGGTTCCGCGGCGGGTGTTATCGCTGCCGTTTGAATTTCAGGATGATCATTTGCGTAAGTGGCATCGAAGGCGTCTTGCGAGGTTTGTAAAAGCTCCACCACAATGTAAGCTGGCTTTTTTCCTTTAGCTGGCATGGCATAAGATTTTGAAATGAGCACTGGACCAGCAGTATCGATCACAAAGCGGGATTTGCCCTCATCCACCACGCCGTAGCGATAAGAATTCACTAGGCCTGAAGTTTCGTGGCCAAGGCCGGGCGCTAAATCAAAGCTGACGCCACTCATGTCGATCAGCACGCGGTAAGGCTTGTTGAGGACATAGACATTAAAGCCCACTGCTTTCGAGAGGTCAGCCTCGAAACGTGCATGATGCCCATCGCCGCTGACGCGTGTGGCTGTGGCGATGGCGTCTTTAGCCATTGCCGAATTTGATGAAGCCCATAGGGCAACCAAAGCCAACACCACGGCACCTAGCTTAAAACTCAGCTTAATACTTGATTTTACGCCGTTTTTTACAAACACGTTGAACTTCCCTAGACTCAATACAGTGCAAACTAGGGCCGCTTGGTTAATCAGTGGTTTCAACTCAATCTTAGATAGCATTAATTTTGGTTGCGCAATCTGGTTTGAGTATCTCCCTTGCAAAATGTCTTGGCGCCCCCTACAAAGAAGATGTCTCTATATCTAGACTCAATTTAACTTGAGGCTGCAAGAGCAACAGTTTCGCAACGGTTGGGCGTCCGAACAGTAAGTGCTCCCCCGCCATTTGCGTTGATGTGAATCCTCCAAAGGGTTCAAAAAGTCCTGAATTGGTTTGGTGCCAAATTAGGCAAAGCGTTTTAACCGCTCGGCAGTTGCCGGGCATTTGGTCAACTCAGGATATGTTACAGGCTGCCTTGCATCACATTTCACCGACACGTCAATATGGCGCGGCGGTTGTGTGCGCATTTTTTCGGCCTCAAGGAACTGTGTCCCTCATTGCAAGCAGGCCCTCGCGTTTAATTGGTTTCTCAGGTTTGGACAGAAGCCCCAGTTCGTCGCGCCGCCTTGTTGCTAAAAGGAATAATGAACATGGGCACAAAAATGCTCATCGACGCCAGCCAACCAGAAGAAACTCGGGTTGTTGTTGCGCGCGGTAACCGCCTCGAAGAATTCGATTTTGAAAGTGCTAATAAAACTCCCCTCAAAGGAAATATTTATCTCGCTAAGGTGACTCGCGTTGAGCCGTCATTGCAGGCGGCCTTTGTGGAATATGGCGGCAATCGCCATGGCTTTTTGGCCTTCGCTGAAATTCACCCCGATTATTATCAGATCCCGATTGCGGATCGCATGGCGCTGCTTGCTGAGCAGGAAGCTGAAGAAGCGGCTGAAAATGATGACGATGAGGATGATGAAGAAACACCAGCATTTAATGGTGAACATCCTGAAGAAGTAGAGCATCACCACGACAGCGAACTTGACGGTGATGCGCCCGCCATGGCTTTGGACCAAGAGCCTGAGCCGGTTCTGATAGCTGAAGCTGACGCCGAAGCTGAACATCATGACCATGAAGACGCTCCTACGGCTCAAGCCGAAGGTGCAGATCTTGAAGTGGTGGAAGGCGATGCCGATAGCCAGAAAATTGAAACCTTGGGTGAAGAAACTGATGCTTTGGAAGAAGTTCCACAGCGGGCGCGACGTGCGCCACGCAAGCGTCATTACAAAATTCAAGAAGTCATCAAGCGCCGTCAAATTTTGCTGGTGCAGGTGATCAAGGAAGAGCGCGGCAATAAAGGTGCGGCTCTTACAACCTACATGTCGCTTGCTGGTCGCTATTGCGTTTTGATGCCGAACACTGCGCGTGGTGGTGGCATTTCACGCAAAATTACTGATGCGAGTGATCGTCGTCGTTTGAAGGAAGTCGCCAAGGACGTTGAAGTGCCAAAAGGCATGGGCGTTATTGTGCGCACCGCTGGTGCCCAACGCACACGCCCTGAAATCAAGCGCGATTTTGATTATCTGATGCGCCTTTGGGAATCAGTGCGTGAGCTTACGCTGCAAAGCCAAGCGCCGTGTCTGGTTTACGAAGAAGGCAATTTGATTAAGCGTTCGATCCGCGATCTTTACACCAAGGACGTGGAAGAAATTGTAGTAGAAGGGGATGCAGCCTACCGCGATGCCCGCGAATTCATGAAAATGCTCATGCCTTCGCACGCCAAGAACGTGAAACATTACAAAGAACCGCGGCCCTTGTTCCAGCGCTATCAAGTGGAAACCCATTTGGATGCGCTGTATTCGCCAACGGTCACTTTGCCATCAGGCGGTTACATCGTGATCAACCAAACCGAAGCTTTGGTGTCGATTGACATCAACTCCGGCAAGGCCACGCGCGAACATAATATTGAAGACACGGCGACCAAGACCAACCTGGAAGCCTGTGATGAAATTGCGCGCCAACTTCGCTTGCGCGATTTGGCTGGGTTGGTTGTGATCGACTTCATTGACATGGAGGAAAATCGCAACAACCGTGCGGTTGAGCGGCGCATGAAAGATGCGTTGAAGAATGATCGCGCCCGCATTCAGGTGGGCCGCATTTCGCATTTCGGCCTTCTCGAAATGTCGCGGCAACGGTTGCGTCCCGGTCTTCTCGAAGGCTCGTTCCGTCCTTGCCCGCATTGTGAAGGGCGCGGTATTGTGCGCTCGGTTTCATCGTGTGGTTTGGGTGTGCTTCGCACCATTGAAGAATATTTACAAAAAGGCCGTGCTGAAAATCTCACTGTGAAGTGTGCGCGGGATGTGGCGTTCTATTTGCTCAATGAAAAGCGTGACAGTTTGCTGGCAATCGAAACCCAATTTGACATTTCGATCTTCTTGGTTCCTGGCGATGATGTGAAGGGCACGCAAGCGATTATCGAACGCGCGCCGGATCGTGAAGCCATCAAGCGCCGCATTCCATCGGCCGCCCCAGTGCAAATGGATTCGGCCTTCTCGGATGAACCTGAAATCGAAGAAGAGATTATCGAAGAAGAAACCTTAGTTGAGGATGAAAGCGGTTCCGGCAATGTGACCGAAGTGGCTTTTAACGAAGAAGGCGATACCGTTGACCAACGTGATGGTGGGCGGAACAAGCGCCGCCGCCGTGGCCGCCGTGGTGGCAAGCGCGAAAATGGTGACGAACGCGTTGCTGCGTCGGAAAATGGTGTTGAAGAACCCTCATCCGATTCGGAAGTGGTGGATGATCGTCCGGAAGCGCCCGAAGAAGCAGGTGCCAATGCTGGCGAAGCTGTGGTTGAGCAGACCGAGAGTGAAGATCGTGGTGGACGCAACCGTGAACGCGGCGGTCGCAAGCGTGGTCGCTTTGGGCGCGAGCGTGGGCCGCGCCGCGAACGCGAACCCGAATTGAATGGTGATGCGGGTGTTGAAGCCGCGCCACGCTATGAAGCCGTGGCCGTGGCCCCTGCTCCACAACTGGTGATCATTGCCATTCCTGAATTTGTTGCAGCACCTGAGCCCCGCAAGTGGCAACCGCCTGCTCCTACCGTTGCTACTGAAACGGTGGAACGCAAAGGCGGTTGGTGGAGCAAGCGCAAGTGAGCCATAAACACGCCGCAATTGAACGGGAATAACACAGTCGACCGAAGGGGCTTTATCACCCCTTCGGTGGTCATGTTTGGAACCTTTAAATGCGCTTAATTAAAACTCTATCCGCATGCCTCGTCTCCCTCAGTGTCCTGAGCAGCACTGTTGTATTTGCAAAAGATGCACCATCACGTGGTCCCAATATTATTCGTGATGCTGAGATCGAAGGGCTGTTGCGGCTTTACTCCAGACCGATTTTTAAGACCGCTGGCATTGATCCCGATGCTGTCAAAGTTTATGTGATTGCTGATCCGAGCATCAATGCCTTTGTGGCGGGCGGGCAGCGGATTTTCATCCACACCGGTCTGATCACACGATCAGATGCTCCCAATGAAGTAATTGGTGTGCTGGCCCATGAGACCGGGCATATTGCTGGGGGTCATCTTGCTAAGATGAACAGCGAAATGCAACATGCCAGCGTCGAACGCATTGTTGGAATGTTGGTGGGGGCTGCCGCCATGGTGGGCGGCGCCATGTCAGGCAGCAAGGAAGCAGCGCAAGCTGGCCAAGGTGTGATCATGGGATCATCTGGCTTGGCGCAACGCGGATTTCTGTCGTATCAGCGCGGCATGGAATCAACGGCGGATCAATCGGCGCTTAAATATCTTGCCGCCACGGGCCAAAGCGCAAAAGGCATGTTGACGCTGTTTCAGCTTTTATCGAATGAATCACTCGCTTCAACCCAAAATGCTGACCCTTACCTATTCTCGCATCCTATGCCATCGGACCGGATTCGCGCACTGGAAATTGCGGTGAAGGCTTCGCCCTATTTTGATAAGCCTGATGATGCCGGCCTTTTGCTAAGGCACCAGTTGGCCAAAGCCAAGCTGGCCGGATTTATGGATTCACCGCAGCAGGTGTTTCAGAAATATCCATCGAGCGATCGCTCCCTGCCCTCACGTTATGCCCGCGCCATTGCCATGTTTCGGCGTGGTGATTTAAAAAACGCTATTCCGATCATCGACACTTTGACAGCCGAACTTCCACAAGATCCCTATTTTTGGGAATTGAAGGCGCAGGCCTATTTGGAAAACGGCCAAGCCGCCAAGGGCATTCCCGCCATCAACAAAGCGCGGTCGCTTTTGCCTAATAATGGTTTACTACAGGTTTTGGATGCGCAGGTGCTGCTGGGCGACGAGACTGGCACCCATGCCGATGAAGCTATTAATCTTTTGCGCAAAGCCAAGCAGACTGAAGACGGAATGCCGGAAATTTACAAGAGTATGGCCAAGGCCTATGGCTTAAAAAACGATATTCCACGCGCAGAACTTTCCACGGCTGAATATGCTTGGGCGACGGGTGACAAAAAGTTGGCGGTTGAAAAAGCGACATCAGCCCAGAACTTCTTTAAACGCGGCAGCCCAGAATGGCTGCGTGCCAATGATCTTTTAAACTTTGCTAATCACAAGTAGCTAAATTGTGATTGTGCTGGAATGAGTTTCCAGCGCAATATGCCGAACAAATCATGAGGACTATTATGCGCCGTATTTTTGCTTTTGCTTCTGCCGTCCTTTTCACTTGCAGCCTTGCGCAGCCGAGTTTTGCCGCCAATTTTACGCCCGCGCAAAAAAGCGAGATGGAAACACTGATCCATGATTACTTGATGGAGCATCCAGAAATTTTGCAAGACATGGCTACCAAGTTAGATGTCAAACAAAAGGCAGCAGAAGTTTCGGCCCGCACCACAAACTTGAAAGCCCACGCACGGGAGATTTTTCATGAGCCTTTGGACGCTGTCATTGGCAACCCAAAAGGCAATGTGACCATGGTTGAGTTCATGGATTATAATTGTGGCTGGTGCAAAAAGAGCGTGAAGGAAGTGCAAGCCCTTGTTGAACAGGACAAGAATGTGCGGGTGGTCTTGAAAGAGTTTCCGATTTTTGGCGCTGGTTCAGAATATGCGGCCAAGGCGGCAATGGCAGCTGTGAAGCAAGGCAAATATTGGCAATTGCATCAAGCCCTGTTTGCTTCCGAAGGCAAAGTGACGGCTGAAGTGGTGGACCAGATTGCTGCGGAACAAGGATTAGATGTGGCTCAGATGAAGGCTGATATGAATGATCCGGCGATTGCAGCAAATATTCAAAAAACTAATATACTGGCGCAGACGCTGCTGTTCACTGGAACGCCGGCTTTTATCGTCGATGATCAGGTTTCGCCTGGCTATTTGCCGATAGACGGCTTGCAGGCCATGCTGGCAGGCGTGCGGGCCAATGGTGGATGCAAGATTTGTTGATGGTTTTCAGGAACGGGTTCACAATTTCAGTATCCGCGACTATACCAGCTTTATGAAAACGATATTCATTCTCAATGGACCTAATCTCAACTTGCTGGGCACCCGCGAGCCTGAGATTTACGGGGTGGACACGTTGGCCAGTATTGAAAAGCAAAGTGCGGCCAAGGCCAATACTTTGAATCTTAAAATTGATTTTCGCCAAACCAATGTCGAAGGTGAGCTGGTGAACTGGATTCATGAAGCGCGCGACAAGGCGGCTGGCATTATCATCAATGCAGGGGCCTATACTCACACGTCTGTTGCCTTGCATGATGCTTTGAAAGCAGTGGCTTTGCCTGCTGTGGAAGTGCATCTCAGCAATGTTTACAAACGTGAAGCATTCCGGCATCACAGTTATATATCGCCTGCAGCGCATGGAGTTATTTGTGGGTTTGGGGCGAAGAGTTATGAATTGGCGCTGGAAGGTCTTTCCAGCGTTTTGACCGCTAAGTGAAAGGGGTAAACATGCCCTCGAAAAAGAAACCTACTCTACAAGCCATTAAGGCCAAGCCAGCAGCAGAATCCGGCGAGCTGAGCTTGATCCGCAAGCTGGCAGAAATATTGAATGAGACCGGACTCACGGAAATTGAGCTCGATCACAAGGGTGCAAAAGTGCGCGTGAGCAAAACCGTTCACGCCACAACGATGATGCAAGCGCCGCAATCTTATGCGCCTGCCCCAGCGCCAGCCTCTGCGATGGCTGCTGCCGCACCTGTTGCCCCAACACCAACCGCCGCAGCAGGAATGCCGCTTAAATCTCCGATGGTGGGCACTGCCTACCTTTCACCAGTACCTGATGCGGCCCCATTTGCAGCCATTGGCTCCATGGTGAAAGCGGGCCAAACATTGCTGATCATCGAAGCCATGAAAACCATGAATCAGATTGGCGCTCCAAAAGATGGCAAGCTTATTCAAGTGAACATTGAGAATGGTGTGCCGGTAGAATTTGGCGAAGTTCTGATGGTGATTGAATAGTCAATGTTTGACAAAATCCTCATTGCCAATCGAGGCGAAATTGCTCTGCGCGTATTGCGGGCTTGTCGCGAGTTGGGCATTGCCACTGTCGCGGTTCATTCCACCGCCGATGCCGATGCCATGCATGTGAAGCTGGCCGATGAAAGTGTTTGCATTGGTCCCCCTGCGGCCAAAGATAGTTATCTCAATATTCCCGCCATTGTTGCTGCCTGCGAGATTACGGGCGCTGATGCTGTGCACCCCGGCTATGGGTTTTTGTCGGAGAATGCCAAGTTTGCAGATATTCTGAAAGAACACTCGATTAAATTTATCGGGCCTTCGGCAGAAAATATTCGCACGATGGGTGATAAGATTGAAGCCAAGCGCACTGCGAAGGCCCTGGGCATTCCAGTGGTGCCGGGTTCTGAGGGTGGGGTTTCCACACTTGACGATGCCAAACGTGTTGGCAAAGATATTGGTTATCCGGTGATCATCAAGGCGACAGCTGGTGGTGGCGGACGCGGGATGAAGGTTGCCAATAACGAGGGCGAACTTGAGCTTGCAGTCTCCACTGCGCAATCCGAAGCCAAGGCCGCTTTTGGCAATGGTGAAGTTTATATTGAGAAATATTTGCAGAAGCCCCGTCACATTGAAGTGCAGGTTTTGGGCGATGGCCAAGGCAATGCGGTGCATTTGGGTGAACGTGATTGCTCGCTGCAACGCCGCCACCAAAAAGTGTGGGAAGAGGCGCATTCGCCTGCCCTCAACCCTGATCAACGCAGCGCCATCGGCGACCGTGTGGCCAAGGCTATGGCCGATTTGAATTATGAAGGCGTGGGCACCATCGAATTTCTCTACGAGGATGGCGAGTTCTATTTCATTGAAATGAACACGCGCCTCCAAGTGGAGCATCCGGTCACTGAAATGATCACTGGGCTGGATTTGGTGCAGGAGCAAATCCGCGTCGCCTCAGGCAACAAGCTGCAATACAAGCAGAATGATATTGTGTTTTCTGGGCATGCCATTGAATGCCGGATTAACGCCGAGAACTGGCAGACTTTTGTGCCCTCACCTGGTCGTGTTGATGCTGTGCATTTTCCTGGTGGGCTTGGGGTGCGTATCGATTCCGCTCTCTATTCCGGCTACCGGATCCCTCCCTATTACGATAGCTTGATTGGTAAGCTTATCGTGTTTGGTAAAACCCGCACTGAATGTTTGATGCGATTGCGGCGCTCGCTTTCAGAATTTGTAATTGAAGGTGTGGAAACGACTATCCCCCTATTCCAACGCTTGTTGAGTGAACCTGATATTATCGACGGCCATTATGATATTCATTGGCTGGAGAAGTTCCTCGCTCGCACGGTATCGTGACGACCATAACGCCACAGGTTCTATTAAAGGCCTATTCGGCCGGTATCTTTCCTATGGCCGAAAGTGCGGATGATCCCGCCCTCTATTGGATTGAGCCGGAAGAGCGCGGGGTTATTCCGCTCAAAGGTTTTCATATCTCGCATTCTTTGCGTAAGACTGTGCGTAAACGCAAATTTGAAATTCGCATTGATACAGCTTTTGATAATGTAATCCGCGCCTGTGCCGAGAAGACTGAAACCCGCGATGTGACGTGGATCAACACCCGCATTCATAAACTTTACACGCAACTGCACAAAATGGGCTGTTGTCATTCAGTTGAAAGCTGGATGGACGGGAAATTAGTGGGCGGGCTCTATGGCGTTCGTATTGGCGCTGCCTTTTTTGGTGAAAGCATGTTCAGCCGTGCGACTGATGCCAGCAAAGTGGCTTTAGTGCATCTCGTGGCGCGCTTGAATGCTGGTGGGTTTCAATTGCTCGATGCCCAATTTCAAAATCCTCATATTGAGCAGTTTGGAACGTATACCGTGAAAAAAGCTGATTATCGCCCGATGCTGGAAGCAGCGCTGGATGGCGATGCTGAGTTCCATGTTGAGGGCTTAGACGTAGATGTGGAGAGGGTGCTGAAATTGGCGGTCGGTTAGTGCATGAGGTCCCTTCGTTTAATCAGGCGGGGACGCCTGCTCGCCACTATCAATTTGATCTTGCAGCGTTGATAGATCAGGTGCTGTTTCCACTGGTGGCGGCGGCGCGTTTGGATCACGGCAGCCGGTGAGCCAGACATCGAAGATGGGATGTTCGAGTGCATCGAGGCCGGGGCTTTCGGCGAACATCCAGCCGGAGAATATCCGTTTGCGTTTATCGTCTTTTCCCACTTCATCAATTTCTACAAAAGCTGCGGTCTTGGGGTCTTCGGTGATGGGTGTGGTGTTGCACACATCGGCTTTTACAATCAGACCACCGAATTTCACTTCCTCACCAATCTTGGCTTCAAAATTCGTAGTAACGGCCATGATTTTATCAAGGCCAGCAAAAAGGGCGATGGGGTTATGAATGTTTTCGGCGTGGGCCGTTGTGATCATGCCAGCCGTATAGAACGCAAACCACCAACTACGCTTCATTGCTTCGGTGCGTCCGTCGCAGATTTTTTCGAGAACATAGCTTGGCTGATGAGCGACCAGAGATCAACAGCGCCTTGCGTATAACTAATCACGCCACCGTCGGCTAATTTACCGTCAGAGCCACCGGGCTCCAACGCAACAAATTTGGCGCCAAGCAAACCTTCACTGGTGATTTTGGCTGACGTGTCATCCGCCAATTGTACTTGCGGCTGTATGGCCATGTCGATGCGGGCTTGATAGGATTTGGGGTTTAGGCTTTGACCAATCACGCTGCCCACCTTAATGCCAGCCACCCGCACATCCGTGCCCACGTTTACGCCATCGATATTGTCAAACTCAGCACTGATTCTATAGCCACCGCTTGCGCCACCACCCATGCCAGAGGTTTTATAGGCAAAGCCAAAAAAGCCGATGGCCAGTGCGACAATCACTGCACCAATCAATGTTTCTAAGGCGGATGATTTCATCTTATTCGGGCTTCCAAGCCTGATAATCTGCGGTTCGCGGCTGAGGTTTGCCGCCCACAGCGATCGAACCCGGCGGATGGTAGGCCGCAGCTGACCCCGTTAAATTTTCCTGATGGGGCTTTTGCCATTCACGCGCCACATAATTTTCCTGTGTCGGAGGAGTGTCAACGCGGTGATGCATCCAACCATGCCAGCCAGATGGAATTTGTGAGGCTTCGGAATAGCCTTTGTAAATGACCCAGCGGCGCTCTGGAATGGAATCGGGCAACGCTGATTTGGCGCGATAATACTTATTGCCGGTTTCATCTTGGCCGACAAATTCGCCTTTGCGCCATGTAAAAACCCGCGTGCCCAAAGTTTGCCCGCTCCACCATGTAAAAAACTGTTTTAGAAACTTCATGTTATAAAAAGACTCTCTTACGTGATCCCGCGAATATGAAGGATTGCTGGGCCATCGTCTAGCGCCATTAGTGCTGATTTACAATGTTAGGATTTGGCTTAAGATTTCGGTTTTAAAATAACCACCGGCATTCCATCCACTTGTTTTTCGCCTAGATTTTCTATGTTGGGCTGACTGGCCAATTGAGCGATAAAAGCGTTTTCCTCCGCAAGGCTGGCTGGCATATCAGATGGAACCGCGAACAAACTAAAATGGGTTTTTTGCACTTCATGGGTGAGGCTGATCAAGTAAACTGGAACCGTTCCATTGCTGGAGACTAAGGCATTGGATTTAAAGGCGCGCAAAGTGAGGCGCATATCGGTTGAGGTGCCCTGATATTGCACACCGGTAATTTTCGCTTTCAAGCCTTCGTGCAAAGCCGGGCGCGGGGATACCGTGTTCAGTGCGGCATGGGGATTAAGATAAGGGAAGCTGTCGCGCCAAGTCCATTTGTAATAAGTTGTAAAATGTGCCGCTCTGATAGCCGCATCTAAACTTTCCGCTGTTCCCAACCACTGAGCTACAAACACTTCTTCGGGTGTCCCCGCCAAATCTATGCGCTTGCTGGCCACTTTGCTCCAGCCATCGGTGGGCCAATCTGCCAAAGCATAAGTTGTCATCTTATTGCGCGCGACATAGCGCTGCTCAATTTTATCGTAAGACGACGCGATATGGAATCCGCCAAGACCGATGAAGGCGACAATGCTCACAGCCAATAGACCCACCGGGCGATAACGCGCGGTGGGCAAGGCACCGATCGCCACGCTGAATATTGTGACTAAAATGAAGGCCGCCAACAAACCGGCGAACACATCGCTCAGCCAATTCACACCCAGATAAAGCCTTGAAAATGCAATGGCGATGACAATGCTGCCGCAAGTGGACACAACAAGGGCTTGGGTCCAGCGGCCAAAGCCACGACTGACTAAAGTCGCCAATATGCCAAACACAACACCCGCCATGGCGGCATGGCCACTGGGAAAACGAAAATCATTCATACGCGCAACTGTATCACTGAGCACAGGCAGCGGGCTGGCGAAGACAACAACTGAAAGCATCAGAATCAATTTTGCAGCACCAACCGTTGCGAAGGTTGCCAAGGCCGCTTTCCAGGCCCGTTGGGATAAAAGCCACAACACTATGAACCCAGTTAGAAAAAATAAAACAAACTCATCGCCCAACATGGTGATGCGGATGAGCAGTTCATCAGCGGGTGCATTGCGGACTTCTGAAAAAAGATTATTGAGCGAGTAATCAAGATTGCCCACGGCACCCCGCAGCATAAGGCCGGTACCAATGTCGATTAATGCGCCCAATGCAAGAATGCTGAAAACGATCAGCAAAACGAACAGAACTGAACTTGGATTTTCTGGCGCAATGGCCCCTGCAAAACGGCGCATCGGTCTCGATCCTTGGTTGCGAGACCAATTGGCAAGGCGGCCTTGCAGGGCTTTGCGATAAGGTGTGACGCTGCCCGCCAAAATTCTAAGCAACCAGCCTGCCACCCCGATTATCACTAATAATACTGTGAGAATAAGCAGCAAGCGCCCACTGAGTTCTCCGGCCAAGGCCAGGGCTTGCCCGAGTAATACGCCGGGCAAGACATGAGCGAAAGCCCAGACAATTCCAGAGGCGACATTGATTGACAAAAACAGACCTTGGCTCATCCCGAACATGCCAGCGATGCCCGGAACAACGGCTTTCACACCCGGCACAAAGCGACCCAGAGCAATGCTCTTGCCACCGTGCTTTTTCATAAACTCTTCGCCCTTAGCCACCAGATGGGGGTAAGCACTGAGGGGCCACAGGTTGCGCAAACGATCGCCAAAAATACGACCCGCCCAATAAGACACTTGATCACCCATGATGCAGCCCAATGTGGCGGCTATGATCACGGGCCAAAATTCTAGCTTACCCGTGCCCACCAGAGCCCCCGCCCCCACTAACACAGCCGTGGATGGCACCACCAAGCCAATCACCAGCAAGGCTTCGCCAAAGGCTATCAAAAATATGATGGCCAAGGCCCAACTGGGGTGAGCTGCGAAATAATCGAGATAAGGTTGGATTTGGTCCATTAGGCCTGCAAATGATTTGTTTCCATGTATTTAGCCATGGATTGTAAAAATAGAATAGTTACTTAATTTTATTTTGCTAGATGTTGAATTGATGGCGATTCAAACAATCCTTTTGCTTTTGGCGGCTGGCTTTTTAGGCGGTATTGCCAATTCTATGGCGGGAGGGGCTTCGCTGTTCACTTTTCCGGCGCTGTTATTTGTGGGCCTGCCGCCGATTGTGGCCAATGCTTCCAATGCTTTGGCTGTGACATCAAGCAATGGTGTGGGGTTTCTGAGTGATCTTAAGAAATTACCGCAGCGTGATTTTGCATTTTGGATGAGTATTGCTGTTGCCATTTTGGGTGGTGGACTTGGCGCTGGATTGCTTTTGATGACAACGGAAAAAACTTTTACCAATTCTGTGCCTGCCCTGATTGGGATTGCCACGCTTTTGTTTGCGTTTTCAAAGCCGATCCAAAGATTTCTCGCCCACTTGCTGGGTGGCGGCACAGACCATACGAAGTTGAGGCAAGTGTTGCTGTTTCCAGTTGCGATTTATGGCGGATATTTTGGTGCAGGTGCCGGAGTGATTATTCTTTCGGCGTTAAGTGCCACCAGCAACATGGAGCTGCGCAGTTTAAATTCCCTCAAAAATATGTTTGCGTTCTTGATGAATAGCAGCGCTATTGTTTTCTTTATTTGGTTTGGCCTGATTGATTGGCCGCACACTTTCGTGATGATGATTGGAACATTGGCTGGCGGATTTGCAGGCATCAAGTTGACGAAAGTTTTACCAAGCACGGTGGTGCGCGATGTCATCATCGTCTGCGGTGTTATGATGACAATGATTTATGTTTATAAATTTTGGCTATAGGCCACAGCAATTTCACTGGCGAGTTTGGCGTTGTTTTTAACAAGTGCAATATTGGCTGTAAGTGATCGGCCTTGCGTGATTTCAGCCAAGCGGGCCAATAAAAATGGCGTTACGTTTTTACCATGGACGCCGAGCTCTTTAGCTTCGGCGATAGCTTTCTCAATTGTGGGTGCGATTTCAGCGGTGGGAATTTCGGCTATCAGGGGAATGGGATTGGCCACAACAATGCCGCCATTCAATTTCATCGCCCATTTGGCTTTCATCATCGCGGCGATTTCTTGGGGTGTGTCGCAGCGCATGGGAACTTTGTGGCCGCTATAGCGTGAATAGAATGCCGGAAATTCATCTGTGCCATAACCCACCACCGGAACGCCGAAGGTTTCGAGCGTTTCCAAGGTGAGCGCTAAATCGAGAATGGCTTTGGCCCCGGCTGTGACTACGGCCACATTACTGTGCGAGAATTCGATCAGGTCAGCTGAAATGTCGAAGTTTTTTTCAGCTCCGCGGTGGGCGCCGCCAATACCACCGGTTGCGAAGACTTGAATTCCGGCCATGGCCGCAATGCGCATGGTGGAGGCCACAGTTGTGGCACCCATAATTTTACGCGCCACAACGAAGGGCAAATCACGGGTTGAAACTTTGATAATCGAAGGTCCGCTTTTGGCGAAGTGTTGTAACTCTGGTTCGGAGAGTCCGGCCCGAAGCTCTCCATCGATTACGGCGATGGTGGCTGGAATTGCGCCTGCGTCACGGACAATGGCTTCCACTTCACGGGCCATTTCCAAATTTTGCGGAAATGGCATTCCGTGCGCAATGATGGTGGATTCGAGAGCCACGACAGGTTTGCCGTTGGCGATTGCGTTTTTAAGTTCTGAGGTCAGTCTTGTCATCGCTAATCCAAAGTCGAAGCTGTGGTGGAAATTACACGTGCTGCCATCTCTTGCCCTAATGCCGCTGATTTTTCCAGTGTAAGATTTTGCATCAGGCCATAGACCAATCCCGCCATTGCCGCATCGCCTGCGCCTGTTACATCGACGATTGTTTGAGCCTGTGATGGAATGTGGGTGATAGAGCTTCCATCGGAGACATAGGCACCCAGTCCACCGGCGTGAATGACGATGTTTTGGAGTCCCAATT
>JANMWK010000123.1:0-32010 GCA_031393975.1 Hyphomicrobiales bacterium
CCACTTCACGGCAGCAGCAATCGCTTCGCCTGAAGACGATGCAACCTTGATCGTGCCATCATCTTGAATGTCGATCTTGGCGCCAGTCTTTTCAACGATCTCGCGAATGACTTTGCCGCCAGTGCCGATCACTTCACGGATTTTGTCCGTTGGAATTTTGAAGGTTTCAATGCGTGGTGCATGTTCGCCAAGACCTGGACGGGCTTTTTCCAAAGCTTCGGCCATCTTCTCGAGAATATGCAAACGGCCATCCTTGGCCTGCCACAAAGCAACCTTCATGATCTCTTCGGTGATGCCGGTGATCTTGATGTCCATTTGCAGTGCTGTGACACCATTGGCAGTGCCTGCCACTTTAAAGTCCATGTCGCCCAAGTGATCTTCATCACCCAGAATATCCGACAACACTGCAAAGCGTTCGCCTTCTTTAATGAGGCCCATGGCAATACCCGCCACAGGTGACTTCAAAGGCACACCGGCATCCATCAACGCAAGCGAAGCGCCGCACACGGATGCCATCGATGATGAACCATTTGATTCAGTGATCTCAGACACAACACGCATGGTGTAAGGGAACTCATCAGCTGATGGCAGCACCGGATGAATGGCACGCCAAGCCAATTTGCCATGACCGATTTCGCGCCGTCCAGTGGCCCCCATGCGGCCCACTTCGCCCACCGAATAGGGAGGGAAGTTATAATGCAGCATGAACTTGGCTTTGAACATGCCATCAAGACTGTCCACATATTGTTCGTCTTCGCCAGTGCCCAAAGTGGTCACAACAAGCGCTTGAGTTTCACCACGTGTGAAAAGTGCCGAACCATGGGTGCGGGGAAGCACTGACGCTTCAGCGACAATGGCACGAACAGTTTTTGTGTCGCGGCCGTCAATGCGAAGTCCCGTATCCAGAATCGAATTCCGCACCACATCCTTTTCAAGATGCTTGAACGCATCAGCCACTTTTTGGGCTGACGGGGCTTTTGCATCTTCGGCATCAACGAGCGAGGCCACGATCTTTTCTTTGACCTTGGCAACAGCGTCTTGACGGTCTTCTTTTTTAACAATCGCATAAGCTGCGCGAACGCCTTTTTCGCCAGCCTTCTTCACAGCCTTGTAAAGTTTTTCTTCATCAGGCGGTGTGAAGTCACGGGCCGCACGCGATGAACGTTCAGCCAAACGGATGATTGCATCAATCACCGGTTGGAAACCAGCGTGACCAAACATGACGGCAGCCAACATCTTTTCTTCCGAGAGTTCCTTGGCTTCTGATTCAACCATCAAAACGGCGTCATTTGTTCCGGCCACAACCAGATCGAGGTCAGATGTTTTCATCTGGTCCTGGGTTGGGTTCAAAACAAATTCGCCATCAATCAAACCAACGCGGGATGCGCCAACCGGACCCATGAAAGGGATGCCCGACAATGTGAGAGCGGCAGAGCAAGCCACCATGGCCACCATGTCGCTGTCATTTTCCATGTCATAGGAAAGAACTGTTGCAACAACTTGCGTTTCCACGCGGAAGCCTTCAGGGAAAAGCGGGCGAATGGGGCGATCAATCAGGCGGGAAACCAAGGTTTCTTTTTCTGAGGGGCGGCCTTCACGCTTGAAATAACCACCAGGAATTTTGCCAGCGGCATAAGTCTTTTCCTGGTAATTTACTGTGAGTGGGAAAAAGTCAATTCCAGGCTTTTCAGAACGAGCAGCAACTGCGGTGCCCAGAACAGTGGTTTCGCCGTATGTGACCAGAATAGCTGCGTCAGCCTGGCGGGCGATGCGCCCGGTTTCGATGCGGAGGGTGCGGCCTGCCCATTGGATTTCTTCAACGTCAATTTTAAACATTCATATTTTCCTTTTGGTTCTTCGTCGCCACTTATCACCTTCTGGACGACATCCCCTTTGAACCACCATGATGCCAGCCCTATTGCCAACACCAATTTACGGGGACGCGAAAGCGGCAGATCGGTGACCCGCCTCGCTCATGTAATTATGCTTCAAAGAGCCCTCATCCACACTTTGGGCACCTTATCCCATTTGCAAGTGCAAAGGGGCGAAGGCCAGAATTCTCGCCTTCTCCCGTCCCTTTTGGGATGGGAGAAGGTGCCGAAGGCGGATGAGGGCTCTTCGGCAGAATGTATTGTTAGCGGCGAATCTCGAGACGCTTGATCAGCGCTTGATAACGCGCATCATCCTTGCTCTTCAAATAATCGAGCAAGCTTCTCCGCGCGGCCACCATCTTCAAAAGACCACGGCGGGAATGATTATCCTTTTTGTGGGTCTTGAAGTGTTCGGTCAGGTAAATAATGCGGGTGGTGAGGATTGCCACCTGAACTTCAGGTGAGCCGGTGTCGCCAGCTTTGGTCGCATATTCTTTAACGAGGGCAACTTTGCCCTCAGCAGTCATGGTCATTTCTATTCTCCGGACATCGGTTAAAGATTGAATAAACGTTTGGTCTTCAATGAACCTTGAGATATTTCGCAGATCCCTAAGGGTCTACCATCATGGTTCACCAGAACGGCCTCACAATTGATGGGGGCATTGGCCCCGCGTAGCAAAACCGATTGGCCTTGCCGCAATTTTGCAGCGTCCTGATCCATTACGGCCAGTGCCGGGATGCCGTCCAGCACGGTCACAATAGAACGCAATGCGCCTTTGAGCGCAGTGTCGTGGTCGGGTCTATGGCGCAATTCCTCCAACTTTTCCAGTGAAATCATATCTTTTTCAGCAAAAGAACCAACTTGGGTACGGCGCAGCAGTGTGAGATGCCCAAGACACCCCAGCGCCCGACCAATATCGCGAGCCAGTGCTCGAATATAAGTGCCCTTGCCGCACACAGTTTCAAAATCGGCAAATTCTGGGTTTGAAGCATCAAGGAGACGCAACTCTTCGATCATCACAAGGCGTGGGGTCATTTCTGGCTTTTCACCCGCCCGTGCCAAATCATAAGCTCGCTCACCATCAATCTTAAGCGCAGAATAAATCGGTGGAACTTGAGTGATTTCACCTAGGAAGTTTTTTAGTATCGATTCAATACTATCTTGCGCAGGCCTTAGATCAGATTGTGAAGTTATTGCACCTTCAAGATCATCAGTCTCTGTTTCAGCTCCCCACTGAATTCGAAATTGATAAGTCTTCCGTCCATCCATGGCCCATTGCACAGTTTTTGTCGCTTCACCTAGAGCAATTGGCAACAAACCGGTGGCGAGTGGATCCAACGTCCCACCATGCCCCGCCTTTTCAGCGTCAAACAACCAACGGATTTTGCCCACAGCTTGGGTGGACGACATATTCAAGGGTTTATCAAAAACCACCCAGCCATGAACCGGCTTGCCACGCTTTTTCAATCTTCGTTCTCGACATCTCGCTTGACGACAGGGCTTCGTAAAATCTCATCAATCTTTCCAGCGTAATCCAATGCCGTATCGATCCGAAACCGAATATCGGGCGTATATTTCATCGCTAGCTTTGGCGTCATCAACATGCGGATATATTTGCGGTTGCGGTTGAGCGCTTGCAACAATTGCGGTTCCTGCCCTACAATCAAAGTGCGCACGAAAGCTGTAGCAATCTTCAAGTCAGGAGAAATCTTCACCTCAACAATGCTGGCCGTCAGCTTGTCCAGCTCCGGATCATTAGTCTCTCCGCGTAACAAAATCTCCGCCAAAGCATGGCGAATAAGTTCACCAGCCCGCAACATGCGTTGGGAAGGAGCAGCAGAATGAGCCATTAAGTTTCGTCCAATTTTTTATAAGCAACCAGTCTTTCACCAAGAACACCCGCGTGCAAGAGCCTATCTGTCATTCCTACGAAAACAGGAAACCAGCTTTAGGCACTTGCGCTTGAAAGAAGCTAGATTCCCGCCTTCACGAGAGTGGCAATTTAAGCGGGAGTAAACGGTACTCACGCCAGCGTCCGTTGCACCTTCTCAACGCGGAAGCATTCGATCACATCGCCTGCGCGCATGTCTTCATAGTTCGCAAAGGCCATGCCGCATTCTTGGCCGCTCTGCACTTCTTTCACTTCATCCTTAAAGCGCTTCAGTGTTGAAAGTTCGCCGTCATGCACCACAACGTTATCGCGGATCAGGCGTACTTTGGCGCCACGTTGCACATTGCCTTCGGTGACCATACAACCAGCCACCTTGCCCACCTTGGTGATGTTGAACACTTCCAAGATTTTCGCATTGCCCAGGAAAGTTTCGCGCACCTCAGGGGCAAGCTTGCCACCCATGGCCGCTTTAATATCATCCACAAGATCATAGATAATATTGTAATAACGAATTTCGATGCCCTGTTTTTGAGCAACATCGCGTGCTTGGCCATTAGCACGCACGTTAAAGCCAAGCACCACAGCGCCCGAAGCTGCTGCCAAATTGATATCGCTTTCCGAAATACCGCCCACGCCATAATGCACCACGCGCGAACGAATTTCATCATTGCCGATTTTTTCCAGCGCTTGCACAATGGCTTCAGCTGAACCTTGCACATCGGCCTTGACCAGAACTGGGAATTCAGCCCGGCCTGATTGATTGAGCTGGCTCATCATTTGTTCAAGCGATGAACGCACCATGCCGGTGCCCCGAGTCTCGCGGCGCTTACGCTCACGGTAATCCGTAATTTCACGCGCACGCGCCTCGTTTTCAACCACATCAAAGCGATCGCCAGCTTCAGGTGCTGAATTCAACCCGAGAACTTCAACCGGAGCCGATGGCCCTGCGGTTTTAACATGTTCGCCCTTATCATTGACCAGCGCACGAACGCGGCCCCATGCGGAACCAGCCACAAACAAATCACCCAATTTCAAGGTGCCGCGCTGTACCAGAACCGTGGCAACCGGACCACGGCCCTTATCGAGCTGCGCTTCCACCACAAGGCCAGAAGCCTCACGGTTAGGATTGGCTTTGAGATTGAGTACTTCAGCCTGCAACAAAATCGCTTCGAGCAATTTGTCGAGGTTCGTACCCTTTTGTGCGGACACTTCCACATCCATGGTGTCACCACCCATGCTTTCCACAACGATCTCATGTTGCAGCAAATCGGTGCGCACACGGGTTGGGTTAGCCGATTGCTTGTCGATTTTGTTGATCGCCACAATGATAGGAACACCAGCAGCACGCGCATGTGAAATTGCTTCCACGGTTTGCGGCATCACACCATCGTCAGCTGCAACAACCAAAACTACAATGTCGGTTGCCTTAGCACCACGAGCGCGCATTGACGTAAACGCTTCGTGCCCTGGCGTGTCAATAAACGTGACAAGGCCATTATCTGTCTTAACTTGGTAAGCACCAATATGCTGCGTAATGCCACCCGCTTCCCCGGTCACCACATTCGTTTTGCGGATCGCATCGAGCAATGAGGTTTTACCATGGTCAACGTGACCCATAATGGTGACAACAGGAGGGCGCGGCAGTTGCGAACCGTCCACATCATCATCAGCACCCAAGCTATCAACAACGTCGCCTTCTGAAACGCGGCGCACCCTGTGGCCCATTTCTTCAGCGATAATTTGCGCGGTGTCGGCATCAATCAAATCATTGATCGTGTGCATCTGGCCTTGCTTCATGAGCATCTTAATGATGTCCACGGCGCGTTCGGCCATACGGTTTGAAAGTTCCTGAATGGTAATGGCATCAGGAATAACAATCTCACGTGACATTTTTTCGGTGGGCTTGGTAAAGCCCTGTGCTTGCTTCTTCAGGCGCTCCGTGCGGCGTTTAAAAGCGGCAACGGAACGGAAGCGATCCCCTTCATCTTCAGTAGTGGCCGTTGCAAGTGTCAGTTTACCACGACGCTTATCGGCATCAGCTTTGGTGCGCGTGGGTGCCGGAATTTTAACTTCGCGCTTGATCACACCGCCAAATGTGCGCGGTGCTGCCTTGGAACGTTGCTCGCCTTCATCATCATCGTTGGCCCGCAATGTGGCGGCCGATGGAGCAGTGGATTTTGGGGCAAGTTTCTTGACGGCTTCTTCCGCCTTGCGTTTGCCGTCTTCATCAGCCTTGTGACGAAGATCGTCTTCAGCTTTGCGTTTTGCAGCAGCAGCGCGTTCAATAGCGTCGCGCTCATCTTGTTCTTTGCGGTGGGCGGCATCTTCAATTTGACGCTTACGCTCTTCGGCTTCACGCACTTTCGATCCAGCAAGGGCCCGTTCACGCGCTTCACGTTCTTCAGGTGAGAGGGTCCTTAAAACCACGCCAGGTCTTGTCGGTGCCGTAGGCGTTGTCGGACGTTGAGCAACCGGTTCAGCCACACGCGGAGCCGATTGAAACTTTGGCTTTTCAGCCGCAACAGGCGCAGCCGCTGCAACGGGAGCAGCCAGAACTGAAACCGGGCTATGAACGGGCGCTGCCGCTGGCGGTGCACTGGGGCGCTCATCACTGAAACGCTTGCGCTTGGTTTCCACCACCACAGTTTTGGTGCGGCCATGGGCAAAATTCTGCTTCACCTTCGATTGTTCAATCGAAGGGCGTTTTAGGCTTAACGTGTTTCCACCCATCCGCGAGGCAGTTGGTTTTTCGTTGCTATCGTTAATATCGCTCATGCTACCGTTTGTAATCCTAATCCAGTCACGCTTAAACTCTCGTACTGCGCGAGTTTTCGCGCATAATCCAGCAATTTCTCAGCCATGCCGCCATTTGCTACGGCTGCATGTATCACATTTGACTTGCCAAAAGCCAAA
Organism: Hyphomicrobiales bacterium; assembly: GCA_031393975.1. Taxonomy (GTDB): domain Bacteria; phylum Pseudomonadota; class Alphaproteobacteria; order Rhizobiales; family Aestuariivirgaceae; genus Aestuariivirga. Next base: position 6,677 of record JANMWK010000123.1, read on the forward strand.
TCCAAATCGCCGCTGGCAAACAAATCGAAAATCACGACATTTGTCGCACATTTCCGGTCTAATTTCTGTCTACCATCCACCGAACCATCGCTGGCATGAAAAATCATCCGCACGTTACCCTTGGTCAAAGCCTCTTCCACTTTCATAAAACCGCTCAAAGCCAAACCTGCTTTTCGCGCCAAAGAAAGGGCTGCGAGAATGTCCTTGCGCAGCAAACCTCCAACCAAATCCGCCAATTCGGGCGAGGCTTTCGCATCCAAGCCAAAACCTTTCGCAAATAAATGACGCTTAATGGCATCACTCAAAATCTTACGATCCAGTGACACCCAAACACCGCGCCCCGGAAGCTTCCGCTTTAAATCCGGAACCACTTGGCCATCGGGGGCCAGCGCAAACCGAATGAGCTCCTCCTCAGGTTTCACAACCCGCGTCACAATGCACATACGGTCCACAAGCTCTGGCTCCAACTCCATAGGGCTTAGCCTGCCACCTCTTCGGCTGCAGGCTCAGCTTCAATCCAACCCAGCTTGACGCGCGCGGCCATGATCAAAGCCTGAGCATCAGCTGATGAAATTTCATAGCCGGTAAAAGCGCCGGGATGTTTGGTGGTGTTGCCATCCTTGCGTTCGTTCCAACCAATCAGATCATCAGTGGCACAATCAGCCAAGTCTTCCATGGTCTTCACACCCGCTTCACCCAGTGCCACCACCAATGTGGGGTTGAGGCCCTCCATATCCAAGAGCTCATCGGAAACACCAAGCGCCACACGCTTGTCTTCAAGCTCAGCAGATTGCTTGCCCAGATAATCCTTGGCCCGCTGTTGCAACTCTTCGGCGGTTTGTTCGTCCAAACCATCGATTGATGCAATTTCGTGAAGATCGACATAGGCCACTTCTTCAACGGTATCGAAACCTTCGGAGGCCAAAAGCTGCGCCAAAGTTTCATCCACATCCAAAGCTTCCACAAAGCGCGTGGTGCGAATGGCGAATTCTTTTTGACGACGCTCAGATTCATCAGCCTCGGTCATAATATCAATATCCCAACCAGTGAGCTGCGAAGCCAGACGCACGTTTTGTCCACGACGGCCAATCGCCAGCGACAATTGCTCATCCGGCACCACAACTTCAATACGCTCAGCATCTTCATCGAGAACCACCTTGGCCACTTCAGCCGGAGCCAAAGCATTCACCACAAAAGTGGCTACATCCGGCGACCATTGAATGATGTCAATCTTTTCGCCCTGAAGTTCATTGACCACAGCTTGAACGCGAGACCCACGCATACCCACGCAAGCGCCGACTGGATCAATCGAGCTGTCTTTTGAACGCACAGCAATCTTGGCGCGGCTGGATGGATCACGCGCCACTGATACAACTTCAACAATGCCATCATAAATTTCCGGCACTTCCTGGCCAAACAATTTAGCCATGAATTGGGGATGGGTGCGCGATAGGAAAATCTGTGGGCCACGCGGTTCACGGCGCACGTCATAAACATAAGCGCGAATGCGATCACCGGGGCGAATAGTTTCGCGCGGCAGTGCTTCATCACGGCGGATGATGCCTTCCCCACGACCGAGATCAACAATCACATTGCCATATTCAACCCGCTTCACCAAACCGGAAACAATTTCACCAATCCGGTCTTTAAATTCATTATGCATCCGCTCGCGCTCAGCATCACGCACTTTCTGTACGATCACTTGCTTGGCTGATTGTGCAGCAATGCGACCAAACTCGATGGGAGGCAGCGGCTCAGCAATATAATCGCCAACTTGTGCGGCCGGATTTTTCTTGGCCGCTTCAACCAAAGTAATCTGTGTTGCATCATTGTCGATCACCTCAACAACCTGCAGCAAACGATTGAGCCTGGTCTCCCCCGTCTTCTGATCAATCTCAGCACGGATTTCATTTTCTTGGCCGTAACGAGCTTTAGCAGCACGGGTAATGGCATCTTCCATCGCCTCGATCACCACTGATTTATCAATGGTTTTTTCACGCGCCACAGCATCGGCAATTTGCAACAGCTCTAAGCGGTTGGCTGAAATGGGTGTATTAGCCATGATCGTCTTCCTCAGTTATTTCTGTAATTTGATCTTCGTCAATTTCAGCACCGTCACCCATTGCGGTTTCGGGCAATCGCGCTTTGGCAGCGACAATCAGTTCGTCCGTCAAAACCAAACTGGCTTCGGCAATATCGGCAAAGGGCAAACCCACCAGCAGCGGCTCTTTGCCACCTTCGGGATTATCAATAAACAAACGCACTTCACCCTCGTGAAAGCCTTCCAGCTCACCACGGAATCTTTTGCGGCCTGCAACCGGCACCGCCATTTCAATTTTCACGAGATGGCCAGCCCACGATTCAAAATCGGGCCCTCGCACCAAAGGCCGATCAATGCCGGGGGACGAAACTTCAAGCTGATATTTCGCCGAGATAATATCGGCCACATCCAGCATGGGTGAAAAATCACGGCTGAATTTTTCGCAGTCCCCAATCGAGAAGGTGCCATCAGGCCGCTCGCCCATAATCTGCAAAACATTGCCAAACATTTTAACCCGCACAAGCCGGTAACCCATCGAGTCAAGCACAGGCTCGGCCAAAGCTGCAACACGCGCTGCAGGGCCGGTTTCTCTTGAAAGTCTTGCGTCAGTCATCCTCTAATCCCAAACAAAAAAAGCGGGCCCCTTGCGGGACCCACTCTCATTTTCTGCTTTCGCAGCTATGTGAGTGAATTTCGTAAAACCCGTATAGTCGTTTCAGAAATATTGCACAAGACTGAAAATAATTCTTGACTTTAATCCTAAATAGGATATATTGGATAGGAAAGGAATAAAGTTTGATGGTTCTTGTGTTTCTATATGCCTGTCTCTTTGCCGTTCATGCGGCGGCGGTTTTGCGCGACAACGCTTGCGTTGCCAAAACGCCGATTACGATTAAGGCCCCGCCCGCACATGTGGCGCGTGTTGGAACCTCAGATAGCACCATCCAAGCGAGAAGTGGTGCAAACACCACTTCAAGAATGCTGAGCAATGAAGTCTCCGCAGCGGGCAATCGCTTCACCCCTTCCGTGAGCGTGATTGAGGCAATGGCGAAAGTAAGCCCGAAACCCACCATGATTAGAATTTCAGAAAGCGAATTTGAAAATCGTGCGCCAAACACCCAAGCAAAAGGCATGAGGATAAGGAATGAGAGTGCCGACGACCCAGCCGCAGGAGTATTGGGGAATTTACGATATATCACAAATCCAATCGCCATGGCCTCCACCATCCAGCAAGCGAGGAGATCGCCTGCAAAATGCACGCGTCCCAAGGAGCCACCCACAATAAAGGCAACGCCCCTTCTTTAAACTTCTGATCTGCATCTAAAACTAACTCGGCTGCTGGCAAGTTAATTTCAGCAGCCGTCAATAGTCTTCACTTCAGATAGGGGTCGCCTTAAGCAACACTCCAGCGCGTTCCGGCATAAGGTGAAGTTCCTTTGCGCACGGCGTTCTGCGTGAAGAATGAAACCAACAGCACGATGAGCATCACTAATGAAGGCTGCCATCCGGGAACACCCGATGTGAGATGAGCGGAAAGCGCCAGCAGCAAATGATAGAACATGCCTGCATAAGCCAAATCACTCAGTGCTAATGAAACCCGCGAAAGAATGGCCAAGGGGCCCAACACTTTCACTACAGGCAAAACATAGGTGAGATAAACTGGATAGCCCAATTGTGGGAACATGGCCGCCACCATGTCATGGTTGAAAGTGTAGAGTGCAGCCCCACCCAGATAACCAAGGCACAAAAGCCCCGTCGCAATCCAATAAATATATTTTACTTTGTTCATATGTATCTCCAATTGTTACTGTTTGTGAAATAACATGGGAACTTCAGAATTAAAAGCAAAAATTGCCTGGCTTTGAATATTGATTTTGTTTTCTTCATCCTGTTTCTTGATCTGGCCGGAATGACGAATGCAGAGCGGCAACTCATTCCCACTGTGAGCCGCCTAGACCATTTCCAAAATCAACCGCTTCAAACCCGCCTCACCCACTTTCGCGACGGCCTCTTCCACAGAATACCATGCCCGTGTGCGTTCGTGTTTTTCTGGCCACAGCCGTTTCATCCCAAAAACCTTGAGTGGAAAAACCTCAACGCGACATTGTTTTCCGTCACCGTTTTTCAAGCGCTTCATATAGTCAAAATGGCCAATTGTTTTTTTGGATATGCGACCAACAACTCCCGCTTCCTCGTAAGCCTCTTGCTTGGCGGCATTGTAGTCGGTGCGGCCCTCCATCGGCCAGCCTTTAGGAATAACCCAGCGGTTGGTCTCACGCGAAGTGATCAGTAAAACTTCCAACTTGCCGCGCCGCCTTCGCATGGGCAGAGCTCCAATTTGATGGGCTGGGTTTTTGTCGCTCACAACACGAAATGCGCCAGCCAATAAAACAAGGCGGCCATGAGAGCGGCTGCGGGCATGGTGAAAACCCACGCATAGACAATGCTACTGGCAATATTCCAACGCACGGCTGACACCCGCCGCGCCGCCCCCACGCCCACAATGGCGCTGGTGATGGTGTGTGTGGTTGAAACTGGCACACCCAAATAACTCGCCATGAACAGCGTGATGGCGCCCGCCGATTCAGCACAGGCTCCTTGCATTGGGGTGAGCCGCGTGATCTTTGATCCCATGGTGTGCACAATGCGCCAACCGCCCAGCAACGTGCCTAAAGCCATCGCCGAGTAACACAAGAGAACAACCCATGGCGGCACGGTGAATTTATCATACATGCCGTGGGAGAGCAGCAGCACCGAAATGACACCCATGGTTTTTTGCGCATCATTGCTACCATGGCCTAATGAATAAAGCGCAGCCGTGAACAATTGCACCTTGCGGAAAAATCCATCAGCCCAAGTGGGGTTGGTTTTCACAAAAATCCAGCTCACTAAAATCATCAGCAGAATAGCAATCAAAAATCCTGTGAACGGTGAAAGTAAAATTGCATAAATAGTCTTTGAAAGCCCACTCCAGATAATCGCTGAGAATCCGGCCTTGGCAACTCCTGCCCCCACAATGCCGCCAATTAACGCGTGTGATGATGAAGACGGAATGCCAACCCACCAAGTAATTGCATTCCAAAAAATCGCCCCACCCAAAGCGCCAAACACTACGGCATCGTCGATGAGCTTCGGATCAATCAGGCCTTTGCCCACGGTTGAGGCGACATTGAGGCCAAACAGAAAATACGCCGCAAAGTTAAAAAAGGCTGCCCACACCACAGCATATTGTGGCTTGAGAACACGAGTCGAAACCACAGTGGCAATAGAATTGGCAGCATCATGCAAGCCATTCATAAAGTCGAAAATCAATGCGACCATCACCAGAAAAATCAGCGTATATGTGACCGTACCCATGGTGCTTAAACGTGCTCGATCACAATGCTATCAATGGTGTTGGCCACATCTTCAAATTTATCTGCCACTTTTTCCAAATGCCCATAAACTTCTGCGCCTATGATAAAAGCCATCGCGTCTTTTTTGGCTTTGGTTTTGAGCAGTGCTTTCAAACCATTGTCATGGTGGCGATCTGACTCATCTTCAATCGCATTCATCTTTTCGCACAACACATGCAACTTGGCGGCATTGTGGCCAAGGTCGCGTAGCAACGGCAGAACTTCATTGAGCAGTGTTGCCAAACGCACGGCTTCATCGGCCATGATTTTCATATTGGGTTCAAATGATTTCACTTCAAACAGCAAAATCGACTTGGCCGTCTTGTTCATCTGATCAACTGCATCATCCATATCATTGATGAGGTTTTTAATGTCACTACGATCAAACGGCGTGATGAAACTTTTGCGCAAAGCTTCCGACACTTTTTCGGCTACATGATCAGCTTCAACTTCAACTTTCATCAAGGCTGAACAATTGGCAGCAATGGTTTTGCCACCTTGAAAAATCGCTGCAAGATGCTTTGCGGCCTCCAAAGATTTTGCCGCATGGGCCTCAAAAAGATCAAAGAATTTGTCTTCGCGCGGCATAAGTTTTTTCAATTGCTTGAGCATGGCCCGTCCCTGTTTTGTAAGTGAATAGCTGGATTTTAGCCCTATTGATAGGGATTCAGATTTTTATGAACCGTAAATAGTTCTGTCCGCGCCCCTCACGCACCGCCTTGGCTTCGTAGCGGGTGCGGGTCCAGTTTTCGAAGGGCTGCTGTTCATCTCCATGTTCAGTAAAAAGTGTTGAGTGGGAAACATGGTCGCGCGTCCATGCAACATAATCATCAATATCGGAAGCAAACCAGAAATCACCGCCAGGCTTCAGCACACGGTGGATTTGTCCAAGATTTTCCGGGTTTACAAAGCGCCGTTTATTCTGTCGCGCTTTAGGCCAAGGATCAGGATAGAGAAGATAGACGCGCTCAAAGCATTGTTCAGGCAATGCCTCAAGAAGCACCCGCGCATCACCATAATGCACAGCCACATTTTTTAAATTACGCGCTTCAATCTCGGCTAGCAATTTTGCCACGCCATTGAGATAGGGCTCCGCTCCTAAAATCATGACATCAGGATTGAGTGCCGCTTGATGGGCTAAATGCTCGCCTCCGCCAAAGCCAATTTCCAACCAGCGGCGATTATTAACCCCCTTCAGCGGATCGGTAATATCCACTGCCACGTGCGGCAGCAGCGTCTCCATCAACCCAACATGAATGCGGCGCAAAGGTTTCCCCTTGCGCCGCCCGTAAAATTGAAACTTCGGTGGTGCAGAAATCACTTCACCGCAGCTTTAAGGGTCGCAACCAAATCCGTTTTCTCCCAAGAGAAGCCACCATCTTTTTCAGGCTTGCGGCCGAAATGGCCATAGGCCGATGTGCGGGCATAGATAGGCTTGTTCAAATCCAAATGAGTGCGAATTCCGCGCGGAGATAAATCCATCACCTTGCGTAGCGCTTTCTCAATCTTGGCATCATCAACCTTACCGGTGCCATGGGTATCCACATAAACCGACAAAGGTTGCGAAACACCTATCGCGTAAGCCAATTGAATGGTGCATTTCTTGGCCAACTTGGCGGCAACCACATTCTTTGCGAGGTAACGCGCGGCATAAGCGGCTGAACGATCCACCTTGGTTGGGTCTTTGCCAGAGAACGCGCCACCCCCATGCGGGGCTGCACCGCCGTAAGTATCCACGATGATCTTGCGTCCGGTAAGACCTGAGTCACCGTCTGGGCCGCCGATATAGAATTTGCCCGTTGGGTTCACGTGCCAAACCGTGTCCTTGGTAATCCAGCCCTTTGGCAGGGCCTTCTTCACATAAGGTGTGACCAGTTTCAAAACCTCTTTCGATGTCATATTTTCATCGATGTGCTGATGCGAAACCACAATCTGTGTGGCGCCCACCGGCTTGCCGTTCTTATATTTCACCGTCACTTGGCTTTTGGAATCAGGACCCAATTGCTTGGCGGCACCGGAATGGCGCGCTTCGGCCAATAATTGCAGAATACGCTGCGAATAATAAAGCGGCGCCGGCATCAGGTCCGGTGTTTCATCGCAGGCATAACCAAACATTATGCCTTGGTCGCCAGCCCCTTCGTCTTTATGCGCAGCAGAATCCACTCCCACAGCAATATCTGCCGATTGGTCATGCAACAAAATTTCAACCTTGGCATTGTCCCAATGGAAACCCTGTTGTTCATAACCAATTGACTTGATCGCTGCACGGGCCACAGCTTCGATCTTCTCATGTGTCACAGATTTTGGGCCGCGGGTTTCACCGGCGATCACAATCCGGTTGGTTGTGGCCAGAGTTTCGCACGCCACGCGCACCGCCCACGGGTCCATGCCTTCGGCCAGTGCTTCACGGAAAAACAAATCAACAACTTCATCTGAAATCCGGTCGCAGACCTTGTCTGGATGGCCTTCAGAAACAGATTCACTGGTGAAAAGATAAGAACTACGTGCCATGGGGTTCCCCGCTTGAATTAAAATATCTATATAAAGAAATCTTTATACGTTCAAATTAGCCTCATGCCATTCATTCAAGCAGAGGTCAAGACCGTCCTGTAGGCGATAGGACACCACTGACGATTCATTTTCAATGATCTAATTTTAGGTCTTCATATCCACGATCATGCGAGCCAGACCTGCAATCAACTTACGCTTGGTCTGCGTATCGGCATCTTTAAATGCCTTAGCCAATTGAATGCCTTCCGGTGTCATCATGGACGCTACAAATTCATCCCCGGCGGATTCACCAAGGCCACCTTCAGCATCGACACCCGGCAATCCATCAAAGAAAAATTGCACCGGCACACCCAACGTTTTTGCTGCATAAAACAAGCGGCTGGCACTGATGCGATTAGTACCTTTTTCATATTTCTGGACTTGTTGGAAGGTGATCCCAAGCAATTCGCCTAAGCGTTCTTGGCTCATATTAATCAGCTGCCGACGCATACGAATACGGGAGCCGACATGGATGTCAATGTAGTTGGGGTCGCGCCGTGTCATGTGTTCCTCAGACCGTTGCCCCCAGCCTAATAATGTTAATTTTGAATCAAAAAAACCACATATACTCCACGTTGTAGTCGAATGTCGAGTGTGATTATCTAGAATTGTTACGTGGAACATTACGCTTTAACCAAGCATTTCAATTCTAGCTGAAAGACTTACACACGACGGCGCACAAAATAACCTAACATAAGCATCAAAAACACCCCCAAACCCAGCGCAAAATCACCTCCGTAAAAATATACTGTAGGTTGTATTTTTGTTGGAAGACGCGAGTCGCGTGCATCCACTTTGCCAAGTTCGGTCTTTTGCACATATCTTCCGACTGGATCAATCACGACTGATATTCCGGTATTTGCGGCACGCGCTATCGGCAGGCCCTGCTCAATGGCCCGCAACCGCAATTGCGCCAAATGTTGATAAGGCCCTGAAGAATTCCCAAACCAGCCATCATTGGTTACGTTCACAATCCAATCTGGCCTGCGCTTGTAATCAATAGTGCTGTTGGGGAAAATCGATTCGTAACAAATTTGCAAGCTGGCACGTCCTGCGCCCGCAATAGCAATCGATTGCGGGCCAGCCCCAGCACTAAAACCTTCTGGTAAATTCACTACTTTACGAAAGCCCAAGGGCTCCAACAACCACGCCAAAGGTAAATATTCACCACCCGGCACCAAATGCGATTTGTCATAATGCGCGAGCAAATTCGCATGGCCGTCAAACACCAAAACGCTTGTGTAATAGGAAGGCTCAACACCATTGACCGGGCCAATGCCAGATCGGCGCACGGCACCTGTCAGCAAAATCTTATCGCCATTTAAAGCTTGGCCAAGCTCGGCTTTGCCTTCGGGACTTTCATCAATCAAAAACGGCACCGCCGATTCTGGCCAAATCACATGCGTAATTTTGAATCCCGCTGACGAAGGCCGCATTGACAAATCCAACAGCTGATTGAAAATATTTCGCGCATTGTCCTCGCGCCATTTATCGCTCTGCGAGATATTGGGCTGCACCAAGCGAAGACCCACCCCCTCAATAAATTGAGTTGGATATTCAGAAAGCCGCCATTGTCCCCAGCTCCAAGACAGGGGCAAGAGAGCCACTAAAATCATAGCTGTTTTTCGATGACCTTGCGCAAAGGCCAGAGGCATCGCCGCCCACACCAAAATCACCAAGGTCAAACCATTCATACCAATGAGGGAGGCAAGTTGTGAAACCGCACCCATGCCATCGACAGCCAAACCCGGCACCGCCCATGGAAAACCTGTAAATAAAAGCCCCCGCAAATATTCAGCAATACTGAGACACACCGGAAATATCAGCCACAGCACGAATCCGCGTTCAGCTAATTTTTTAGCCGCATAAGCAGCCAAGCCCCAATACACGGCAGCCGCCGCAGCAAGGCCCCCCACAGCAAATGGCATCATCCAAAGATCAGCTTTGGCATTCACCAAAAAAGCATAACCAATCCAATGCAAAGCAACCAAAAAATAGCCAAAACCAAATAACCATCCGGCAAAAAACCAACGTTTTGTATTTTTGAGTAAGACCAAAAACAAGGGAACGGTAGCACCAAGAATCCACCATGCATCAACGGGGGGCATAGCGAGGCCCGTAAACACCCCAAGGATAAAAATCAAAGCACTGAGTTTCCACCCGCTCAAAACTAAATTAAGCGGAAATCGCGATATTAATAAACTGTTCATACTTTCAACATCTAACGAGATTTGCGAGTCATGCATTAAGTTTTTTTAGGTTGCATGTTGATCAATTGAACATCAAACTTCTACTGAAGTCTCGTGTCTGAACTGGGGGAATAAATGGTAAAAGTAGCGAAGGCATCCGAAGCCTCTCTGGCAGAGGCGAGGACTATGATCAGCCAAATTGTCGAGAAAATTGCAACGCCCAACGGCTTTGCTAAACTCTCACCGTCGCAACGCAAATATTTATTGGTGGCCATTCTCGGCAGCATTGTGCCCGTCGATGGCAAAATACGCGCCGTCGAGGTAGAACATTTTGAATCATTTCTAAAAACCAAATATCAACTGAACAATGACTCGCTGAAAATCGCTCTTTCATTTTCTAATCTCGGATTCGACGTGGAACAGTTGCAAGAAGCCGCACGCCACTTGCCCGAACTTTTGAGCATTGAAGACCGCACCAATTTGGTGGGCTTGTTATGGGACATTGCCTTGTGTGACCAAGAGCTTCACGCCAAAGAAGATGCGTTAATTTACAAAATCGCCGACCTTGCCGGCGTGCCCAGAAAGCGGGTGGCCGAGCAACAGGCGATTGCCGCAGGTCATCACCGTAGTTAATTATTTCCGACTGCGGGCCACCGCTTCAGCCATCGAACACATGATCTCAAACATCATCACGGTGCCTGCATAGGCGGTCAGGCCTGAGGGATCAAACGGTGGTGACACTTCTACAACATCGGCACCGACAATATTCAGCCCGCGCAATTCACGCAGCATTTGTTGGGCTTGAAACGTGGTAAAGCCACCAATTTCAGGCGTTCCAGTGCCTGGCGCATAGACCGGGTCCAACATATCAATATCAAAACTCACATACACATCACCATCGCCCACAATGGCGCGGGCTTCCGCCATAATCGCTTTGGGGCCTTTCTCCATGGCTTCTTCGATGCGCACCATGCGAATGCCCATCTTTTCTCCATATTCAAAATCTTCAAGATCATACATCGAACCGCGAAGCCCAATTTGAATGGTGCGCTTGGGGTCCAATACACCCTCTTCAATGGCGCGTTTAAACGGCGTGCCATGGGTATATTTAAAACCGCCAAAATAACTGTCGTAGAGATCAGTGTGCGCATCAAAGTGGATCATTGCGGCTGGCTTCTTGGCCCCCACCGCCCGCAGCACCGGAAGCGAACAGAGATGATCACCCCCCGCTGATAGGGGCCTGATGCCCTTGGCCACTAAAGTTTTAAAATATTTTTCGACCCGCGCCAGAGCGTCATCGACATTGGCCGGGTTCACCGGACAATCGCCCAGATCAGCCACATTGGCCACATCATAAGGTACCACATGCGAAGTCTGGTGCATGCGCCTGACCATGGCCGATTGATCGCGCATTTGGCGCGGGCCGTGGCGCGGGCCGGGGCGATTGGTAGTGCCACCATCCCAAGGAATGCCCACCACACCAATATCGATATTCTTCGCTTCTTCCAATGGCACATGCGGCAACCGAAAAAATGTCGCAAGCCCACCAAAACGCGGCGTTACGAGACCAGAGATCGGTTGGTTAAAATCTGTCATGGCGCAGTTCCTTATTTTCGATGATACCATAGTGAAGATTATAGTGCTGCCAAGGGGCCAGATAGAGTAAGAATTTTTCATGCAAACCAAATTTGATTATATCGTCATTGGCGCAGGCATAGCAGGTGCATCGGTGGCCGCCCATCTGACGACCAGCGCCAGCGTGGTAATTCTCGAAATGGAAGATCGCCCCGGCTATCACACCACCGGACGATCAGCGGCCGCCTATGAGCCAAACTATGGCCCCAAACCCATATTGGCCTTTGCCCGCGCCAGTGACGAATTTTTCAATGTTCCACCATCCGGTTTTGCCGATGCTCCATTGCTGACCAAGCGTGCATCTCTCATGCTGGAGCCTGACAGCCAGAGCCAAAACGCTGCAAAGTTTCTGAGCGATGCATCCAGTGTGGAAGAAATTTCCGCCAGTGAAATTAAAAAACTCTGGCCAATTTTTCGCGACGGCTATGCCAAACGCGGATTTATTGACCATTCAACAGGTGATCTTGACGTTGATCTTTTACACCGTGGCTATTTGAAACTGTTCAAAGCGCGGGGCGGAAAACTCTTGGTTTCATCACCAGCACAAAAAATTGCCAGACACGCCAACAGCTGGATGATCACCACGCCACAGGGTGAATTTTCTACACCAAACCTGATCAACGCCTCGGGTGCATGGGGCGATGAAATTGCTAAACTTGCTGGCATCAAACCCATTGGTCTTATTCCCAAGCGGCGTTCGATTGGCGTGATCCCGATTGAGGGCTATCCCGATTTCATGTCATGGCCCTTTGTTGTTGATGCCGCCGAAACTTGGTATTGCAAACCCCAAAGCGGCAAGATGATCGTATCATCAGCCGATGAGACACCGGTTGAACCACATGATGCCTTTGCCGACGACATGGCCATCGCCGTGGGCATTGAGCGCATGATGGAAGCATCCACCCTTGAGGTGACACGGCTTGAACATTCTTGGGGCGGGCTTCGGACTTTCACGCCTGACGGCTCCCCCGCGATTGGATTTGATCCGTCTACTGAGGGATTTTTCTGGCTCGTGGGCCAAGGCGGATATGGTATTCTGTCAGCCCCCGGCCTGTCACGCACCGCTGCGGCCATGGCCCTGCATCAACCCCTGCCCGAAGATGTGCTGGCTCACGGCCTTAACCTCAATGATATTCTTCCGAACCGTTTCAGGTGAATGATGAAAACTCGCCCCGAACTTTCCGTTGGTGAAGCCTTGGTTGGCTTGCTCGAGTCTTATGGCGTGGACACCATCTTCGGTATCCCCGGCGTGCATAATGTCGAAATGTACCGCGCCTTGCCACGTTCCAAAATAAAGCACATCCTTACGCGCCATGAACAAGGGGCGGGCTTCATGGCTGATGGTTACGCAAGGGCAACCGGAAAACCCGGCGTGTGTTTCACCATCACAGGGCCAGGCCTTCTCAACATCCTAACCCCCATAGGCCAGGCGTGGTCAGATTCGAGCAACATTTTGGTAATCTCTTCAGCGCTTGATATTCCAGAAAGTGCTCAAGGTCGGGGCCGTTTGCATGAAATGATCAGCCAACATCAAGCCGCAAAATCAGTCACGTCTTATGCAGCCAGAGCCTACACGGCAAAAGACATTCAAAATGCAGTTGCCAGTTCATTTGCGCGCTTCAACAGCACCCGCCCGCGCCCTGCCTATTTGGAAGTGCCACTCGATTTATTTAATGCCGCCGCGGGCGAAGGCTGGATCGCAACAGCTTTGCCAATGCGCCCTGCCCCTCACGCAGATCAAATCAAAGCTGCTGCAACCAAACTTCAAAATGCCAAACGCCCCATGATTATTCTGGGCGGCGGGTCACTGGCAGCCCGTACTGCTGCAACGGCGATTGCTGAAAAATTAAATGCGCCCATCCTGCTCACCGTTGCAGGAAAGGGAGCTGTGCGTGCCGATCATCCTTTAAGCTGGGGCTATTGCCTGAGCCAGCCTGACGTTCAATCTGCGTTGCACCAATCCGATGCTATTCTGTGCGTGGGCTCCGAATTGTCGGAAACCGATTTCTGGAACACGGATTTCATTATCAGCAAAAATCTGATCCGCATTGATCTTGATCCTGAATCTTTAGCAAGGCCGCACCACGCTGAAATCGCCATTCAAGCCGATGCAAAATTGGCGCTGGAGCAGCTGGCTCCGCTACTCACACAAAATAAGTCAGTGTCGCAAACGCCACCAGCCACCGAAGATTCTGATTTGCGCAAGACTCTCACTACTGTTTTAAAAGTTATCCGTGATCACCTGCCGGAAAACACCGTGATTGCATCCGACATGACGCAGATCGCTTATGCCGCCAATGAAGTGTTCCCCGTCTATCACCCGCGCACATGGCTTCATCCGGTGGGCTTTGGCACCTTGGGATTCGCCTTGCCCGCTGCTATTGGGGCCAAATTTGCAGTGGGTGAAAAACCGGTGGCCGCTTTGCTCGGCGATTACGGCTTTCAATATACCATCAACGAACTCGGCACCGCCGTTGAACACAAATTGCCGCTCGTCATTCTGCTTTGGAACAATGAAGCCTTGGGTCAAATCCGCGACGATATGGCGATGAAAGGCATTCAACCCAATGCGGTGACGTTACAAAATCCCGATTTCCAAATGCTGGCCCGCGCCTATGGTTGCCACGCCGAAAAACCTGAAAATCTTAAAGCTTTGGGTTTGGCCATTAAAGCGGCCCCTCCAAGCCGACGGTCCTACAGTGATCGAAATGACCCCACGGATGGTGCATGGCTGATTGCGCCATTATCTTTGATGTTGATGGCGTGTTGCTGGAACTGACCCGCGCTGAAGAAGAATTATTTTTTCAGCCCTTTGCCAGCCGCTGTGACACAACAAAACTTTCACGCGATTGGAATTCTTATGCCATTCGTAATGACGAAGATATTGTCGCCGAGTTGGCACAGCGCCACAACTTTGCTCAAACTGAAAAGCAAACTATTAAATCCGAATATCTCAATTTCCTGCGTGTGCAATTGACCAGCGATGAAATCGCATCGCCCACAATTTCGGGCGCAACTGAACTCCTCACTGAATTTGCAAGCTGTGCCACGTTAGGAATTGCCACGGCAAATTTTCGTGAAGCTGCAAAATTGCGCCTATCCAAATCAAACCTCTGGCACCATGTTTCAGATTATGCGTTCGGCGCCGATGGCGGCGGCCACAAACATGAAATTCTGGGCCGGGCTTTGGCCAGCATAAATCTACCAAAATCACGCATCGTTTACATCGGTGATAATCTCAATGATGTGGAAGCGGGTCTGCGGCATGGTGTAAACTTCATTGCCTTTAGCACCAAAAAAGAACGGCTTGAACAGCTTCATAAAGCGGGTGCAAAAAATATCAGTTCAGAGCATCCCCAAACCTCTGCCATAATAAAAACCATCTTAAATCTGTGAGTCGCGCCGATAAAGGCACCAAGGAACCAAGACATGAGCGGCCATAGCCAATTTGCACTATTAAAAACCAAGCGCTTCCTGCCGCTCTTCGTGGCTCAAGCCATTGGCGCCTTCAACGACAACGTTTTTCGCAGCGCCTTGTCAATGCTGTTCATTTATGGTCTCAGCCGCGCATTGGTGCCCAACCCCGAATTCACCAATACACTGTCCGCAGGCTTGCTCATTATTCCGTTTTTTCTATTCTCAGCTTTTGCCGGACAACTGGCCGACAAATATGACAAGGCCATCATTGCGCGCCGCATCAAACTCGCTGAAATCGGTATTGTGTCCCTCGCCAGCTATTCGCTGTTCTCAAACAACGTCACCCTACAGCTGTTTTGTGTGTTTCTAGCAGGGGTGCAATCCTCCTTCTTTGGTCCAATTAAATATTCCGTCCTGCCGCAATATTTGCACAAGGATGAACTGCTCGGCGGCAACGGCATGATTGAAATGGGCACGTTTATCTCAGTGTTGCTTGGCACCATCTCCGGTAGCGCGCTCATCCTTCATCCCGCTGGCATTCACTTTGTGTCTGCCGCCATGGTGGGGCTTTCGATCATTGCTTATATCGCCGCGTGGTTCATGCCCACAGCTCCTTCAGCGCAACCTGATCTCAAGATAAAATATAACCTGTTTTCTGAAACCTGGATTGTGATGAAGCAGGCCGCTGAAAAGCGCGATGTGTTTTTGGCCATTCTTGGCATTTCCTGGTTCTGGTTTTTAGGCGTAGTCTTCCTCACGCAAATTTTGCCCTTCACCAAAAATGATCTGCACGCCACTGAACAATCAGCCACTTTAATCATGGCCGTATTCAGTGTGGCCACAGGCTTGGGTTCCGTCTATTGCAACCGGCTGCTGGATGGCAAAGTAACTATAAAATTCGTGCCCATGGCCGCAGTTTTGATGAGCCTGTTTATTCTCGATCTTTATTTTGCCAGTGGTAAAGTGGGTGAACTTTCACAAAACAATATTCCCACAACGCCCACAGAATTGCTCACCAGCTTTGCAGGCCTCAGGGCCTTGTTTGATCTGGGGGCCGTCGCCTTCTGTTCAGGCCTGTTCGTCGTGCCGCTCTTTGCCATGGCCCAAGCCCGCACACCCTATTATCGCCGCGCCCGCATGATTGGCGCCACCAATATCGCCAACGCCATATTCATGATTGCCGCCACAGTGCTTTCAGGCCTGCTGCTTAAAATTGGAATGCCAGTGCGCGGCATCTATCTTTTGCTGGGCCTGAGCAATGCTTTCGTCGCCCTTTATTTGATTATAAAGCTCCCACAAACAGTTTTTGCGTCGGCCATCCGCTGGCTTTTCCTCCTGTTTTATAAGGTGGAGGTGAGGGGCATGGAGAATTATCACGCCGCCGGTCGCAAGGCTTTGATTGTGCCCAATCACACGTCTTATCTTGATGGGCCGCTGCTCTCTGTCTTTCTGCCACAACGCGCCGCCTTTGCCATTAACACCACCATGGCCAAAGCCTGGTGGGTGAAGCCCGCCTTCGCGCTTTATGATATGTGTCCGATTGATCCTCTGAATCCCTTGGCGCTGCGCACATTGGTGGAGCGCTTAAAGCACAATCAAAAGGTGGTGATCTTTCCTGAAGGCCGCATCACCGTGACTGGCGGCCTCATGAAAATTTATGAAGGCCCTGCAGCCATTGCTCAAATGGCGGGCGCGCGTGTTTTACCGGTGCGCATAGACGGCGCACAATTTTCGCCTTTCTCCATGATGCGCGGCAAGCTGCGCCTGCAATGGTTTCCCAAGATCACCATCACGTTTTTGCCGCCTGTGAAATTTGATGATGCACCCGGGATGAAAGGCGGGGCGTTGCGCCATCACCAAGCCGAACAGCTCTATGATGTGATGGCTGACATGATGTTCCGCACCTCGAAGATTGACCGCACTTTGTGGCAAGCTTTACTCGATGCGCGTTCGGTGCATGGCGGTGACCGTAAAATTATCGAAGATATTCAGCGCCAACCCACCACTTATGGTCAGATCATCACCCGTAGTTTTGTTTTGGGCAGGAAACTCGCGAGCCTTACTGCCAACCAGAAAAATGTGGGCGTGCTCATGCCCAACGCAACGAGTAACATCTATGCCATCTTCGGCCTGCTCGCCACCGGACGCTCGCCTGCCATGTTAAATTTTTCGACCGGCGCAGTGAACATGGCCGCGGCCTGCGTTGCAGCCGAGGTGCGCAGCATTATCACCTCTCGTAAATTTATCGAAGCTGCTGAGATGCAAGACGATGTGAAGCTGCTCTCGCAAAATTGCAAAATTATTTACCTCGAAGATGTCCGCGATTCATTGACGCTAGCAGACAAACTATTTGGGGTGATCGCCAACCGCTTGCCAGATTGGGCATTGAAATCGGCAGGTGCCGAAACCGATGTCAACGCCTGCGCCATAACGCTTTTCACTTCGGGCTCAGAAGGAATGCCCAAGGGCGTGGTTTTGTCGCACCGCAATCTCAATGCCAATTGGTTGCAAGTGGCGGCCCGCATTGCTTTCACACCGCAAGATAAAATCTTCAACGCCATGCCAGTGTTTCATTCTTTTGGCATGACCGGTGGTTTGCTTTTGCCACTGCTGGGTGGCGTCAATTTCTTCCTCTACCCTTCGCCTTTGCACTATAAAATCATTCCTGAACTCTGCTACGACACCAACGCGACTGCTCTGTTTGGCACGGATACGTTCCTCACCGGCTATGCCAAAGCCGCCAACCCCTATGATTTTTTCAGTATGCGTCTCGTGGTAGCAGGGGCTGAACGCGTAAAGCCCGAAACTCGCGACATGTGGATGGAGAAATTTGGTTTACGTATTCTTGAAGGTTATGGCGCTACCGAGTGCTCGCCCGTGCTGTCCGTCAACACGCCGATGCACTATCGTTCGGGCTCGGTGGGCCGTTTGCTGGACGCTATTCATTATCGATTAGAACCAGTACCTGGCATTGAAAACGGCGGCAGGCTTTATGTAAAGGGCCCGAATGTGATGCTGGGTTATCTCCGCGCCGATAATCCGGGCGTGATCGAAGCCCCACCGGAAGGCTGGTATGATACCGGTGATATTGTGAGTGTGGATGAATATCGTTTTGTCACCATTCTGGGCCGGGTTAAACGCTTCTCAAAAATCGCTGGAGAGATGGTTTCGCTCACGGCGATTGAAGCGAAGTTGCAAACGCTTTGGCCAGATTTGAGCCATGCGGTAGTTGGTATTCCCGATAAAAAGAAAGGCGAACAATTGGTGATGTTCACCACTCTGGAAAAACCTGATCGCAAAACAATTGCTGACGGTCTGCGCAGCCAAGGTGTCGCAGATTTGATGATCCCGAAGACCATATTTCAGCTAGATGCTCTGCCGATGCTCGGTTCCGGAAAATCCGACTACGTTACCTTAACGCGCATGGCGAAAGATAATGTGCCCGAATGAAACTCGCAAAAATTGCTGATCGTCTGTCTGGTCTTGGTTCTGAAAAATGGGCCGTTCACATCGAAGGTAAATCCCGCGCCGCCGCTGGCGAACAAATGATTTTTCTTTCTATCGGTGAGGCAGATTCTCCCCCGCCGGAAGCCATTCTCGAAGTTGCCAGAAAGCAAATGCGCCCGGGCCGTCTGCACTATGCGGCGGGCCAAGGCGAGCCGGTTGTGCTTGAAGCGCTGTCGCGATATTATACCAAGCAAACGGGTCGCCGCATCACTGCCGACCAATTTCTCTTTCTACCCGGAACCCAGACGGCACTTTTTATCGCCTTCACAGCAATCTTGAATGAAGGCGATGAGGTGCTGTTGTTCGACCCCTATTACGCAACATATGAGGGTGTAATCGCAGCACCCGGAGGTGTTCCGGTTCCTGTGCCGCTTGATCCTGACAGTGGCTTTCATCCCAACCTTGCAGCGCTTGAAGCCGCCATCACGACGCGCACCAAAGCGCTGCTGTTGAATTCACCCAGCAACCCAACCGGTGCCGTGTTCACACGAGACGAAATTGCCGCCATCGGTGAGCTGTGCAAAAAACATGATTTGTGGATCATATCGGATGAAGTCTATGCCAGCCTCGTTTATGGCAACAATATATTCACATCGCCCTTCTTTGACAAAGATTTGGAAGCCCGCACCATCGTCACGTCATCTATTTCAAAGTCCCACGCTATTCCGGGTTTTCGGTGTGGTTGGATTGCATCATCGAGAGAATTCTGTGCTGCCGCCTTGTCAATCACCGAAACTATGCTCTTCGGGTCGCAAGCCTTTTTGGAAGACGCAACAGCCTTTGCTCTCGACACGCATTTCCCTGAACTCGATGACATGAGTGCCCACTATCAGTCGCGCGCCAAAGTTCTCATTGAAGGCCTCAAGGCCGGAAAAACCATCACCGCCAGAATGCCCGAAGGTGGTATGTTTGTGATGGTCGATCTGCGCAAGACCGGACTATCCGGCGAAGTTTTCGCACGACGCTTAATGCAAGAGTATAATGTCGTCGCCATGCCTGGTGAAAGTTTTGGTCGTTGCGGTGCTGGCCACTTGCGTGTGTCCTTGACCGTGGACGAGGGTCAAATCGCCGAAGCCGCAAAGCGCATCGTCAAATTAGCGAACAGCATTCACTAAACCGGAAGCACAACCAACATCAGTTGGGTCAGAGGCGGCAATCAAACCGCTAAGTTTTGTGCCGGCAGAAATATTGCCCTTCAATCCAATCGTCAGTTCACTGATCATTCCGTCTTTGCTGCATGACACATGCACGCGGTTGCCAGCACCAACTCCATAAGCTTCATCAAACTTGGCGCGAAGATCAGCGACTTGAATAGTCTTACCAATATTATCGGCCATGAATTTCTGTACAACCGAGCTATTCACATCATTGATCAAACGAACCTCATCGCTAAAATATTGGTCGGCATTACCACCGGGATAACAGGTTCCATGCTTCACCCACTCATGGCGTTCAAGAACCGATTGTGTGCCGGGCATCACCTTATCCAATGCGGCTTTGGTCGCTGCGCTCAATTGGGGGGCCGGAAGAGCATCCCATTGATGCTGATCATCAAGGGCTGCTGTAGCGCGGTCCACACCGCAGAACACGTTACGCCGCGGTTGTGGCCATAATCCATGCAGCGAAAAATGCGAAGCCGCATAGCTGGCCGCAGTTTCAGTTTGGCATTCGGCCTTGCCTTTCATCGCGTCACAAAATGCAGGCTCCCAACTGATGGCAAAAGCATAATAAGGCACACCATCTTTTGACCCCTTGGATTTAGGCTTGGGCTTTACAGTACCTTTCGAAGTATCTACGGGCGCACCACCTCCCGCCGCAACAGTACTGGTCGCCACGCCATCAACGGTTCCACAGTCAACCGCTACCCATCGCTGCGCCGGATTAGCACCTGGCACTTCCACCCAATAGTGAGAAGCCTGCTCCTTATTCTTGCCGATCACATGATAAGACTTTCCAGCCTCAACTGAAAAACCCCCGGGGTTCGTGCCTTTTTTAATCGACTGCACAGCCGGGCAAGCCTGAGTGGCCGCAAACTCGCCATCCATTTTCACTTGAGCGAAAGCAGATGTGGAAAGGCCGACGGCTAACAGAGTAAGAAGGATATTTTTCAATTACTATTTCCAAGCACGCTGATGCGTAATTAAAATTCTATCGACAGTTACGAGCTCTACGTTCTCGGCACAGCAGATGCTCAACAGCAACCGATCAAAGGGGTCACGATGTTCAATTTCAGGATCAACTGGCGCTAAAACATGCAGTTCAGTTATTCCCATAATCGCAAAGCCAAATGACCTAATTATTGCAGGCAGCATTGATATGTCAAAATTCAAGCCCAACTTTCCAATGCGCCGCTTAATTGCAATTTCCCAAAGCGATGTCACGCTGACAAAAATTACATTTTGTTCGTCGCCTAAGAGGGTAACAATTTTTGATGGCAGATCATTTGTGCTTCCCTGCAGAACCGCATAGATAATCTGAGTATCGAGCAAATAGCGTTGATTCATTTTTCAGGCGTATTCAGAAAATCTTCCGGCAGAGGATCGTCAAAGTCCGGAGAGATAAATGAAAAAGCCTTTTCTACACCCAGCTCTTTTAGAAATGCGCGCCCCGCCTCAAAATCGATACCCCGTTTCTTTTGTTTGGGTGGCCCAATTTCCGCAACAGCCTTCCCATGGCGGGTAACAATAATCGTTTCCCCGCCTTCCGCCCGGTGGACGAGATCGGAGAGCTGATTTTTGAACTCTTTGATCGAAATATACATATAAAAATTGTAGCCACTGGTGGCCACTTTGTCAATTATTCATCCCGACGGTAACTAATAATGCTCAAATAGCGCGCCGGAAGTTTTTTCAAATCATCGGGTCCATGCGGAGCATCGGCATCAAAGAACAGTGCGTCCCCGGGATGCATGTCGTAAGTTTTGTCGCCATGCCGGTAAACCACATTGCCTTCGAGCATATAGAGGAACTCTAGGCCCGCATGTTGGAACGTGGGGAACACATCTGACTCGTGGCTGATAGTTATCATATAGGGCTCCACCATGATTGGTCCATGGTGTGCACTGTGGCCCAGCAATTGATATTGGTGGCCCGCCCGCGTGCCTTGGCGCTCAATAGTGAGACCTTGACCCGCCTTTACAAATGTCGCATCGCGGATTTCTTCAAAACCGCGAAACAGCGCGGTCACCGGAACCTGCAATGCTGTGCTTAGCGCCTGTAATGACGAAAGCGAAGGCGACGTTGCCCCGTTTTCAATTTTGGACAGCATCCCCGCTGACATTGAGGCGGCCTTGGCTAACTCAGCAATAGTGAGGCCCACTTTTTCGCGAAAGTTCTTCACTTCACGCCCAATAGTTTCCTCCAAAAGTTTACTGGGAGGGCGGCCTCCGCTATGCGGCTCTTGATAAGGCATGGTCTTTGGCTTTTGGTGAGTGCTCTTGTCCAATTGAATTCCTCCCTAGATCAAAGACATAGGATGAATATGGCAAGGGCTCAACAGTCAGTTTTTATAGGTTAAATCCTATTGTCACTCAAAATTGATTGTAATATCCTATTTAAATAGGTAACATCCTATAATGGACCCCATAGCACAAACAGTTCTAGCTGAAATTGAAGCTTTTTTAGCGCGTTCCGGCACGGATGCTACAGCCCTAGGCAAACAAGCCCTGAGCGACCCGTCTTTCGTGTTTGACCTTCGCAAAGGCCGTTCGCCTTCCACCCGTACCATTGAAAAACTCCGCAGCTTTATTCGTTCAAACTTTATCACCGAGGTCGCTAAACCCATGATCGCCGCTCACCGCCTCACTCATTTGGAAAAGTTAGAAGCCGAGTCAATCCACATCATCCGCGAAGTAGCTGCTGAATGTGAAAAACCGGTGATGCTTTATTCGGTGGGCAAGGACTCCGCCGTCATGCTCCATCTCGCCATGAAGGCTTTTTATCCCGCCAAGCCACCCTTCCCTTTAATGCATGTCGACACGCGCTGGAAATTTCGCGACATGATTTCGATGCGCGATGAAACTGCAAAACGTCTCGGTCTTGATCTGATCGTGCATATCAATCCCGAAGGCATCGCCAAGGACATTAACCCCTTTGACCATGGATCAGCACTTCACACCCAGATCATGAAGACTGAAGGCCTAAAACAGGCGCTCGATAAATATGGCTTTGATGCCGCCTTTGGTGGCGCCCGCCGCGATGAAGAAAAGTCCCGCGCCAAGGAACGCATTTTTTCATTCCGCGACACCAAGCATCGCTGGGACCCCAAGAACCAACGCCCAGAATTGTGGAACCTTTATAATGCCCGCAAGAACAAGGGCGAGTCGATCCGCGTGTTCCCACTGTCCAATTGGACCGAACTTGATATTTGGCAATATATCCACCGCGAAAATATCGCCATCGTGCCGCTCTATTTTGCAGACGAACGCCCGGTGGTGGAGCGTGATGGTCAACTGATCATGGTCGATGATAACCGCATGCGTCTTTTGCCAGGTGAAGTGCCGCAGATGAAAAAAATCCGCTTCCGCACACTGGGTTGCTATCCATTGACCGGAGCCATTGAATCCAACGCCACCACTTTGCTCGACATCATCGAAGAAATGCTGGTGGCCACAAGCTCCGAACGCCAAGGCCGCGTGATCGATAAAGATCAATCAGCCTCCATGGAAAAGAAAAAGCAAGAGGGATATTTCTGATGAGCCGTTTCGTGGAATTTCAAGGCGGCGATGTTGATGCTTATCTCGCCGCGCAAGAAAACAAAGACCTGCTGCGGTTCATCACCTGCGGCTCCGTGGATGATGGCAAATCCACGCTCATTGGCCGCCTGCTCTACGAATCCAAAATGCTGTTCGAGGATCAGCTTTCAGCACTTGAAGCCGATTCCAAAAAACTCGGCACCCAAGGCGGCAATCTTGATTTCGCTTTGCTGGTCGATGGACTCGCCGCCGAACGCGAACAAGGCATTACCATAGACGTGGCCTACCGCGCCTTTGCCACATCCAAACGGAAATTCATTGTGGCTGATACGCCGGGCCATGAACAATATACCCGCAACATGGCGACAGGCGCATCCACCGCCGAGCTTGCGATTATTCTGATCGACGCCCGCAAAGGCGTTCTCACCCAAACCCGCCGCCACACATTTATTGCCACTTTGCTGGGTATTAAAAATCTGGTGGTCTGCATTAATAAAATGGACCTGGTTGGCTACAAGCGCGAGACTTTTGAAGCGATTGAAGCCGATTACCGCGCCTTTGCCGCCAGCATCGGCGCAAAAGATATCACCTGCATTCCGGCCTCGGCTTTAGTGGGTGACAATATTATCGATCGCTCCGTGAATATGGGTTGGTATCAGGGCGCCACACTGATGGGCCATCTTGAAACTGTGCCTGTGGGCGATGACCAATCCGCCAAGCCATTTCGGATGCCCGTGCAATGGGTCAATCGCCCGGATCAAAACTTTCGGGGATTCGCCGGCACCATTGCCAGCGGCACGCTGAGGCCAGGTGATGATATTCGGGTTTTGCCGTCAGGCAAAATCTCGAAAGTCACCCGCATCGTCACCTATGATGGCGATCTTTCTGAAGCTGTTGCCGATCAAGCCGTCACCATTTCGTTCGCCGATGAAATTGACGCCAGCCGTGGCGATGTAATTTGTGCGGCAAAATCACCGCTTGAAGTCTCCAGCCAGTTCGAAGTTGAAGTGCTGTGGATGGGCGATGAGGCCATGCTGCCCGGCCGACCTTATATCATCAAATCCGGTACCAAAACCCTGCCCGGCACACTTGATAAGTTGAAATATAAGATCAACGTCAACACCATGGAACATGCCGCGGCAGAAACCTTGACGCTCAATGAAATTGGCGTATGCAATCTTGAACTTGATGGCCCCTTGGCTTTTGCTCCGTACACAGAGAATAAAACGCTGGGCTCCTTCATCGTTGTCGATCGCTTCACCAATACAACCGTGGGCATGGGTCTCATTCACTTTGCCTTGCGCCGCGCTGCCAACATTCATTGGCAGGCGATGGATGTGAGCAAAAATTCGCGCGCTGTCTTGCTGCGTCAAAAGCCAACCGTACTGTGGTTCACGGGCCTCTCAGGTGCAGGCAAATCCACCATCGCCAATCTGGTTGAAAAAAAGCTGCACTCCAAAGGTCAACTTACGTATTTGTTAGATGGTGACAATGTGCGCCATGGCCTCAACCGTGATTTGGGCTTCACCGATGCTGACCGCGTTGAAAATATTCGCCGCGTGGCAGAGGTTTCAAAACTGATGATGGATGCTGGTCTCATCACGCTGGTCTCTTTCATATCGCCCTTCCGTGCTGAACGCTTGTTGGCGCGTGAGTCCGTTGGCAAAGATGAGTTCGTCGAAATCCATATCGACACCAGTTTGGACGAAGCGGAGAAACGCGATGTGAAAGGCCTCTATGCCAAAGCCCGCAAAGGGGAATTAAAAAACTTCACCGGCATTTCTTCGCCCTACGAAGCCCCGGAAAATCCAGAGCTGCGCATTGATACGGCAAGCTTGAGTCCTGAAGAAGCTGCGAGTGAAATTGTGAAGTTCTTGGAACGCAAAGGCAGATTGGCGGCACAATAG
>JANMWK010000127.1:0-44302 GCA_031393975.1 Hyphomicrobiales bacterium
GTGGTTGCCGGATTGCTGAAGATTGCGGGCTATGACGTGGTGGGCATAACCCTTCAGCTTTATGATCATGGCGAGGCTATCAGACGCAAAGGGGCCTGTTGTGCGGGGCAAGATATTCACGATGCGCGGCGGGTGGCTGCGGCACTTGATATTCCACATTATGTGCTCGATTTTGAGTCCCGTTTTAAAGAAGCGGTGATTGACCAATTTGTTGAAAGCTATTTGCAGGGGGCAACACCGATCCCCTGTGTCACATGTAATCAGACCGTGAAATTTGCTGATCTGCTGATGCGATCACGTGAATTGGATGCGTCTGCCTTGGCCACTGGGCACTATATTGAAAGCCGCCAGCGGCCCGATGGTTCTGGGCACCGTGATCTGTTTACACCGGCTGACATGGCACGCGACCAAAGCTATTTCTTGTTTGCAACAACACAAGAGCAAGTCGATTATATTCGCTTTCCATTGGGTCTGTTACCAAAGTCCGAAACCAGAGCCATGGCACAGGAGCTTGGTTTAATGGTGGCCGACAAGCCCGACAGCCAAGACATTTGTTTCGTGCCGGAAGGCAAATACACGACGGTGATTTTAAAAATTCGCCCTGACGCTGCAGAACCTGGCGATATTGTACATCTTGATGGGCGGGTGCTGGGGCGGCATGAGGGCATTATTCATTACACAATAGGGCAGCGCAAAGGCCTTGGTATTGGCGGTGGTGACGCGCTTTATGTTGTGAAGCTTGATGCTGCACACAAGCGCGTGATTGTTGGACCAAAGGAATCCTTGATGCAAAAAGATATTGCACTGAAATCAGTCAATTGGTTGGGAGCTGAGCCGCTTTCAGAAAAACCACAAAATGTTTTTGTAAAAATTCGTTCGACGCGACCTGCTGTCGAAGCTTCACTTTATAGAATAGGTGAAAAGATTGTGGTGACTGTGCCTAACGGCGAATATGGTGTGTCACCGGGGCAAGCTTCGGTATTTTATGATGAAGCGGGAACAGGTGCACGGGTGTTGGGCGGTGGCTTTATTGCTGCGTCAGGATTTTAATGCAGGCCACATCTTCAAAATTACTGTTCTTGCGACAGTTTCTCACTAAGCCTCTGAACATTGGTGCCATAGTGCCAAGCAGCAAGAGATTGGCACAGCTGATGGTGACAAACTTGAGCTGGCAACCCGATGACTATGTCGTCGAGATTGGTCCGGGTACAGGAGTCTTTACACGTGAGTTATTGGCGCAAGGTGTGCCTTCCAATAAAATTATTTTGGTTGAGTTCAATTCTGATTTTGTAAAATTTTTGCGCCGAGAATTTCCTAATGTTAAAGTGATTGAAGGTGACGCCAAATTGCTGCCACGCCTATTAGAAAAATTGGGTATTGGAAAAGTGAAGCGCATTGTTTCTGGAATTCCGATGCGCAGTTTAAGCTGCGCGATGGCAGCATCTATCACTTCGGCAATAGCTGCTTCGTTAGAAACGAATGGGGTGGCCGTGCAGTTCACCTATGCAACGATGCCGCCGCTAGCTAAATCTGAAGCCGCTGCAGGCGGGC
Organism: Hyphomicrobiales bacterium; assembly: GCA_031393975.1. Classification (GTDB taxonomy): domain Bacteria; phylum Pseudomonadota; class Alphaproteobacteria; order Rhizobiales; family Aestuariivirgaceae; genus Aestuariivirga. Next base: position 1,552 of record JANMWK010000127.1, read on the forward strand.
TCATTGGAAGCCGGGCCACGTGGGTGCTGCGCAATGTTCCACCCGCTGTCATATGGCGATATGTAAAGGTGTAGAGGCGTGATTGCTTGATTGCGCTAGGGTGGTTATAAGATGGCCAGTCTTGCCAAGGGGAGAAGTTGGCCGGTGTCAAAGTTAAATGTCAAACTGAAATTGGACCGTGATATCAAGAAAGGTATTGCATGGTCGGTTCATGCCTTCACAACAAGCGGCATTGTGCTAGGTTTTTTGGCATTGGTCGCGGTTTTGAAAAATGACGCTATTGCTGCCTTTATGTGGCTTGGACTGGCTCTTTTTGTCGATGGCATTGACGGTTCATTGGCGCGCAAAGCACGCGTGCAGGAATACACACCAAATTTTGATGGGGCCTCGCTGGATTTGGTGATCGACTTTTTCACCTATGTCGCGGTGCCTGCCCTGATGATTTATTGGTTCAACATGGTGCCTGTGCCATTTCTCATGGCCGCTTCCACATGGAGTCTCATTGCGGGTGCGCTGATTATGGCTGTGTCGTGTTACACATTTGCCAATGTGGGCATGAAATCTAATGATTATTATTTTGTAGGTTTTCCGGCCATTTGGAATGTGGTGGTTTTATATTTTTATCTGTTCAATACTGGGTGGCTGATTAATCTTATCACTGTTGTTGTTCTCAGTATTCTTACCTTTGTGCCGATAAAATTTGTTCATCCTTTGCGGGTGACGCATTATCGCAACATTACAATTCCAATGACGGTGGTATGGGCTGCTATGACCCTTAGTTTGGTGATCAATGGTCGCAATCCCGGTTATGATGATTGGTTATACAAGATTCAGCTTGGAATTTTTGCGCTCACCTCATTGTATTTTGTTTGGATTTCGTTGTGGCGGACATTTGTGTTGGGCGACAAAGGCGATGAACAAGATAGAGATCAGTCTGCCGCTTGACTTTTGGGGTTAGTTTTCCCTATATCCGCTTCAAGTGGCGAGGTAGCTCAGTTGGTTAGAGCACGGGAATCATAATCCTGGGGTCGGGGGTTCAACTCCCTCTCTCGCCACCACCACAACCCCCTGACTTAATGCGTTGAGAATTATCGTGATTGACGGATCACACGCAACCCATTGGCGCCCTCATACATGGTCACATGGCCTAAAGATTTTCCGCCCGTTGTCTGGCCCGCGCTGTCAAAACTAAATGCCGTATCTGCCACCCGCATAAGTTTGTGCTCCGAGGCACTGCGGATTATTCATCGCTTTGACACCTTTGGCCATGCCTTGTTCGATCATGCCTTGAGTCATGGCACCCACTTGGTCGGGCATGGTTTGTCAGCCGCCGCCAATGTTCATCCACGTTTTTGTCGGCCCCCCTCACTTCATAATTCATGTTTTCTCGCTGCTCAAGCCAAAGTTTGGTAGAGTGCAGGCATGAAAAAAATTGTTGTAATAGGCGCTGGCATTATCGGGGCATCAGTTGCTTATTATTTGGCGAGGGCTGGTGCTGATGTATTGATTGTGGATTCGCAGAGCGCGGTGGGTGGCGTAGCCACACCAAACTCGTGGGCATGGATTAATGCCAGTTGGGGCAACCCCGAGCCCTATGCAAAATTGCGTATGCGTTCGATGCAGGAATGGCGTGGCTTAAGAGACGTTCATCCCAATTTAGCAGTGAATTGGTGCGGAGGGTTATTGTGGGATTTGCCACAGAACGAGCTGGTCAAAATCGCAGCAATACAAAAATCTTTGGGTTATGATGTTCAGGTCATTAATGGTGCTGCCGCCCTAAAATTTGAACCGGCTTTGCACTTAGCGCCCGAACTTGCACTTTATGCGGCCGGGGAAGGGAGCATTGAGCCCGTCACGGCAACTCGGGGGTTTTTGAACGCCGCAGAAACTTACGGTGCAAAGATAATGACGAACGCACGGGTTGCAGGTTTTTGTACCACTGATCGCAAAGTTACAGGTGTGCACGTCGCGGAGCATGTATATGAAGCTGATGAAGTGGTGGTTGCTGCGGGCGCGCAAGCACCGTCTCTCCTTGCGCAGTTAGATGTGGTGCTGGATTTACAAGTCCCTCCTGGTCTTCTGGTGCATTCAGAGCCTGGGCCTCGATTACTCAATGGTTTGGTTATGGCCCCCGAACTTCACGTGCGCCAAACGCGAGACGGCCGCTTGGTGGCGGGCAGTGACTTTGGTGGCACTCAACCCGGTGATGATCCTGCTGCGACGGCGGGTGTATTGTTTCAGAAAGTTAAAACGCTTCTTCACGGCGCCGAACATCTAAAAATGGAGTTTCACACCTTGGGCTATCGGCCGACACCGAAAGATGGTTTGCCGCTAATAGGACGTCCATCGAAAGTGGACGGTCTTTATGTTGCAGTGATGCATTCAGGAATCACGCTTGCGCCTGCGGTGGGGGTGTTTGGAGCAGGAGAAATCTTGCGTGATGAGCGTGATCCTTTGTTGCTGCCATTTCATGTTGATCGCCGATGAGTAAAGCTGGAATTATTATCGGTGCGTTGGTTTTGTTAATGATTCTCGAACGCATTTTTCCTGCCGTGAATTTGCGTGAAAATTTTAAGAGGCTGTGCCGGAATTTTGGATTAAGCCTATTGAATGCTGCTGCAGGGCCACTGATTGTGGTGCCAATTACTTTGTTTGCGTCGCGAGCCCAATGGCAATGGTATCCGCATTATGTTGTTGTTGATTTGGTGCTGCTCGATTTTTGGATTTACATGTGGCATAGGCTCAATCACCGCATTCCATTCTTATGGCGCTTCCATGAGGTTCATCATTTGGACGAGACCTTGGATGTGACTACCGCTTTGAGATTTCATTTTGGGGAAGTTGCTCTATCGGCATTGGTGAGGGCAACGGTCATGATGATTTTGGGCCTGCCATTTAAGACAGTGGTAATTTTTGAAACTATTGTTACCGTGGCTGCTCTGTTTCATCATTCGAATATACGTTTGCCTGAATGGTTGGAGCAGCCATTGTCACTTGTTATTGTCACACCCTCGATCCATTTTGTGCATCACCACGCCTTGCGAAGCGACACAGATTCAAATTATTCAACAGTCCTTTCGGTTTGGGACAGAATGTTTGGCACTTCAAGTTCTTCAAAGCGCATGCTTACAATGAAAATGGGTGTCGAAAATCTTTCCGACATTGCGCTGATTCGCCTTATTTTGCGGCCTTTTTTAAAGGCATGAGCGGTATTAGATTGCCGCCTCAATTGGAGATTCTCATATATGCCCGGTACTTTTCGTGAAACTATGGTGCAACTCTTGGCGACGGTAATGATCCCGCTTTCGGTTGCGGGCACTGGTATTTATTATACGCGTTGGCAGCAAAATCTGAATGATCTTAAAACCATGATTGATCTGGTGAGTGATCAGAACCCAGAAAAGCGCAAATATGGTGTGGCCATGTTTGAATATCTTCTGAAGAATGACAAGGTTCCGGTGGAATTTGTGGCAGCGCAATTGGCGTTCGCCAACTCATCCTCAGATAAAGAATTGCTACCGCTCATGCAGCAAGCCCTGCTCAAAGCTTCAGCGCAGAATTCAAAAGTCGAAGTTACTTTCCGCGAGGCTTTAGAGCGTTTGCCATCGCGTGTGTTTGTCCATACGCAAGACGACTCGCAGCGTTTATGTGTTCGAACGTTAATTGGGAAAATGCGCGACACGGATTCAACTGGTATGGTTATCCCGGGTTTTGCCCGTGCCACGTGGAGCGGCGAGGCTCACGAGTTGCGGGTGTTTCTGGCTTCTGACCTTCCGCGCGGCAAAGAACTCGCGACCATGTTTAATGATGTGGGGCTTAATGTTGCGGTTAAAGATTTGTCAGCGGCTGAAGGCAACGCCGCAAAAGCGAGACCAAATACTTTTGAGTTATGGTTTGGCACAGCACGTGTGCCTGCAAGTTGTGCTGTGTAACGCAGAAATAGTGGATACAATCTTAAGTTGGCATTCAAATTGCTGCGTTTTAGCCTGATGTTCCATTCTGGCAACTGAGGGAGAATTTTATGAAATTTGGTATTATTGGTTTCGTGGCGGCAAGCCTTTTGATGGGTGCCTCCATGGCGCAGGCCCACACGGTTGCCACGAAAAAATGGTCGTTGGGTGGTTTTGCACATCCAGAGAGTGTTGATCTCGATTTGGCGCATGGCGTTCTTTATGTCACCAGCATTGGTGGCGGGCCGCTCGACAAAGATGGCAATGGATATATTTCGAAAGTCTCAAAAGACGGCAAGATGCTGGAGCAAAAATGGATCACGGGATTGAACGGCCCTAAAGGCATCGTGATGAACGGGTTCAAGATGTATGTGACCGACATTGATCAGCTAGTCGAGATTGACACGCGGACAGGAAAGATTGTTCAGAAATATGATGCCGTCGGTGCCAAGTTTCTGAATGATCCGGCAGTTGATTCTGAAGGCAATGTTTATGCATCCGACATCGCTAAAGCTACGATTTGGCAGCTTAAAGAGGGTAAGATGAGCCTGTGGTATGACAAGCCTGGCTTGCAAAATCCAAATGGTTTGCGCGTGATCCGCGGTGATCAGCTGCTTGTTGCCGGATTCGGAACTGGTATGCATGATGATGGTTCGATGACCACTAAAGGTAATCTTTTGACCATTGATCTCAAGACCAAAGAACTGAAAAACCTTGGCGATGGCCGGGGCATTGGTGCAATTGATGGGTTGGAGCGGGACGGTCGTGATGGCTTTTATGGCACAGATTTTAATGCAGGTGCTTTTTATGACATCCACAAAGACGGTTCATTTGAAACTATTCTGGATTTGAAACCTGGTTCGGCTGATTTTGACCAATTTAACAACGGCCACACGGTGGTTATTCCACAAATGCTAGAAAACGAAATCGACGGTTATTCGGTCAAGTGGTAAGTTAACTTCAAACATTGAAATGGCGGAAGCGATTCCGCCATTTTTTCGTTCTGGTCTCATTTATGCGTGGTTCGTTAGGGCTGTGTTGCTTTGGCACAGTATGGCGTTTGGTAAATTGTAGTGATGTCTGAACATGACAGATTGACGGTTGCATTGCGAGAAGCGCGGCTGGCCGAGGCGGCGCAGCTGGAATCTGTGCTGGGCTTGCGTGATGCCAAGTCTTTGCGGCTTGAAACTTTGCGCAGTTCATTGCTCCCAAAATTAGCGGGCCATCCAGAGGCCATCAAACTTTTTGATTTGAATGTGCAGCCCGGTGCAAACCCTCGACTTTGGATTGATTTGGTTTCATCAGTGGTGATGGAGCCCGATCCGCGCACATTTAGACTTGTGCAAGATCATGATGGGCAACGCGAAACCCTGTTTGAATCGATGGATTTGTCCGAAACAGTGGGTTTTGTAACGCGCTATTTGGCGCACCGAATTGTCATTCATGATCGTGTCGTTGCTGGGATTTCTAGCCCCTATAGAGATTCGCGCGGCGGCTATTCATTGGCATCGCTCATTTACGTTTGGATCACCGGATGTGCCTTTGGCGTTCTTGGTCTTCTGGCAATAGCTATCCTATTGGGAAAGCTGCATTTTTAGTCTTTGGTTTATCGTAATAATTTGAAACACCAATTGATTTCCGTATCTCCGTACGGCTTGATACCAAGAGGCTTGATCACTTGGGAATTGGTGTGGAATTGACGAAAACAATCTCTTTGGCTGTGAATGAAATTGCGACAGATGCTTCAATCTTGTCGCGGACACCAAGGTCTAATCGTGATGTGCCGCAACAATTGGGTGGATTTGCCACTTTGGCCGAAGGTTTGGATTATGCGGCACGGGGCGTAACGGGCTTTAATTTTTATTCGGGTCGCGGTGCCTTGGATGTGGTTCTGACTTATGCTGAATTGCGCAGTCAGGCGCTTTCTACGGCCCGAAAATTGTTGTCCTCAGGTTTGAAGCGTCTTGATCGCGTGGCCATCGTGGCTGAAACTGATGCTGACTTTATGGTCACATTTTTTGCCTGCCAATATGCCGGACTGGTTCCATGCCCTGTTCCCTATAGCATGTATATTGGGGGCAAGGACGCTTACGTGGCCCGCATTGCAGGCATGTTGAAGGCGGCTCATGCCAACGCCATAGTAACACCTGCAGATATGTTGGATTCGGTGCAAGCTGGTGCTGATGCGGCTGGCGTATCTTTGGTTTTGACTCATGTTGATGTAGCCGCTTTGCCTGAAAGCATGACCAAGCTGTTTGGTTTCAGCGCGGATGATGTGGCTTATATTCAATACTCGTCGGGCTCTACGTCTGCGCCAAAGGGTGTGTTGATTTCACAGCGCGCGATCATGGCCAATGCCAAGGGGATGCATTTTGATGGCATGAAACTGCGTAGTGACGACCGCGCGTTTTCATGGTTGCCGCTTTATCATGACATGGGTTTGGTGGGCTTTTGTTTGGCGCCGATGCTGGCGCAAGTCACTGTTGATTATTTGCCCACTACGGCTTTTGCACGTCGGCCAGCTTTGTGGTTGAAGTTGATGGCAGAAAACCGTTCGACGATCTCGTTCTCTCCCACATTTGGTTATGATCTCGCTTCGCGTCGCATTAACGGTGAAGCGGTTTCGCTTGATCTTTCAGCGTGGCGCATTGCAGGCATTGGTGGCGATATGGTGCGGCCAGATGTTTTGAAGGCGTTTGCTGATACTTTGGTGGTTTCCAAATTTAATCCTACTGCATTTTTGCCCAGTTATGGCATGGCGGAGTCGACTTTAGCGATTTCATTTGCAGGTGCAGATCAACCCATTCGTGTGGACCGGGTTTCGCGTGCTGCTATTCGTGGACAGCAAAAAGCCGTGCCGATGATGGACGGCGATGATGCCGTGGCGCGCAGCTTTGTGATTTGTGGAAAACCCATTTCTGGCCATATGATGCAGGTTCGCAATGAAGCAGGCCACATGTTGGGTGAGCGCGATATTGGCCGCATTTATGTGTCTGGCCCCAGCTTGATGAGCTGTTATTTCAATAATGAAGAAGCCACAGCTGAAGCGATTGGCGCTGATGGGTTTCTTGACACTGGTGATATGGGATATGTGTTAAATGGTGAAATTGTTATCACCGGACGTGCCAAGGATTTAATTTTGCACAATGGTCGCAATATTTGGCCGCAAGATATTGAATGGTCGGCGGAGCAGTTGCCGGCGCTGAAATCTGGTGATGTGGCTGCTTTTGCAGTTGAAGGTCAAGACGGCGATGATGAAGTTGTGGTTCTGGTCGAGTGCCGCACAAGTGATTTAGCCAGCCAAGAAAGCTTGCGCCGTGATGTAGCAAAGATCGTACACCAAAGTGCTGGGGTTGATTGTTCCATCCTTTTGGTGGCCCCGCGTAGCCTGCCGTTTACATCATCCGGCAAGCTTTCACGCAATGGCGCACGTCAGAAATATCTGGCTGGCGAAATTGATGTTTTCGTCGCACATTAAATTTTAATTTTGAGGATGTGAGGCCGATGCGGATCGCGCTAACGGGAGCGACTGGTTTTGCCGGCGGGCCAATTCTTGCGGAACTTTTAGCTGCTGGCCATAATGTGAAGGTGCTGGTGCGTCGACCGAAAGATGGACAGTTTCCTGCTGCAAAAATCATCACCGGTGGTCTCGGCGATCTTACTGCGCTTCAAGCTCTTGTCTCTGATGTGGATGTGGTCGTGCATGTTGCCGGCGCAATCAGCGCAACTTCCGACGCTGAATTTTTCCGTGTGAATTTTGCGGGCACAAAGCGGCTGTTTGAAGCGGCCCAAGCTGCTGCAGTGAAGCGGTTTGTTTATGTTTCTTCTATTACGGCACGTTTGCCATCAATTTCGGCCTATGCCGCTAGCAAGCGTGCGGCGGAGGATTATTTGCAAAACGTCGCGACCAAAATGGAGGTCGTTGTTTTGCGGCCTTCCGCCATCTATGGCCCAGGCGACAAGGCGACATTGCCGCTGCTGGCTGCACTGCAAAAGCGTGTTGCATTGTTGCCGGGTAAGGCCTCGGCACGATTTTCATTGGTGCATGTTGCGGATTTTGCGGCAGTTGTGCTGGATGCTGCTGTGAGCAAGGTCACAGGTTTGTTTGAAATAGATGACATGGCCAGCGGCCACAACTGGGCCGAACTGGCCGCTATAAATTTTAAGCATGCAGGTTTGCCGCAGCATGTCACCTATTTGCCCAAGGGCCTCGTTTCTTTTGTGGCTTTGGGTGCCGAGGTGGGCACATTTTTTACGGGCCTTCCAGGCATGGTGACACGCGCCAAGGTGCGGGAACTTTATCATGATGACTGGGTGGCACGCGGTGCAAACTGGCCTCGTGCAAAGCCTGTTGGACTGCAAGAAGGTTTAATTGAAACTATAAATTGGTATCGCCGTGAAGGTTGGTTGCCGCCGCTGAAACAAGCGATTAGAAGGCCAGCATGACCGATATCATAAACATCATTTGCACGTTGCTGGCACCCTTCAATACTGAACATGTGGACCTGAAAGCCGAGACGGATATTCCTGCAGAATTGAATATCGATTCCGTTGGTGTGCTCGATTTCATCATGGAAGTGGAAGATCACTTCGATATTGAAATCCCCATGAATGTGGTTTCTGACACGCGAACCATTGGTGAGCTTGCGACCTATGTTCAATCACAACTGAAGAAGGCGTGAATGATGGTCGATCTGCTTGATAAACACAAACCGGTTGCTGAGCGTTTTCAACGCATGGTGGAGCAGGGCTCCAATGCGTTAGGGATGACCAATGATCAGATGATCTCACCCACCCGTGCCGTCGTTGGCAATCGTGAAATTATTTTGGCGGGCACCAATAATTACATGGGGATTACCTTTGATGAGCGCTGCATTGCCGCGGGCAAAAAAGCTTTAGACGAGTTTGGCACCGGCACCACAGGCTCGCGCATTGCTAATGGCAGTTTTGCTTTGCACAAAGAGCTTGAAGCGGAACTAGCGACGTTTTTAGGTTTGAAACACTGCATTATTTTCACCACAGGCTACCAAGCCAATCTTGGCATGTTGTCGGGGCTCGCGGGACCAAAGGATACGATTTATCTCGATGCGGATTCGCATTCATCGATTTATGACGGATGCACATTGTCGGGGGCCAAGCTGGTGCGTTTCAGGCACAATGATGCAGCAGACTTGGACAAGCGCATGGCGCGTGACGATAATACTGAAGGCGGCAAGTTGGTGGTCTTGGAAGGCATTTATTCGATGATTGGCGACCGTGCGCCGCTGGCTGATTTTGTGGCACTGAAGAAGAAGCATGATTTTCAATTGCTGGTGGATGATGCGCATTCTTTTGGGGTGCTCGGCCTCAATGGCCGTGGTCTTGGTGATGAGACGGGGCTCGAGGAAGACGTTGATTTTGTAATCGGCACCTTCTCGAAAAGTGTGGGGGCTATTGGCGGGTTTGGGGCCAGTAATCACCCGCTGTTTGAAACCCTGCGTTATGCCATGCGCCCCTATATGTTCACGGCGTCAGCTTCGCCTGCATCCGTTGCAACTTCTCTTGAAGCGTTGAAAATTCTCGCCGCTGAGCCGGAGCGCCGTGCGAAATTATGGGCAAATTCAACGCGGCTGTTTGAAGGCTTTCGCGCACTTGGATTGGAAACGGGGAGCGACGTGGTGAGTCCGGTGATTGCCGTTAAGATGCCAGACGAGGCCACTACTATTGCAAAATGGAACGCGCTTTTTGCAGCTGGTATCTATGTGAACATGGCCATTCCACCGGGCACGCCTAACCGCCTGTGCCTGTTGCGCTGCTCGGTTTCTGCCGCTCATAGTTTCGAAGAGATTGACAAAATTATTGCGGTGTTCAAGGATGTGGTGGTCTAATTTATTTTAGATCTCTGTCGGTGAGCGTTTTCAAAAAGGCAACCACGGCCTCAATTTCCGCGTCGTTCAATCGTGGGGCTTTGCCCTGTTTATGATCGTATGGCACTTCTGCGGTATCTACATTTTTCTTGGCATCTTCCGGCAAGTCATTGAATGTTTGCACTATGCCGTCCGCAAATTTTGGATATCAAAGTTCGGGGTTGGCGTCGCGCGTCACATAGAATTTTACAGCATCTTTTTCGATGCCATCTTGCTTGCAAAGGCCTTGATCGAAATTGTTCGGATTGCGATTGGCTGGAATGTTGGCATTGCATGGAACACCCAAATTATCAAAGATGAAATCCGTGAACAGCCAATCCTCAGGTTTTTTTGAATCGATATTGCCTACATGGCACCCTAGGCAATTGGCTTTTTCTTTGCTTTTGAAGAGGTCGAAACTTGGGTTTTCTTGAGCTGTGAATTGCGCGGTGCCTCGCAGTACATCGTCGAACTTTGAAGCGGAGGGTTGAAATTCGTTGCTAGATTCGAAGGCTGCGATGGCAGTTGCAACGTGGGCCAGGGCTGCTTGCGGGTCGCGGGGGCCATTGGCTAACAAAGGCATTGAATGCATGACAGAAAACATCACAAATGCGATTGCAATTTTTTTAACAAGAGGGCAATTCCGAATTCCGAGTAATTTACTCGTATATTAGTCGTGTCGTCTCGTCAAGCCGAGGGCGCTTGCTGGCCAAACCAAATGATTAGGCCCGTTCAGTTCTCGCCACAAAGGCCAGTGCGATAGCGCTGAAGACAATCACGGGTGTCCATGCGGCTAACCATGGTGTGACCAAGCCGAGTTCGCCGATGGTTGAGGCGATGCCGTCGCTGATGAAATAAAGAAAGCCTAACCCCACACCCACCGCAAAGAGTGTACCGAGGCCGCCGCCACGGCGGAATCGTGTGGCGAGGGGTACACAGAGTGCGACCATCATGATGGACACGAGGAACGGTGTGAGGCGTTTGTGCCACCAAGTTTTATAAACATAGACGGGGCGAATGCCGAAGCCATCATTGCTGATGAAATAGCCCAAATCTTGCAAAGTCATTTCTTCGGGATCGCCAGATTTTGTCACGTTGGCTGGACGCATTTTGCCGGTGTAAACGAGCGAGTCCAAGCGATCTGGTGGTAGATTATTGCTATAATAAATGATCACATTTTTAAGGAGCCAGCGGTCACCATCTTGTGCTGCGGTTTGTGCATAAATTTGCTCCTTCAAGAGGCCTGAGTCCTCGCGGCGAAACACGATGACATCTTCAAGTGATTTTGAATCAGCGCTGACTTGTTTTGCACGCATGATATCAGGACCAGATCTGATCCAGATAGGATCCGACTGACTTACGTTTATTTTTTTTGCCGCGTAATCACCAATGCCCCATAATTTTAACGTCGGGGCGGCAGCGGGAATGGCTTGGTCATTGATCAAAAAATGGAGCCCCCCAACAAGGAGTGCCACTGGCAATAACATGATGATCAAACGAATAGGAGAAACACCCAAGGCAAAAATCGCGGACATTTCATTGCGGTAAGTGAGTTCGGTAATGGTGAGCAGCAGCGCCAGCAAAAGGCTCATCGGTAGGAAGGTTGATAGAATGGCTGGGCTGCGTAAGAAGACATAACGCCCGATTGCGGAGAGAGGATTGGCGTCTAGTGCAAGAATCTCGTTCACGTAGCCCACCACTTCCAAAGTAAGCACGAATGCGGTGATGCCCAACAAGATGGTTGCGAAGCGCAACAAGATCATGCGGCTCAGAAAACCTGCAATAGTTGTCAAAGGAAAAAATAAATTCATAATCGATCTTAGCGTGTTTCAGGCGCGCGGTGGTAGAGCAAAATTGTCTCCATCATTCATCGATTTTGTTTCAGGGTTCCATTGCCGAATTGACACCTGGGTTTGCCATTGGCCTTTATTTCTTGAAATCTCATATTTATTCCAAGCGGCTACGTCATGACGTTTGGCATGGGCAATTGATGCTGAAGGTACGCCAATGAGAGGAATCTTGCCGCCTTTGCCTTCAAGCAATGTTAGACTGCGCACGTGGTTGTGGCCATGCAGAACCAGCTCCGCACCTTCTTCTGAGAATATAGCCTGAACTTCTTTCGCATCCGACAATGCGCGTAAAGGGTGTGATAGACCAAGAGCGGGAGGATGATGGATCATGACCACGCGATAAAAACCACGCGATCCTAGGTCGCGAAGACTTTGAGCGAGGCGACTTCTTTGTTCGGCTCCCACTTCACCACCAGCCCGAAAGAGATTTTGTTTCGAGGCGCTGTTCAAGCCAATCAAAGCCACATTGCGACGCAGACGGATGAACGGAAAGGCAGCGTCTGTGCGCATATCGCTGGTCATATATTCGTCAAACCGACCACGGTTTTTTTCCCACGTCTTGAGCACATAGGCATCATGATTGCCAGGTGTGAAAGAAATGAGTTCTCCATTGCCGAAAGCTTTGAGCCACGCGAGACCTTGGGTGAATTCTGCTTCGGCAGCTATATTCACAAGATCACCCGTGAAGGCGATATGCGATGGATTGGCTTGCAATATATCACTGCGCAACGCGTTTGCAGTCTCAAGACGGTGCAACCTATAACGCTGCAGCGACCATGACAGGCCGCCAATGATGCGCTTTAAAGCAAAATGTTGAAATGTAGCACCCCTCGGCAATGGGCCTAAATGTAAATCTGATAAATGGGCAAGAGTAAAATTCACTGGAACTCAAAGCTGCTTTTCATAGACACGGTAAGTTTTATAGGCCGTAGCACCAATGGTTTCCATAATGTGGCGCATCCCCATATTATCTTCTAAAATCCATGACATTTCGGCTGATGTAGCACCCCGTGAGCGATGGAACTCGCCTACGGTTTTGCTGAGACCGATTGAAAGCGCCGAACCCAATACGCCATCTTTGAATTTCTTGCGCACGCCCATCAAAGGTACTCGGAATGAATTTGACTTTTTGGTGATGAGCTTGCCCACAAGCTTTATCCAATTGAAGGGCAATAATTTGCCATTCATGCCAGCAATCCATTCATTAAGATTGGGCAAGGTGACGATGAAAGCCGCATATTCGCCACGGTAACTGGCAATTTGCACAGCCTCGCTACGTACTAACATTTTGAGATTGGTGGCGAGGGCCTGCAGTTCCGCATTGGTGAAGGGAATGAAGCCCCAATTATCACTCCAGGCATCATTGAAGATGTCCATGATAATTTTGATTTCATTTTTAATATCGGATTTATTCAATGGGCGAATGACCACATCGCCGGATGCCATGCCGCGTGTATAAAGACGATCAATAGCGGGTGGCAGAAATTTTTCGCGATCATGCGTATAGGCCAGAACGTCTTTTATTTTACGAAATCCGTTGGCTTCGACGTGGGCTGCATAAAATGGTGTGCCGTGGCCCATCATCATATTGGGTGGTGTGTCAAAGCCCTTTATCAACAGGCCCATTTCGTCATTTATTGAAAAACTAAACGGACCCAGCACCCGCTTCATGCCTTTGCCGCGCAGCCATGTTTCTGCGGCCTCAAACAGCGCTTTGAAAATTGCGAGCTCATTGTGGGCTTCTAAAAAGCCAAACTGCCCGGTGGCATCCTTATAGCGTTCAAGATGCAACTGATCAATTTGTGCAGAGATGCGGCCCACGGGTTTGCCGTTTTGTTCGGCGATGAAAAGCTGGGCTTCGGCGTGTTCGAAATAGGGGTTTTTCTTGAGGTTGAGATGTTCGAGACGCTCAAGAAACAGGGGGGCCACCCAGTTTGGATCATTGGCGTAAATGCTGAATGGAACCTTTAGGAACGCCATTTTATCGGCCTTAGTGATGACGGGGCGAATGGTCACGGCGTTCATATTATTTATTCCTTCTTAATTCGCGGATGTGGCCAGCTTCGACTTTATAAAGCTTGTCGGCTATGGCCGTCCATGCTGGGCGATGGGTTATGGCTACAATCGTATAGATGCCTTTGAGATTGGCAATATTGTGCACAATCGCCGCCTCAGTATCAGGGTCTAGGGCGCTCGTTACTTCATCGAGAATGAGAATTTTTGGATTTTTAACGAGTGCGCGCGCCAATGAAATGCGCTGCCTCTGGCCACCCGAGAGTTTGCCTCCCATTTCACCGACATCATTATCGAGACTGCCTGCAAAATCGGCGGCACCCGCGCTGATGAGAGCGGCTCTTACGGCTTCATCCGAAATCGTTTCATCGGACAGCGTAATATTGGCGCGTATGGTGTCGTGGAACAATATAAGTTCTTGCGGCACATAACCGATTTGTTCGCGCCAACGACCCACGTCGATTGTTTCCAAATCATCATTACCAATTTTAATGGTGCCTGATTGGGGATGATGAAAGCCGATGAGCAAGTCGATGATGGTCGTTTTGCCGGCACCCGATGGACCTTGCAGGACAGTTATTTTGTTGACTGGAATTTTGAAAGAGAGGTTTTCAACAATCAACTGGGGGCCATGGGAAAATGATACATTTTGGAACGAGCACCCTGATCCAATCTCAGGGGCTCGAGTGCCTGCATTTGGTTCCCGTGCAGCTTCGGCATTGGTGATCATGTCTTGCACCGAATAATAGGCGCTTTCAATTTCTGTGGCAGCTTGATAGTTTTTTTGAAGACGTGAAGCGCTATAGATGAGTTGGAAAAACAAAACACCCATCACTGTTAATTCAGGTAGTGTTGAATGGCCATATGTGTGAGCGAGATATGCACTGATAGCGATCACGATGGCAATCAGAGCATCACTACCGTGGGTAAGTCCTGCTTTGGCGAAGTTAGCGCGGAACAAACTGCGCTTGATAAATCGCAACTTTTCGTCAAGACGGGTCACTATCGGTCCAAAACGCTGCATGGATTTAAGGGCTTTAATATTGTGCATCACATCGATCATTTCCGAAGTGAATGCTGCAACACGGGTGGTGATTTTTTTTCCGGTTTGGCGCGAAATTCTGACGAGTTGGCCTGAAATGGTTGACACCAGCAATCCACCCAACATAGCGGCCACGGCAACCCGCCAATTGATCAAAAATGCTGCCACCACATAGGCCGCAATTTGAAACAACATCGAGGTGACAAGGGCAGCATAATTATAAGCATCACCCGCGCGGCCTGCGTTGTTGCTGAGTTCATTGGCAATGCTTCCGCCGCTTTGGTCGCTGTAAAAACTCCAACGGGCTTTGAAAAGTGCCTTGATCAATCGTTGGCGCAAATTTACCGTGACACGGGCTCCGGCCATGCCAGTGTAAGTGGCGGCAGTGAACAAAAGGGCAGAGCGCAGAACAAGAAAACCGGCGAGCATCACCAGCAGAATTTCAAGGGTGGGTGTCAGGCCCATGCTGCCCAGAAAAGCGCGCAAATAGATCTCTAATGGGGAGGTAGGGCCGCTACTGCTGTTAATCATGGCATTGGCAACCGGCAAAATGCTACCAATGCCAGCCGCTTCAGCAATTCCCCCTAGAAGCAAGCACAATAAAACAAGCCACGGTTTGGTTTTTTCGGCGTTGAAGAAAATTCTAAAAACTTGCAGCATAAAGGGTAAGAGGCATCCGAATTTGATTCAGCAATATTGGGCCTTCAATTATAGGCATTTGGGCAGGCATACAAGCGAAGCGAATATGAGCATCCAGCAGTTCTTTTTCAAACTTGCTTCAAAGACTTTGCAACAGCCTGCATCACGGTTACTGCGCGGCATGACGCTGGGGGCACGTGTGGTTGTGCTGGAGGACAACCAGGTTTTGCTGGTACGGCACACATACTCGCCGGGCTGGATTTTGCCAGGCGGCGGCGTGGAGCACGGCGAGACTTTGGTGCAAGCGGCACTGCGCGAAATTCGGGAAGAAAGTGGGATTGTTGGAGAAGACCCCGTGTTGCACGGCATATTTTCTAATGAACCTCGTTTTAAAGGCGATCATGTGGCGTGCTACGTGGTGCGAAAATTTACGCGTCTTGACTGGAAGCCAAATACTGAGATTGCGGAGGCGCGGTTCTTTTCAGTTTCAAAATTACCCGGTGATGTGACCGGCGGCACGGGGCGCAGGCTGGCGGAGATTTTGGACGGTGTGCCAATCTCAGAAATGTGGTGAAGGTGCTTGACCGCGCGATGACGAGGATGTATCGCGGAATCATGTCTCGATTTTCTTTCATCAGTTTGCGACGACGCTCCTTACTTTGTTGAGCCACGCTGTCCCGCTTCCTGATGGGAAACGGCAGTGGATTTGCCTTTTCTGAATTGAGACCTGACATGACATTTAATCTCACACCTTCCGCCCAAACACCCGCCGATGCTGCTGCTGTTGAAACTTTGCTTGACCTGACATTTGGTTTGGGGCGGCGCAGCAAAACTTCTTATCGCTTGCGCGAGGGCAACCAAGCTGTGGAGGGTCTTTCGCTAGTTATCCGCGACAGGGAAGTGGGTTTAGCGGGTGCCATTAGCTATTGGCCTTTGGTGGTGGGAAAGGCATTTAAAGCTGCAATATTGTTGGGTCCGCTCGCTGTGCATCCGGCGCGGCAAAACCTTGGCATTGGGCGGGCATTGATGAATTTCACTTTGGAGAAAGCAAAAGCAGGTGGCCATAAGCTTGTGCTTTTGGTGGGTGATGCGCCCTATTATGAGCGGGTTGGATTTCAAAAATTGCCGGAAGGTCTCCTGCAATTGCCAGGGCCTTTTGATCCAGCGCGGTTTTTATTTCTTGAGTTGACGCCATATGCGCTGAAAGGTGTGAATGGTTTGGTGCTGCCGCCGCAGCGCCAAGCCGAACTTTCAGCGGCCCTCGCGGAACCACATGGCTGACGCTGCAATTAACAAGATTGCCAAGCTGAGCAATGTCGAAAATAGTGAAATTTCTTTGATGGCAGTGACACGGTAAAGCCCGTTGGCTCGTAAGTTCATCCAACCTGATCCCGCCATTAAGGGGCTGGGAGTGGCTCTGTTGATATTTGGAAATCCGTCTTCCAACCAAGACAAACCACCGCCTGTTGCCTTGGCGATGGGCGCTAGTTTATCTGGGGTGGCGCGAATATCGGTTGACTCTTTGGCGTCTGCATTGCCGATGGCTGTAGCCGCTTGCAAGGTGCCATCGGTCAAAGTGTGAAGGCCCGCTTCTTGGGCTGGCATATGGGCGGAAAATACCCCTGCAGCGTTTTGAGCCAATGTGATGATTTGAGTTTTTCCGGACGGGCTGGTGAGGGTGATAGGCTTCACAGTGTCTGCTAGGCTGCGGCGCTCAATCACGATATCACCGCCAACTTGTTTGGCGGAAAGTGCTTCTTCTTCTAAATCGGGTTCTTTCATCAACCAGTGCGCCATGCGGCGCAGCAGCTCGGTTTGCGGGCCACCGCCTTCAAAGCCGCGGGCCCAGAGCCAGCCGTGATCTGACAGCAATTGCGCTACACGGCCTTCACCGACGTGATTTAAAACCAGCAATGGTTTGTTATCGGGGCCAGACATCAATGTTTCAGCTTCGGGCGCTACGGTGGTGTCAATCAAGCGAAACCAACTTCCCCATGTGGGTTTGCCGCCATTGGTACCGGGTAAATCTTTGGTAACGGGATGGCGATTGCCAGCTTGTGTGAGGGCGGGTTTGAAGGGAATCTCGGTGACAGCGCCGGTGGGGGCTGCACTGAGAACATCTGATAACGGTGTGCTGTAAAGGCCCTCAGCATCAGCAAAATCAGGCCCCGATGCAATCAGCAATGCTCCACCACCGCGCACATAATCAGCAACATTGGCGAGATAAGCATCGGGCAAAATAGCTTGCCTGCGGTATCGATCGAATATGACCAGATCAAATTGTTTAAGTTTGTCGACGAAGAGTTCTCTTGTTGGAAAAGCGATGAGCGAGAGTTCCTGCGTGGGCGTGCCGTCTTGCTTTTCAGGGGGGCGCAAAATGGTGAAATGCACTAAATCCACAGCAGCATCTGCTTTTAATAAGTTGCGCCATGTGCGTTCGCCGGGGTGTGGTTGACCGGATACCAGCAGCACGCGCAGGCGATCACGAATACCTTCCACGACGACAACGGCGCGATTGTTTTGAGTTGAAAGTTCGCCATCGCGCAAAGCCGCAGATAGCTCCATAAAATTTTGCCCGGCATGGGTCATGGCTATAGGCACTTCGACTGCGGAACCCGTAATAACATCGAGCACGCGAGGGTCTTCGCCGGGAGTTTGAATTGTTACGGACACATGGTTGACCCCACCAGCGGAGTCCTCCACATGAAACTGAATTGTTTGGGGTTGACCCACGATGCCAAAATGGGGCGCGTGATCAATCACCATGCGGCGATCACTTTCGGTTTTGCTTCCGGTGAGCAGGCTATGGATAGGAGCGGCGAGGCCTGCAAGGCTGGCCGGCACGTCATGTACTTGTCCATCAGTGATCAGCACAGCGCCTGCGAAACGATCTTTCGGAATGTCGGCGACTGCGCGGTTGAGCGCCGTGAACAGCCTTGTTCCATCAGCATCAGCAGCGATTCCGGACGTGACATTGACAACACGCAATTCGGTATTGCCCAATTGGGTGATGCGGGTTTTGAGATCGGTCAAAGCCTTTTGTGTTTGCTCTGTGCGCTTGCCAATGGATTGGCTTTGGCTTTCATCCACCACCACCACGGCAATATCGGTGAGCGGTTGGCGTTCATCTTGGCGGAGTGTCGGATTGGCTAAAGTGGCCACTATTAATGCAGCGGTCATTCCGCGCAGGATCGCACCACGCATTTTTTTGGCCAGCATGAATATGATCGCGGCGAATGCCAGGCCAGCAAAACTCCAAATGATGGGCCAAACAATAAGAGGTGCAAATTCGATTTGTAAATTCATTTATTGGCCCAGCCTTTCCAGCAAGGCCGGCACATGCACTTGATCGGTTTTATAATTACCGGTGAGCGCATACATGACGATGTTAACACCCCCACGGAAGGCCATTTCGCGTTGACGATCGGAGCCGGGGATGACCGCATTTTGCGGTTCGCCCTTATCGTTCAGGGCCCAGGCTGCTGCATAATCGTTAGAGCCGATGATGATGCCCGACACGCCATCAGAATTATTGGTGAGTGAATCGCCGTTCTGTGCTTCCACCCAAAGTGCACCCCCCTCATAGCGGCCGGGAAATGTTTTCAAAAGATAAAATGAGCGCGTCAATGCATGGGACACTGGCACAGGCTCTAGGGGCGGTATATCAAGTTTGGCAAGAATGCGCTTGAGCGCATCAGTGGTGCCGCTGCTGGTGCTGAAGTCGCCGCCAGCATCACGAAGATCAAAAAATATGGTGCCACCATTTTTCATGAAGGCATCGAGGCGGGTGAGTGCCGCGCCCCCGGGAGCTTGGGCTGCTTCGGTAACAGGCCAATAGAGCACCGGATAAAAGACGATTGCATCAGTCTCAATATTAATGCCAACGGGCTCGCCCAGCACAGCGGATGTGCGATCTTCCATCACAAGGCCGAGGCCCTTTAAACCTTGTAAACTGGTTTGGTCGATATCGGCATTACCGGTTTTCACATAGGCGAGATGGGTTTCGAGGGCGGCCTGCATATCGGTGGTTTCAGCGCGGGCATTTTTGGGAGGAGGCAAAATTATAATGCAAAATAGTGCTACGGTGAAGGCGACGGCTCGGCGGTTAAAGCCTCCGCCCATGATCAATGCCGCCAGCGTGTCGAGCAGGAACAGCAGAGCAGCGGCAATAAACAATTGAGGGGCGAAACTGGTTGTTTGCGGCGGTGTTACTTTTTGTAAAGTGAGACCTGAGATGGGAGCCAGATCGGCTTCTTTGAGATCAAGATTGATGGCGCGTTCCTGGCCGCCGCGCGCATAAAGACCCGCTGGCGTCTGTGGGCTGGTTTTGGCCTCATCAAATTTTGCGAACGGGATAGACGCTATCGTGTTGCTTGGTGTGATCAGTTCACCCGTTCCGGCCAGCAGCAAGCGGGGCGAAAATGCGGTGCTGGTTTCATCTTTGCCTGAGGCCGTTGTGGTGCTGCCCGCAGCGGGAGCGAGATCAACAATGCGTTGGAGCATTTCAACAAATGTACCTGAGAGTGGCAAGTTTGACCAATCGGCGTTGGCGGTGATGTGGAACAATATGATTAGGCCTTTGCCTTTTTTTGTGGCGGTCACCAAGGGCGTGCCATCACTGAGGCTTACCCAGGTTTTTTCGGCCAAAGTTGCATCGGGCTCGGCCAGAACTTGGCGGGTGACAGTGACACGGCTGTCGATGGTCAATCCGGCAAACGGGCCTTTTTCGCTGAAGGCTTGGATGGCTTGTGGAGTTTCCCAACTCAGGGCGCTGCCCAAATTCCGGTCTCCTTCACGTAAAGTTACGGGCACCAGATCATCAGTGCCTGCAGCCAAACGCGTGCCCGAAAAACGGAGCAAAACGCCGCCCTTTTCCACCCAAGGGGCAATGGCATCATGGGCGTCTTGCGGCATCTTCCCGATGTCGGCCATGACCAACATCGAAAGACCTGCATCAAGTTCGGACTTCAATTCTGCTGTATCTGTAGGCTCATGCAAATCGGCATAAGGTTCCAAAGCGCGGGTCACATAGTGAAGGGGCGAGAGCAGGGGTTGAGCCTGTTCTTGTGCGGTGCCTGCTTGAATGGCAATGGTTTTGCGCCGCCAACGATCATCTAATAATTGCTTGGCGCCTGCATGGTTTTCGCCCGCGATTGTGATGCTTTGAATTTCATTGCGCAATTCAATGGGCAGGCTGAGTTTTGCGCTGATGGTTGTTCCTCTTGCAAAATCTACTGAGACATCAGCAAGCACGCGGCCATTGCCAGCGATGGCTTGAATGGTGGCGGTGCTTTTGGCTTGCGCACTGCGCAATGCTGTGACTTTGAGATCGCCACCGTCGATCCCGGGATGGGCAAGGGCGATTGGTAAATCTACATCATTGAAAGTGAGAGCTTGGAGGTTTTGTCCAAACAGCGCCACGAGTCCGGCGTTAAATGCAATGGCGGTTCCGGCATCAGTGCCATCTGTCAGCCACGTCACTGTATCTGCTTTGACATTCTGTAATTTGAGTTTGGCAAGAAGGTTGAGGCGATCTGTGTTGAGGGCTTGCGGTTGCAAGGCTCTCACCAGATTGAGCGCATCATTGGCGGCCATGCTGATGAGATCGGCACTGTGGGTTGTCGTCGCAACCGTGACGATGCGATTTGCATCGCGGGCTTCTTCCAATATATTACGTAAGGCCTCTTGGCGCTGTGGCCAGTTTTTAGCAGCGGCCCAACCATCATCAACGATCACCAGAAGTGGGCCTGTGCTGAGCGTGCTGGCAACATCTTTGCGGGTGAGGGGATGGGCTACTGCAACAATCAGAAAGACCGCCAGAGCTAAGCGTAATAGCAAGAGCCACCACGGCGTTTTGTGTGGTGTTTCTTCTTGGGATTGCAGCTTCAGCAATATGCGAAGCGGTGGAAATTTAATGGCTTGCGAGCGGGGCGGGGTGAAGCGAAGCAGCCACCAGATGATGGGCAACGCGGCCAGACCCAACAATGCCAACGGCGTGGCAAAACTCAAACTATTGAGGAGCGACATCATCGATCACTCACTCGCGTGTGTAAAGCCAGCAAGCATTTGGTCAACGGCTGATCGGTGCGGTGCACCGTGAAACTCCATCCTAATCGGCTTGCCAGCTGGCGCACAGAATCACGCTGCGCGGCATAGGCCGTGGCATAACTTTCACGCAGGTTTTCAGTTTTGTTGGAGAGGAATCGCTGCGGCATATCGAGGCCGAGGAATTCCACCCGGCCGTCATAGGGCAAGGTTTCTTCAGCGGGGTCGGCGATTTGCACGAGGTGCCCGCGCACGCCGCGTTGCGCCAAAGGCGTGAGGGCGTGTTTGATGTCTTCAGGATCATCCAAAAAATCTGAAATCATAACAGCGGCTGATTGGCGTTGCATTTGAGTGGGTTGAGGCAGCGGATTTTGCTGCGGGGTTTCGCACCCATCGGCCATCTGCCGCAATGCGGGGCGGCCCACGCCAGCGCGGTGTGGGCTGCCTAATGTTCCAATGCGCTCATGGGCGCGAATGGCCAGACTGGCCAAAGCCAGTTGCAGAATTTGCGCGTGGTGTTTTTTTGTTTCACTTGCCAGATGCGATTTGAAATCCATGCGCGGGCCTGCATTGGACCACAGCCACAACGTGTTGGCGGCTTCCCATTCATTATCGCGGATGAAAACTGCATCAGATTTAGCGCTGCGATGCCAATCAATGCGTTGGGTTGAATCACCAAAACTATAGGGGCGATATTGCCAAAAGTTTTCGCCGGGGCCTGCACGTCTGCGGCCATGCACGCCCAAGATCACAGTTGCCGCAATGCGCTCGGCCTTCACTAATAAAGGCGGCAGGCTTTGCGACAGCTGTTCGGCGCGTTGGCTGAGCACGATCAGGCCAAGCCCTCCGCAAGTCGCGCAATGATTTGGGTGACAGTGGTGCCTTCGGCGCGCGCTGCAAAATTAAGCGCCATACGGTGTTTGAAAACGGGTTCCAGTAAAGCGATAACATCTTCCACTGAAGGCGAAAGGCGGCCTTGCAGCAAAGCGCGGGCACGGGAGCAGAGCATGAGTGCTTGGCTAGCGCGGGGTGACGGCCCCCAGGCTACACCCTCATTAATATAGTTTGCGGCATCAGGACCAGGGCGGGCCGCACGAACGACTTTTAAGATCGCGTCGGTGACTTGTTCACCCACCGGAATGGTGCGGGTGAGGTGCTGCGCATCCAACAGATCCGCAGTGGTGAGCACGACTTTGGGCGCCATTTCATCATTGCCTGTGGTGGCAAATAACATGCGGCGTTCGGCATCGAGGGGTGGATAGGAAATATCGACTTGAACGAGGAAACGATCAAGCTGAGCTTCGGGCAATGGATAAGTGCCTTCCTGCTCGATAGGATTTTGGGTGGCCAACACATGAAACGGTTGCGGCAGATCATGGCGTTCGCCAGCAACCGTCACATGATGCTCCTGCATGGCTTGCAACAATGCCGATTGCGTGCGGGGGGAGGCACGGTTAATTTCGTCGGCCATTAACAATTGGCAAAACACCGGCCCGGGAACAAATCGGAATGCGCGCTTGCCTTTGTCATCAGCATCGAGAATTTCAGAACCCAAAATATCAGCAGGCATTAAATCTGGTGTGAACTGTACGCGCTTCTCATTAAGGCCGAGCACCGTGCCGAGTGCAGTTGCGAGTTTGGTTTTAGCAAGACCGGGGGCACCAACAATCAACGCATGGCCGCCAGCGAGGATGGCAATCATGGCCAGTTCAACCACATCTTTTTGGCCGAAGACCACATCATTTAAAGCTGCCTTTGCCAAGCCCAGTTTGGCGCTAATGGCTTCAAATTCATTCACTATTTTCTTTGCCATATATCCTGCTTTTCAAATTTCGTTTCCAGATCACAATCACGCGTGAGAATGGCGCAAAAGTGGCGCTTCGTCACGCGACTCACATTTAAAACTGTGTATAGATTGGAAACATGATGGCAGCGAGTGATGTGAGCAATCCCCTGAAGGGACTACAGGATGTGGCAAAAGCCAAGGGCCTTCCCCCTGTGCACCTGTGGAACCCGCCGTTTTGCGGCGATATTGACATGCGCATCGCGGCTGATGGCTTATGGCATTACATGAATTCGCCCATCGGGCGAATGCCGCTGGTGAAATTATTTGCATCAATTCTTCGTTATGATGCGGACGGAAAATACTATCTCATCACGCCGGTGGAAAAATGCGGCATTCGTGTGGATGATGCGCCGTTTGTGGCCATTCGAATGCGGGTTGACGGAGTGGGACGGGATCAATGCATTTATTTTGAAACGAATGTCGATGATGAGGTTGTCGTGGGGCCGGACCATCCGCTGCGCGTGGCCGATGAAGTGGGCACGGGTGGCCTGAAGCCTTATGTTTTGGTGCGCGCGAATTTAGAAGCGTTGGTTTCTCGCGCGTTGTTTTATGATTTGGTGGCGCTGGGCGTGAACGAAGGGGAATGGTTTGGGGTTTGGTCGTCGGGAGTATTTTACCCGATGCAACGGGCCGCTGAGTTATGAGTTTTGATTTTACGGATTTTCAAGCACGAGCGAAATCTCGATTGCTGACGGAGCCGCCCCTAGGTTGGAATCGCTCTGACGACGACATGAATGACCGTGCGCGCCTGATTCCTGATGGTGTGGCGACTAAACCTGCCGCGGTTCTGGTGCCAATTGTTTTGCGGGCGGCAGGTGCCACTGTTCTTCTCACACAGCGCCATGCAGACCTATCAAGCCATGCCGGGCAAATTGCCTTTCCGGGCGGGCGAATGGACGATGGTGAGACGGCTGTGGGTGCGGCGCTGCGCGAAGCAAAAGAAGAAATTGGGCTCAACTCCAAGTTTGTTTCACCGCTTGGCTTTCTCGAAGGCTATCTCACCATCACGAACTATATGGTCACTCCCGTCGTGGCATTGGTGCGCGAAGGATTTACATTGCAAGCGCAGCCCGAAGAGGTGGATGATATTTTTGAAGTGCCTCTTTCATTTCTGATGGATTCTGCAAACCGGCAAACACAATCGCGCGAATGGAAAGGCATGACCCGCTATTTTTATGCGTATCCCCATGGCGAGAGATTTATTTGGGGGGCGACCGCTGGCATGATAAAGAACCTGCATGACCGACTCTACCAAAATCCTGCCCTCTCTCTCTAATCAAACGTGGCTGCGTGAGCCGCGCTTGCAAGGGGTGATGGGTGTGATGGCGGCTGCTGGTGGTGAGGTGCGGGTGGCTGGTGGTGCTGTGCGAAACTCATTGCTGGGGGAGCCGATTGGTGATGTGGATCTGGCTACAACAATGCGGCCCGATGACGTGATGCGGGTGTGCAAGGCGGCAGGTTTTGGCGTTCATCCCACGGGCATTGAGCATGGCACAGTAACGGTCGTAAATCGGGGACAGCCTTTTGAAGTGACCACTTTGCGATTGGATATGGAGACAGACGGGCGGCGTGCCGTGGTCAGCTTTACTGACAATTGGGAGGCCGACGCGCTGCGCCGTGACTTCACGATGAATGCACTGTATTGCGATATGGATGGAAAAATATTTGACTTTACAAAAGGTTATAGGGATATCCAAAGAAAGCGGGTGAGGTTTGTTGGTGACAGCTCTCAGCGGATCAAAGAAGATTACTTGCGCATTCTGCGATTTTTTCGTTTTCATTCTTGGTATGGCAAGGGTGTGCCAGATCGCGTTGGACTGGCGGCTTGCGTCAAACTTAAATCTGGGTTGAAGAAAATTTCTGCTGAACGCGTTCGGCAGGAGCTGATGAAATTGATCGTTGCACCGCGTGCGGTTGCCACATTGAAGGTAATGGCGACATCAGGGATCTTGAATTCAATTCTTCCGCATACGGAGGAATGGCGGGTGCTGGAGCGATTGCGTGGCGATGCCGTGTTGCGGCTTTTTGTGCTGGCAAAAAAACCTGTTGGACTTCAGGAGCGTTTGCGGCTTTCAAATGATGACGCTTCACGCATTGAAAATTTGAGCGTTGCGCCGGACATCTCACCAAAGTTCAGTGCTGCCCAACAGCGCGCGTTGCTGTATCAGTTGGGCGCTGAAACCTGGAGCGATACTGTGCAAGTGGCGTGGGCCAAGTCTCGCGCCAAACTGGATGATGATCGGTGGCAGGCATTATTGGATTTGCTGAAATCGTGGCCTGTCCCCAAATTTCCGGTGACAGGGAAAGACTTGATTGCCGGTGGCGAGCAACCTGGCCCTGCTATGGGTGAAATGCTGAGCCAACTTGAAGATTGGTGGGTGGCTTCAGATTTTGAACCAACACGCGAAGAACTTTTATCAAGGATTCAACATGGAAAATGAAACTGACATCATCGTGATGAAAACCACCGGCAAAGGTTCGCCTAAAAAGGATGCGGGCAAACCTGACAAATCGAAACTGCTCAAAGGGGCTTACAAGACCAATACGTGGAACCATTTCAGCGGCGAAGATGGCCGCTTGCATTGTGGCATTTGGGAATCGACACCGGGTACGGTGATGGTTGAATACCTGGAGTGGGAATTCTGCCACTTCATTCAAGGCGAGGCGGTTTTGACGCGTGCCGAAGATGGCAAGAAGTGGCGCTTGAAACGCGGCGATGCTTTCATCATTCCATCAGGCTTCAAAGGCACGTGGCAGACGGTGCGCAAAGTGAAGAAGCACTATGTTATTATGATGCCGCAGGAATGAGATCCGTTCTCATCACCGGCGCTGCAAAGCGCATTGGCCGACAGATGGCTTTGGATCTTGCTGATGATGGCTGGGATGTGGCTGTGCATTGCAATCAATCTAAGGCTGAAGGCGAGGAAGTCGCCGCACTCATCCGTGCCAAGGGCCGAAAAGCTTGTGTGGTGCAGGGGGATTTGGCCGATGCGGATATTGCGACGCGGTTGATTGCGCAATCAGTTGCTGGCATTGGGCCGCTCACTGCACTGATCAACAATGCCTCAATTTTTGAGATTGATGGCGTTGGCGATATTACCTTGAACAGTTGGGAGCGACACCAGAATATAAACTTGCGTGCGCCTGTCATGTTGGTGCAAGAATTTGCCAAGCAACTCCCCAAAGGAGCAAAAGGCAGCATTATCAATATTATTGATCAGCGCGTGTGGAAGCTGACCCCGCGCTTCTTTTCCTACACCATGTCAAAATCTGGGTTGTGGACAGCCACACGCACTCTGGCGCAAGCGCTGGCTCCAAACATTCGCGTGAATGCGATTGGGCCGGGGCCTGCGCTGCCATCGGCGCGGATGGATGCTACGGAATTTGCCAAGCAAGAGAGTTTGACGTTGCTGGGCATTGGCACGTCGCCCACGGAAATTTCGCAAGCCGCGAAATTCATATTGTCGCAACCGTCCCTTACAGGGCAGATGATTGCGCTTGATGGCGGGCAGCATCTGGTGTGGCAAACGGCCGATGTTGTTGAGGTGAATGAATGAGCAAAATAACCCACCATGTCGCCAGTGCCGGAGCGCGCGTGCGCCATGTTTTCGTGCGCGATTTGGACCTCATGGCTTTGATTGGTATTTACGACCAAGAGAAAGTGGAACCGCAGCGCATTGTGGTGAACGTGGATCTCTCCGTGCAAGAAGCGGAAGGCCCGATGAGTGATGATATTGACCACGTGGTGTCTTATGAAATCGTGGTGAAAAAAATCGAAGCGATTGTGGCGGCGGGCCATGTGAATTTGGTGGAGACTTTGGCGGAGAAATTTGCCGAAGCCTGCCTGAAAGACAAGCGCGTGCTGGCCGCAAGGGTTAGGATTGAGAAGCCGGATATTATACCAAATGCGAGAAGTGTGGGTGTGGAGATTGAGCGGGGGCGGTGAGTTGCCATCGCTTGCCATCAGCTGCCATCTATGATATTCGTTATCCATGGCTGAACCGCAACTTTCCGTCCGATCTTCCAAAGCCGTCAAGCTCGCGCATTTGCTTGCCAAGAAGGAGCGGCGGTCTATTGCTCAGGTGGTGGAGCGGGCGCTGGAGCTTTATGCGCATGTGGAGCCAGATCGGGAAGCCGCACCGGATTTTTATGCGCGGATTTCACGAGAATATGGAACCGATGTGGATTTGGATGCAATGATCCGCGAGGATCGTAAACCAAATTCTGGACCTGATCTTTGATTTTTCTAGACACGAATTTGGTGTCTGAAATTGTGAAGCCGCAGCCTAGTGCAAAAGTTATTGCGTGGTTGACCAAGCATGATTTGTCGCTGGCGCTTTCAACAATTGTATTGGCCGAGATAACTTATGGCATTGAGAAAATTCGTCCCGATGAACGGGCACGCAGGCTTGAAGGTTTTCCAGCTGAATTGCAGCGGCGTTATGCGGGCAGGCTCTACAGCTTTGATCAAGAGAGTGCATTGCTTTATGGTGTGCTGATGGGACATTCGCGCAGACAAGGCCGCATTCTTTCGACTGCCGATGGTATGATCGCGGCGATTGCGCTTCGCCATCAAGGGGAATTGGCCACGCGCAATGGTGACGATTTTGTGTTGCCGCATCTGATAGTCCATAATCCTTGGACTGAATAATTATGACCTCGCTCACCGGCACCGAACTCATCAAAGATTTTGTCACGCGGCTTCCCTCTAAGCCGGGGGTCTACCGCATGTTTGATGCCAAGGGCGATGCCATTTATGTGGGCAAGGCCAAGAGCCTCAAGAACCGCGTTTCCAATTATGCTTTGGGGCAAGGCCATAACAATCGCATTGCTTTGATGATTTCGCTAACCGCAAACATGGAATTTGTGGTGACGGAATCTGAGGCTGATGCACTGTTGCTTGAAGCGAATCTTATCAAGAAGTTACGGCCCAAGTTTAATGTTTTACTTCGTGATGATAAGTCATTTCCCTATATCTTGATTGCGAAAGATCATGCTGTTGCGCAGCTCGTCAAACACCGGGGCGCGCGCAATCGTAAAGGAAATTATTATGGTCCGTTTGCTTCCGCTGGGGCTGTGAACAATGCCATCAACACCATGCAGAAGGCGTTTCTTTTGCGAAGCTGTAACAATTCGGTTTTTTCCAATCGCACCAGGCCTTGTTTGCTTTATCAGATCAAACGCTGCTCGGCCCCTTGCGTGGATTATATCTCGTTAGAAAATTACAATGAGCTGGTGAAAGAGGCCGAGGACTTTCTGACCAGCAAATCAACCGTAGTGAAAGCCGAGCTTGCCAGGAAAATGGAAGAGGCGGCTGAGGCTTTGGAGTTTGAAAATGCGGCGCGGTTTCGTGACCGCATCCAAGCCATGAGTTTCGTCACCCAAACGCAAGGCATCAACCCGCAAACGGTGGATGAGGCCGATGTGTTTGGCATGGCCCATGAAGGTGGCCAGTTTTGCATTCAGGTGTTTTTTATTCGCTCTGGCCAGAACTGGGGTACGCGGGCTTATTTTCCGAAGACTGATAAATCAATGGAAGAGGGTGAAATTTTATCCTCGTTCCTCAGCCAGTTTTACGATGACAAGCCGATCCCCTCGCAAATCATCATCAGCCAGGATTTTGAAGAGCGCGGATTGCTTGAAGAAGCCTTCACCGCCCATACGGGGCACAGGGTTGAGATTCTGGTTCCGCAGCGGGGCGAGAAGAAGGCGCTTGTTGAACACGCCGTCACCAACGCCCGTGAAGCCAATGGGCGGCGCATGGCGGAATCATCTTCGCAGGGCAAATTGTTGGAAGGGGTGGCGAAAGTATTCGGCCTTGCCTCGAGCCCACGCCGCATTGAAGTTTATGATAACAGCCACATTCAGGGTGCGCATGCGGTGGGCGGCATGGTTGTGGCAGGGCCTGATGGTTTCTTGAAGGCGCAGTATCGCAAATTTAACATGCGAGCCGAAGATTATCAGGCTGGCGATGATTTTGCGATGATGCACGAAATGCTCACGCGGCGCTTCACTCGGCTGATCAAAGACCATGGCAACGAGCAAGACGATGATGAATCGCTCAACTGGCCGGACCTGTTGTTGATCGATGGCGGGCAGGGCCAGCTTTCAGCGGTGCAGGCTGTTCTGGCGGATTTGGGCTTGCATGATTTGCCTGTGGTGGGTGTGGCCAAAGGGCCAGACAGGGACGCAGGCCGTGAGCATTTCCACATGGGTGGCAAGCCTTCCTTCATGCTCGAAGCGCGGGACCCGGTGCTTTATTATATTCAGCGCCTGCGCGATGAGGCGCATCGCTTTGCCATTGGCACGCATAGGGCAAAACGCTCCAAGGCCATTGGGCTCAATCCGCTCGACGAGATTTCCGGCATAGGGGCCAAGCGCAAGAAAGCCTTGCTCCAAAGCTTTGGATCGGCGAAAGCTATCTCCAAGGCCAATGTGGCCGACCTGGCAGCGGTGGACGGGGTGAATTCGGCGCTGGCACAATTGATTTTCGACCACTTTCACCCGGAGACGTGATGGGCAATACCGCACAGATGGCGCCGCGATCAAAAATTTGGAATGTGCCGAATATTTTGACCTATGGCCGCATCATTGCCGTGCCAGTGGTGGCAGGCCTGTTGCTGTGGGGCGGGGACACCGCCCGGTGGGTGGCCCTTGGTATTTATATCGTGGCCGCGATTACCGATTTTCTCGATGGTTATTTAGCGCGAAAATGGCAGCAGCAATCGGCGTTGGGCCGCATGCTGGACCCGATTGCCGATAAGGTTTTAGTGTCTGTTGTTTTGTTAGTGTTGGCTGCCGATGGCGTTATGGATGGTGGACATATCTGGGCCGCTATTATCATTCTGGCGCGCGAAGTTTTGGTCTCGGGATTGCGTGAATTTTTAGGTGAGCTTCGGGTTTCAGTTCCCGTTACACAAATTGCAAAATGGAAAACCACAGTGCAGTTATTGGCGATAGGATTTTTAATTGCGGGGCCGACGGGTGACAAAATCATTCCGCACACCACGCAAATCGGCATTGTGTTTTTATGGGTTGCGGCGGCGCTAACCCTTTATACAGGCTATGATTATTTCCGTGCTGGGCTTCGGCATGTGGTGGATGGAGAATGAAAATTTTATATTTTGCACGGTTCAGGCAAATGATTGGGCGTGGGCAAGATGAGATTGCCGTGCCTGCTGAAATATCGACTGTGAATGCATTGCTCAATCATTTAGTGGCCAGCGATGCTGGCATTGCCGCCGCATTTGCCGATTTGCGTACGGTTCGGGTGGCTGTGGACCAGAACCATTCGGGGTTAGATGCTTCGATTGTTGGAGCTAAGGAAGTGGCCTTTTTCCCACCGGTTACAGGTGGTTAATCATGCGACTTAATGTATTCCTTCAAAAAGCGGGCATAGGCAGCAGGCGCGAAGCTGAGCGCATGGTGGCGGAAGGCCGCGTGCATGTGAAGGGTGAATTGGCGGCCGCCACCACTCCTGTGGAAGAAGGCGATATCGTTACCGTTGATGGCAATTCCGTGGCCCCTGATTCCAAGGCTGTTCCGCGTTTGTTTTTACTGCATAAGCCGCTGGATGTATTGGTGACTAATCGTGACCATAAAAACCGCCCCACAGTGTTTGAACTTCCAGCCCTCAACAAGCCGGGTCTGCCGCGCCTGATGGCGGTCGGTCGGCTCGACGTGAACAGCGAAGGGCTTTTGATTTTATCGACTGATGGGCCTTTGGCGCAAGCCATGATGCATCCTGACACCGGGCTTCCACGGGTTTACCGCGTGCGTATTCGCGGGCGCTTTACGGAGCAACAAGTGGCCTCTCTGGCCAAGGGTGTGACGGTTGAGGGCATTCGCTATCGCGGCGCTGAATTTGTAGAAGAAGTGGAAAAAGGCGGCCGCACCAATAGTTGGTACCGCGTCACTTTGAGCGAAGGCAAGAACCGCGAAATTCGAAAATTGGTGGAACATTTTGGCGGCAAGGTGAACCGCTTGATCCGTGTACAATATGGCCCCTTTGTTTTGGACAAGCTGGAGGCTGGTGCCATGAACGAAGTGAGCCCATGGAAGGTGGCGCGGTTAATGGATGAACTGGAAGCCAAAGGCGCATTGAAATAAATCAGGAGAGATTTATGAAACGCTTTATTTTTCGTCATCAATCAGGTCCAAGTTTGCGCGTTGTTATTTTGGCTGGTTTGGGTGCAGCAGTTTCAATTGCTACTTTGGCTTTTCTCACCACAATGGGCCCTTATGCCATGCTCATGGCGCCTTTTGGGGCATCGTGTGTTTTGAAGTTTGCAGTTCCTGCCAGCGCCCTTTCACAGCCAGCCAATGTTGTGGGAGGGCATTTTGTTTCGGCAGCTATTGGCGTTGCCTTGCATTTTATAATGCCAGGAAATTTTGCAATTGCCGGCTTAGCGGTGGGTTTAGCGGTGATGGCTATGATGGTGTTGCGCGTGGTGCATCCGCCATCGGGTGCTACAGCGCTTGTTGCCTATTCAACGGCGACAAGCTGGATGTTTTTGATTTTTCCAGTTTTGACCGGAAGTATCTTGTTGGTGATTATAGCCTTTATTTTTCACAAGCTGAATGGAACGGCTTATCCGCTGCCGTTGCCAAAAACCTAACGCCAACCCCAGCCATCAGCCAATTTCAAGCAGTCTTGCCACGGGGCAATGGCCGCCGTTGTTGAGCTGGCCCGCAAGCTTGATGCTGCACTGGCATGGGCGAGTTTGAGGGATTTTTGCATGGGCCAACCTTCATGGTAGCCCAGCAATA
Organism: Hyphomicrobiales bacterium; assembly: GCA_031393975.1. Classification (GTDB taxonomy): domain Bacteria; phylum Pseudomonadota; class Alphaproteobacteria; order Rhizobiales; family Aestuariivirgaceae; genus Aestuariivirga. The sequence continues at coordinate 33,591 of JANMWK010000127.1, forward strand.
TTGCTGCTGCAAATGCATCGCCCGCACCATTGGTGCCCACGATCACTTCGCGTGGCACATTGACGGATGATTGGGCATAGACGTCGCCGTTCCTTAACATTGCAATGGCACCCATCGGAAAATGGATCACCGCGAATTCCAAATTGCCATGGGCTTGCATGATTTTTTCAAGCACAGAACGGCAGGCACCAATATCCGCGATGCCATCAACAATCGTCCGCTCGCCAGAAATAGCCGCGGCCTCGAAATCATTGATGATGAGGGAGTCGAGATGCGGCAGCATGGGCCGGACCACATTGGCAATGAGGGTGACATCAAATGAGGCCATTTCCAAATTAGATTTGAGGCCCGCCGCGCGGGCCTTTTTGAGAATTGTCACCCAGCCATTGGCATCGTTCTTCCACGGGTTATCCAGTTTTTCATGAAAGCCGGGCAGACCCAGATGAACGATGCGGGCATTTGATTTTGTGAAGTCAAAGTCATCTGGCGTTTGCACGGCATGGGCACCGGCAGTGCTGAAAAACGTGCGCTTTCCGGTGTCCTTTGCTGTCATGGCCATCACATAGGAAGTGGTGAGGCCGTGGCGCATTTCCAGTTGCGTGCGATCAATGCCATGATCATCGCAAATTTTGTAAAGTTTTTTGCCATTAGTGTCATCACCCACCAAGCCGATGGCGCTCACAGGAAAGGGTGCGCCAAGTTTTACGAGTGCTGTCGACATATTATGGCCGGGGCAGCCGCCTTGATCGTCTTGCGAGAGAATGATAGCGACAGTCTCTTCCGCAGGCCAGGTGGCGATGCTGATATTGCTATCAATGCACCATGCCACACCGCAGAGAATGCCGCTGCGGGTCATTGGCTAGGCTTTCAAAACTGGATCAGTGATTTCCATATCGATTTTCAATTCACGATCGGCCACAAGTTTATGTTTGCCGAGATAGTCATGATAGGCTTTCACGGCATCAGCTGATTTAATGTTGCCTTCGATAACACCGCGCATGAGGCGCACCAGTTCGAGCGGCGCTTCGGCGAAATTGATTTTGCGACCAAAGAGGGCCACACGGCCACCGTATTTTTCACATTGGCTGGCCAGTTCAAAAGTATCGCGTGTGGTGCCGCGGGCGCCGCCTAATATGCCGACGATTAATTTTCCCGGATCATAGCTTGACAATTCTTCCATGGCGGCAGCACCATTATATTGCATTTTGAGAAACAAGGGATGCTCATTGCTGAGCACTCCGCCAAGGCTGCGCACGATGCAGTCATTAATATAGGTTCCAAGTTCAGCGGATTTTACGCCGATATCCATTGCCGGGTTGAAGATTTCGAGGAAGTGCCGCACTTTGGCCGATACGCATTCTTCACGGAACTTGCCATATTCTTCGAGTGAATAGAGATCGGCTTCCACATCGTTGCTGAAGGTTACAGAGTAGAGACCGAGATCGGCGATCTTCTTGATTTTTTCAGCGCGGGCTGTGCGGAAAGGATAGGATTCGGTTTCACGGTAAGAGCTGCCACGCTGGGACCAGATATCCGTGGTGTCGTTCAAGCGCACAGCGGGCGTGACTTTAGATTTGGTGAAAAAGCCTTTAGCCGAAAGCGTTTCGCAAGAAGAAGCCGACATGAGCATAATGTCGACGAGACCAGATTTGGTCATCTCAGCCATGGCGGCCAGATACTCGGCTTTGGTTTTCATTTTGCCTGAATCATCGCGTCTGGGCCCAGGGGCGGCGCGGCCGAAGCCCATGTCGCCATCCTTGGCATCGGCGATGATAAAATCTTTTGGCGTGTATTTGCCGTTGCGGATTTTGGCGAGTTTGGTGTCAAGCGTTTTCATTTTGATTTCCCGTTGCTGTGGATTATCTAGCGTCAAACGTGTGGATTGGCTAGGCTTGGTTGAGGTGATGGTTATGACAAAAAAGAAAGCATTGATTGTTTGGGGTGGATGGGATGGGCATACGCCGGACCGTTCAGCGGCTGTCGTGAAGGGCATGTTGGAGCGGAATAATTTTGATGTGCGGGTTGAAGCTTCAACGGTGGCCTATGCTGACCCTGCCATTCATGATTTAAACCTGATTGTGCCGATGATCACCATGTCGACCATTGCTAAAGAAGAATGCGAAAATCTTTGTGCTGCGGTGCGCGGGGGCGTGGGGTTGGGTGGCTTTCACGGCACCATGTGCGATTCATTTCGTAATGAGACCGAATATCAATTTATGACTGGCGGGCAGTGGGTGTCACACCCCGGTAACATTATTGATTACCGCGTGAACATCACCCAGCCTGATGATGCGTTGGTCAAAGGCATTGGCGATTTTGATTATCATTCCGAGCAATATTACATGCATGTGGACCCGGCCAACGAGGTGTTGGCCACCACCACTTTCACTGGCGAACATTGTGCCTGGACCAAGGGTGTGGTGATGCCTGTGGTGTGGAAAAAAATTTACGGCAAGGCCCGCGTGTTTTATTCAGCACTGGGACACACAGCCGATGAATTTGCAGTTCCACAGATGGCGACAATTGTGGAGCGCGGGCTTATTTGGGCGGCGCGGTGAGAAAAGTGATTTCAGAATTAAACAATGACGTCGCCTTCACACCTTCGACTGTCACGCTATATATGCCTCGTTCTTGCTTCACAAACCAACCGTAATAATCGCTGCGCAAAATCGTAGCAGCGCGGTCGACTTTGGTTTCCTTGCGCAGAAGTGAGATTTTGGTGGGGCCATTCACATGGAGATGTGCAAGGCAGCGCAGCGCGTCTTGCTTATAGGCTGTCATTAATTTTGTTTTGGTGGAGCCGCCAATATTGGGATCGCCTTGGCGATTGCGGAATTCTTTCAGCAGCGCGGTTTTTCGTTTTGCATGGTGGCGTGGGCTGTAGGGCAGAGGATCGGCAATCACTTCTACGGTGCCGGATTTTGCTACCACAATCAAACCAAGACCCAGCCGCTTGCACAGTTTCACCGCATCAGGTGGCACGGCGCGTTTGGGCTTTGCGATGGCGATATATACAGCATCAGTCAAAGCAAGGCGGTCCATAGCTTGGTAGAAGAGTTGCAAAGTGAGACCGGTTTTGAGTTCAACGATCACCGGCGGATCATCGCCGCGCATAGCAACCACGTCGCAAGAATTCACTTCGGCCTTCACGGTGTAGCCTTGGGATTCGAGCAGGGATTTTACCGGAAGGTAGAGATCAGTTTCGGCCATGAGAGGAGTTTAGTTTTTGAGAAGCTGATTCTCCACCTCAAACATATAGTCGCGCTGCAAGGGCAAGGTCTGCAAAGACTTGCTCAATTGGATTTGGAAATTGACATGGTGGAAATAGATGAAGCTCAATTCGCTGGTGACTAAATAAAATTCCCACATGCGGCAGAAGCGTTCGCCCATCAATTCTGCGGCTTTGGCGCGGTTATTGGCAAAACGTTCTGACCATGCCGCAATAGTGTGCATATAATGCAAACGCCAAATTTCAGTATCGGTGATCCACAATTTAGTTTTTTCGATTGCTGCCACCGCTTCTGAAAGGGCAGGGGAATAGCCGCCGGGGAAGATGTATTTTTTCAACCACGGCGCTGCCGTGCCGGGGCCATCCGTGCGGCAGATGGAGTGGATCAATGCCACGCCGTCTTGGGTGAGGAGTCTGCGCACGGTGTAAAAATACTCTGGCAATGATTTCAGCCCCACATGCTCTAACATGCCCACAGACACGATGCGGTCGAACTCCCCTTGCACTTCGCGGTAATCACGCAATTCGAAACTCACTTTATCAGCAAGGCCCAGTTCGGCCACCCGGCTTTGTGCAAATTTGAGCTGTTCAATGGAAAGTGTGACACCCAGAACTTTCACATCAAAATGCGTGGCCAGATAAATGCTCATCCCGCCCCAGCCGCAGCCAATGTCCAAAACCTTTTGGCCCGCCTTGAGATCAAGCTTGGAAGCGATGTGGCGGAGCTTGTTTTCCTGCGCCTGTTCCAGAGTGTCCTGTGGGGTTCGGTAATAAGCGCAGGAATAATTCAAATCCCTGTCAAGGAACAGGCGGTAAAGCTCATTGGAAATATCATAATGGTGCTGCACGTTTTCGCGCGAAAGCAGCAGGGTATTTTCCTGCAGCTTTGATTTCACTTTGTTGGCCAGAAATGAAATGATGAGGCCCGTGGAGGGGCTGAGCGGTGTGCCTTGGTTAAGGCCAAATATTTCAATGAAATCGCGCAGCGTGCCTTTTTCGATAGTCAAGGTGCCATCTATATAAGCCTCACCCGCCGCCATTTCCGGTTTTAGATAGAGCATCTTGTAAAGAGCGGGATCGTGGAGTTTTACCCGCACAAAAGGTGTTGGGCTGCCGGCATGAACATGCAAGCCACCCGTGGCGTCTTCGATTTCAAGTGTCCCGACCTTGATGATGCCGGACAACATTTGGTTTAACAACTTCATGCGCAAACTCCTTGAGTGAAACTACGGGGAAGTTTTGGCAATGTCGATTGATTTTGCGGGCGATCGCCAAATTGAAGTTCTGTGCGGTTTAATTCAATTTCTAGTTTGCCCAAGGAACAACCAATCCGATTATAAATAATTTCATATAATTAGAAACTATATCTGTTGGCCAAAAGTTAATTTCTTAACAGCGTCAGCGACATTGTCCAAAGAAGGCTTCAATTGAACTTCCGAAATGCCTTCGCGAAGTATAAGTTTTTTAAGTTGATTTACTTCTGAAGAATCTAAAATCATCTTCCTCAGAATTACACCTTTCCCGTCGGCGTTTCTATATTCATCCACGCCTGCCGCAGTTTCTTCCAATGAAATATATATTCCATTTTTTGCAAAACTCTCAGTAGGGCCGGGAAAAGTAAAAGCTCCCTGCTGGGCTGCGAGATATGTGTTCTGTCCAACACTAGCAGTTATATATTTTATCGCATTTCGTGTGGTGGAGTTAAATCGATCATTGGGCTCGTTAGGATTAAACCTGTAAGCGAAAACAGCTAGATCATCATTCTGATTTGTCTGATCTCTCGCTTCGACTGCAAAATGTGCTGCTATTTCGGGCCTCAAAGTCCAATCTAGGAGAAACGTTGGAATGCCATGGTGTTGCGCTAGATGTGCTATTTCCGAACTCAAGTAAAGTTCCAAATCCATCATCCTATTGTATCTTGTGGTCTGATAGCGGTCTGGTTTTTGATTTATAATTCCCAATTCAAATAGCATACTATGGAAAGTGAATAGACTCCATTTTGCTGTATCCATGGTCAAAAGGGTTCTAAGGCTTATGCTAGGGAGTCCCAGCGTCATATCATTTTGTTCTTTGTCAATAATGTAGTCGAATGGCTTATCAGCTAAGTCCACTAAACTAGGTGATTTGAGCAGATTTTCTTTTGCAATTTGAGCAAGATCTTTGTCTGACCATTTCCGCACTGCACTTGGAACTAAATTCCATTTGTCACTTGCATGACCGCGAAATACCCAAGGACACTTAATATGTCCATTTCCCTTAGCCCACCAAATATCATTTGAAAGCCTGAGATATTGCAGAAATGATTCGGCTGTAAAAATAGTGCCAAGTTGCGGTCCCAAAAGAATTTCATAATTGTTGTTAGCTGAAACGGTTGACATGGTTGCTAAGTTTTCGTGCCTCAATAACTACAGTAGCGGACTAGTATATTATATTTTCGGGCCGATTTTAAAATTGATAGTTTTGAATATCTTGGCAGAGCACGCGCGTCGTCTTCCTGGTGGGCTCAAGACTGTTGCGGGAGTTAAAATTTGGGACCCAATGCTGGAGTGTGGACAGAACTACGTGATCCACCGTACGGTGTCAAGCGTTATTTTCCTATTAAAGGAAAGTTATGCCCGAACGGCTTGCGAATAGGCGTCCATCAAGGTGCGGCTCATGTTGCCGGGGGTGAATTTGTAGGGGCCGATTTCGGCTACGGGGGTGACTTCGGCTGCGCTGCCCACGATGAAGCACTCGTTAAACGTGGTGAGTTCTTCAGGCATGATGCGGGTTTCCAGCACTTCCATGCCTTGCGCCTTGGCGATTGCCATCACCGTTTGCCGGGTCAGGCCGTTGAGGAAGCAATCTGCGATAGGGGTATGGATGGCACCGTCTTTGATGAAGAAGATGTTGGCCCCTGTGCATTCAGCCACGCGGCCTTGCCAGTCCAGCATCATGGCATCGGCATAGCCTTTCTTTTCTGCTTTGTGTTTTGACAATGTGCAAATCATGTACAGGCCAGCGGCCTTGGCATGCACAGGTGCGCACAGGGGATCGGGCCTGCGATAATCTGCGATGTCCAGTCTGATGCCTTTCATTTTGGTTTCAGGATCAAACATCGAGGGCCAAGCCCAAGTGGCAATGGCCACATGGATTTTATTATTTTGAGCCGAAACCGCCATCATTTCAGAACCACGGAAGGCCACCGGGCGCACATATTGATCGCCACCACCTGCGAGCTTTACAACCTCATCCTTGGCGGCATTGATCTGATCATCCGTGTACGGAAGATCAAAATCTAGGATATTGGCGGATGTACGGAAGCGCTGCGTGTGTTCTTTCGATTTGAAAATCTTGCCGCCATAGGCGCGCTCGCCCTCAAACACGGAGGAGCCATAATGCAGGCCATGGGTAAGAACATGCACCTTGGCATCTTTCCACGGAATGATTTCACCATTGAACCAGATCTGGCCGTCGCGCTGGTCAAAAGGAATGATGGACATTGAAATCTCCCAAACTATTCTGCATTGCAGGACCATGACGCTAACAGATTTGGAATATATGTCAATATGACTGACATAAACAAGAAGCAGAAATTGAGCGAGGCCGAAGCGGTGGCTTTGGTTGAGCTCTTGTTTTTTGCTTACCGCGATTTTGTGGCTGATCCTGATGAGATTCTGGCAGGGCTTGGTTTTGGCCGAGCGCATCATCGCATTGTGCATTTTGTCGGCCGCGACCCCGGTATGACGGTGGCCCGTCTTTTGGAAATTTTGAAGATCACCAAGCAAAGTCTGGCAAAGGTCTTAAAAGAGTTGATCGATAAAGGTTATGTGTTTCAGAAGGAAGGCGAGGTGGATCGCCGCCAGCGGCTGCTGCATTTGACCGAGGCAGGCGAGGCCTTGCGGCAAAAATTGATGGCTCCGCAAATTGCGCGTTTTCAGCAGGCTGCGGAGGAAACGGGCGGAGCGGGTTTCCATGATTTGCTCTTGCATTTACTTAATCTAGAAAATCGAAAGCTGGCGGTTGAATGGAGCTTGCGGGTAGGTAATGTGAAATGACCGAGCAGTCTCATATTTTGATTGTCGATGATGACAAACGTATTCGTGAATTGCTGCGGTCCTATTTGGTTGAAAATGGCTTTATGATCTCTCTGGCGGCATCGGCAGCCGACGCGCGGGAGCGGATGCGCGGCGTGATTTTTGATGTGATTGTTTTAGATGTGATGATGCCAGGTGAGACCGGTCTATCACTGGCAAGTGGTATGCGTTCTGCAGGTGTCGCCGTGCCTATTCTCATGCTTTCGGCTTTAGCGGAAACACAAGATCGCATTGAGGGTCTGACCACTGGTGTGGATGATTATCTGAGCAAGCCGTTTGAGCCGCGAGAACTCTTGTTGCGCATTCGAAGTCTGCTGCGCCGTGCCGCGCCGAAAAGTGATTTGATGCGCGATGCAGTATTTGGGGATTGCCGCTTTAATCTGGCTCTGGGCGAATTGTTGCGAAGTGGTGAAGCTGTGCGTCTCACCTCTCGGGAAAAAGATATTTTGCGGTTACTGGTGCAAAAAACTGGTCAGCCTTTGAGCCGCATTGAATTGGCGCAATCCGGTGGTGAAGACAGTGTGCGCAGCGTGGATGTGCAGATCAATCGGTTGCGGCAAAAAATTGAGGCTGATCCATCAAATCCTAAATACCTGCAAACAATACGGGGTGCCGGATATGCTTTATATCTGGACGGTGTATAGAGATGAAGAACAGGCTTTATGATCGCTTCAATGAATTTTTAGAAACCTATGCCCCACATGGGCTTTATGGGCGTGCAATGGCGATTATGATTACGCCAGTGGTGTTGTTGCAGCTGCTGATGGTTGGCGTGATTATTGAGCGCTATTGGGACAATGTGACCAAGGTTTTGGCGCGCTCGCTTTCAAATGAAATCGGCTTATTGATCACGCTTTATGGACGCTCTGACAAATCTGATCATGCACTGGATGACATAAAACGTCTGGCGCATGAAAAACTGCGAATGGATTTTTACTATCGACGTGGGGAAGAACTGCCCACGCCTCTGGATACGCCGCTATTTTCTTTATTTGACTCGAAGATTAAATATTATCTCAGCACTGAATCTGAACGCAAATTTTGGGTAAACAGTTCAGCTGCCAATGGCCAAGTCGAAATTCGTGTTGAAGTCGAAAAAGGCATGATTTTTCAAACCAGCGTGGATGCAGATCGTGCTCATGCAGTGGGGACGCCGCTCATGCTGTCGTTTATGGTGGTGTCTGCATTATCTTTGTTGGGCATTGCCGTGATTTTCATGCGCAATCAAATCAAGCCTATTCTCGATTTGACCAAAGCCGCGCAAGAATTTGGGAAGGGCCGCGAGGTTGGCATATTCAGGCCGCAAGGGGCCACCGAGGTCAAATTGGCGGGTGAAGCGTTTTTGGATATGAAGCGCCGCATTGCGCGGCATGTGGAACAGCGCACCACAATGCTTGCTGGTGTGTCCCATGATTTGCGCACGATCCTCACGCGGTTTCGGCTTGAGCTTGCTGTGCTGGGTGATAACCCACGCGCCAAGCCTTTGCATGAAGACGTGAATGAAATGCAGCAAATGCTTGAAGACTACATGGCCTTCGTGCGGGGTGACGGTGGCGAGCAGGTGTCATTGTTGTTTGTGCCGGAGTCCGTGCAAGCAGTCGTTCAAACATTCGAACGTGAAGGTTCGCAATTGGTCGTGGAGAACCTTCCACAAATTTCTATTCTCTTGAAGCCCAATGCATTTCGGCGTTTGCTAACCAATATCATCGGCAATGCCGTTCGCTATGGTAAGTCGGTGATTATCACTGGCGAAATGAATGATGAGCGGTTGTGGCTTTATGTTGACGATGATGGGCCGGGGATTCCAACTCACCAACGCGACGATGTGTTTCGTCCTTTTGTGCGCTTGGATGAGGCGCGTAATTTAGACAAGACCGGAACCGGTTTGGGTTTGGCCATTGCGCTTGACATTGCGCAAGCACATGGCGGCGATATTCAATTGCAAGACAGCCCGATAGGCGGCTTGCGCGTGGCGATTAAGATTCCTGTTTAAGGACTACCACATGCTGGCTTTCGCACGGGCGGGCCAATCGCGGTTATAGTCTTCTGCGCTAATTTCGCCTTTCGACAGAATTTCCAAGATTTGGCCTGAGTTTGGAATCGCATCTTTGGTGACATGTTTGGAATGGTCCCAGAGGCCGGCTCGCAAAATTGCGCGGGCGCATTGGGTATAGGCCGCCTCAACAGTGACCAGAATAACACTGCGCGGCAGCTTACCTTCCATCTCAAATGAATTGCACTAATCGAGATCGGTGGTGATCTGTGCCGTGCCATTCACACGGAACGTTGTCCCACTTCCGGGAATGAAAAACAGCAATGCAATTTTTGGATTGCGGATAATGTTGCGCAAGCTATCAATGCGGTTATTGCCGCGCCTATCTGGCATAGCCAAGGTTTTGGGATCGAGTACACGCACAAAACCTGCGAGATCGCCCCGTGGACTGCAATCCAAACCTTCAGGACCAATGGTGGCCAAAGCTATGAAAGGTGATTGCTCAATGAGAGTTTTATAGACTGGCGCAATGTGATCAATTTCTTTGACCTGAGACGCCAAAGCGGGCTTGCTGTCGTAGATTTTTTCGAGCTCGGCAATCGTCTTGATAGTAGGCACTTGGCGCTCCTGCAAAAAACTAAACCTGTTCATCGTTTACTTTGCCCCAACGATCAAGAAATACAAGAGATTGCAAATCGAGGCGATTGCGCCAGCCCTTTGCCTCTAACTCTGGGTTTTGCCTCTAACTCTGGGTTTAGATAGAGCTCTTCAACATATCCCAAACAGAGATAGGCAACCGGAACTACACGATCAGGCAGAACGATTATTTCTCGAATATCGCTATCATTGAAAATGCTGACCCAGCCCACCCCCACACCTTCGGCTCGGGCGGCCAGCATAAGATTTTGAACAGCACAAACTGTTGAGTATAGATCGGTATCGCGGTTGTGGGTGCGGCCGAGGACCACGGGGCCGCCACGCTCTCGGTCACAAGTGATGCAGAGATTGATCGGTGCTTGGTTGATGCCTTCAAGCTTTAGAGCACTGTAGAACGTTTTGCGTTCATCCTTGAAAAGGTCTACTGCCTCGGCATTGGCTTTTTCGAATGCAGCTGTGACGCGGGCGCGGATTTTGGGACTTCTAATGACAATGAAATTCCACGGCTGCATGAAGCCCACCGATGGAGCATGGTGGGCGGCCAACAATAAACGGTTCAAAATCTCATCGGGAATGGCACGTGGTAAAAATTGGCTGCGCACATCACGCCGCGTGAAGATGGCTTTGTAAACAGCTTCTTTATCAACTGTGTTGAATGGTGCTGCCTGCACCATGTCGCCAGAAATATTTGGCATATGTTGTCCCCATAAACATACATTGCAGAGCCGTTTTCCAAACGGAACCACGATGATGCGAG
>JANMWK010000132.1:0-6093 GCA_031393975.1 Hyphomicrobiales bacterium
GAAACTGGAGCCAAGCGCCCAAGTGGCATGGCACTGAAGTTGCTTACGATTGTGCAGAAGCATGGGTTGGAGGTTCTGGGGTAAAGTCAATTGCAGTGCAAAGCGTTAGATAAAAAATAATTAAGTGCACTGGCACCGTAATTCCCATCGCGCGTTACATTCACCACAGCTCCATCTTCGTTGGTGGTTTGCACCAGACGCTGCAAGCTATCATAGGCGTAACCATAGAGATTGCTGCGCGGGTTTTTCACCCGGACTTCAAAGCAAAGCGTCTGCATTTCTAAATTTGAAACTGTATCACCGTAATTCGAAGGTTCGATACGTAGTGCTGTTCACGGCAACGTTCGTCATATGGTTCGACAATGTATCATAGCTCTGCCGTCTCGTGGTGAGAACCGATGCGAGCGTGTTATTATCATAAATCCGGTTACCCACCGCGTCACCGTAATTCTAATTTACAATTTCGATATTCTTGTCGCTGACGCGACTCGAAATCGCTTTTAGAATTGCAAGTGTTCTTATTGGATAGAGTGCTACTGCCTTTACTTTTCTCACAACCCCATACCGCCCAGATAATTCTCTTTTTTGTATCTCCAGCAATGCCATTCCATATTTTTTCTCGGCTGCGGCACTCAGGAATTTTTCCACTGTCTCCGTGTCAATGCTTAAACTAGGAAATTTGTTCTTTAACACGAATAGCTTGTACATTGCCTGTGCTTCACCTGTATTAGCAATGCTAAGATAAAGTTCAGCAGCCTTATCGGCAGCACCTTTGCTCTCGTAGATCATAGCAAGATTTGATTTTGCAGATTGTATTCCTTTTTCAGATGCATCTTTGAAGTAATTTTCCGCTAATTGCCTGTCAGCTGCAACCCCCTTACCGAGATAGTACATTGCACCAAGGTATAGAGCGGCATAACCGCTCTTGTCTTCGTTTACCAACTCTAACAGCTCGGGAAGGGCACCTGCATAATTGCCTCCAGTATACATTTCATATGACTTAACCAATCTGTCATTTACATCCAATTTCATCAGCATCATCCTTTTTTTGGACCATCTTCCGTTTCTATTCGAGGTCGAATTGGTTCGACTTTTATTTCTGGCGGCTCCTCTTGGTGAATTATGCACGCAATTCCGAAACAAATCGCCCTTAGGATTTTTAGGAGCCCGGCCTCTTGCTGGCACCCAGCATTATCATTTGCGGCAGTTGGTTTCTGTAACTCCCCTGAAGCAGGTGCGTACAACCCGCTCCTATCCGTTCGCAAAAAAGGCGAACTCCCCGCATAAGCATACACACTTGGCCCATCGACGAACCTGAGCGGATCAGGCTGGGTATACCGGCCCGTGGTGGGGTCATAATGGCGGTGCCAGTTATAGGCAAAGCCGGTTTCGATCTGGAAATATTGACCGGGGAAGCGCAGGTTGAGGGCGCGGGTGCCGGAGATGGTGACGGGTTCGCCGAAGGGTTTGTATTGGGCTTGCCAGACGGTTGTCTTGGCAGCGTCGGTCATGCGGATGGGGCGGCCGAGGTGATCACTGTGCACCATGTAGAGGGTTGCCGCTTCGGCCACAGCCAGTGGCAGATCCACAGGCGTGTTATCATTGGCTGCCGCCCAGATATAATCTCTGGTGGTGGCCCCGGTTGAAGCCGTGGCCTCGGCAATCAGATGGCCGTCTAGGTCATAGATATAAGCCACTTGGCCCACAGGCCCGCCAACGGCTGCTGTGGAACGGGTGGTGAGCTGCTCCAGAGCGTTATAGCCATAAGTGGCATAGGCCACAGCGTTCCTTGTGACCGAGGCCATGCGGCCTCGCTTGTTATAGTTGAACACAAAGGCTTCACCCGGCCTATTGTCATTGGTGATGTTGCCACCGGCGTCATGGGTATAGGTTCTGAACGTGGCAGCGTTCTGGTTCAGGCTGGTGAGGCGGTTGGAGCTGGTTGGATAAGTGGCCAGCCTTGTGGTGGTGCTTGCCCCTAAAGTCACATTATCATTCAAGCGGTTTCCGGTTGCATCATAACTCAAGCTCTCGGTGCCCCATGGGCCGATGGCTAAGCTCAAACGATTGGCTGGGCTATAGGCCAGCGTATTGGAATTGGCCGCTGTCACCAGGTCTGTAATCCCCGTCAGGTTCATGCCGTCCCCATAAGCATAGGCCAGACTTGACACGTTCGCAGCTCCGTTTTTCAGGGTTAGTGCGGTCAGACGGTAATCCAGATCATAGCCCGCTGTCGTGGCCAAGCCATTGCCATGGTTAAGGGCTGTGAGCAGGTTGGACAGAGGAGCATAAGTCATCCCCGTGGCCACATTCACCACAGCTGCCGTGGCGTTCTGCTTGGTGGTGACAATTGAACTTAGCGAAGTGTAAAACGTTACTTTACAATTAAATATCTCAGCTCTATCGTTAGTTTACGGAGAGCTATCAATTGATCGGTACATTTCGCCACAAAGGTTTGCGCCAGCTTTTTGAGGATGATAATCCGAAGGGTGTGAGCGCGGATCAGGTGCGAAAATTAAAGCAAATTCTAGCTCTGCTCGACGCGGCAAACAAGCTGGAAGATTTAAATTTTCCGACCTTTCGTCTTCACCCTCTCAAAGGTCAGTACAAGGGGTATTGGTCATTCTGGGTGAATGGCAATTGGCGGGTCATTTTCACATTTGCTGACGGGACAGCAAATAATGTTGATCTTGTTGACTATCATTGAAGGAGAAGAATATGGCGATGAAAAACCCACCACACCCCGGAGAAATGATTGGGGATGCCCTAGCTGAGTTGGGTATATCAATCAGCGCTGCTGCAAAATCTCTTGGCGTAACGCGCCAGCAGATTCATAACGTCATTGCCGGCCGTAGTGTTATCTCGCCAGAGATGGCGTTGCGACTTGAGAAGGGTTTGGGCAGCTCTGCTGATACATGGCTTCGGATGCAACTTAATTATGATCTCGCCCAAGTGCGTGCCCGTACAAAATCGATTAAGGTTGTACCCCTCATAGCAGCTGCTTGACACGAGGTTAGCATGCAGTTGTTTTAAACTGAGTGCCGATTGTGGTCCGGCCAAAAACTGAATCAGGCAGCAAAGTGAGCATTTATTTTTCTGTCATCAGGTTGTTTTGATTTAATAAGTGCGCCGCCACCGGAACTTCATAACGTTGCGGGCAACTAAAGGGAAGCGGCCACCTTATTAGTTTTAAGTCCTATTAAGTGGGGTGGCACCGTAATTCCGTAATTCCCCATTTATTCTTGAATAGATGTTCAATATGCAGGCAAAAAACTCGGTTAAATTCAAGTGACGTCTTTCCGGAGTCGGGCCTGCAACAACTCCGCAGTCAAAAGGGGATCATCATCTTTGTCCCATTTTTCATTGTCCAAATCAGGGTAAAGTTTTGTAATTGGAAATATAATTCCGAGCGTTAAATGTTTTACCACGAGTCCAACTGCAGCCAGCATTTTTTCTCGGAGGGTGTCGTCTTTGATCTTTTTTGATTCATCAACAATCTCTTGGATACCGGAATCAAATGAAAGTGCAATTTTCAATATTGATTCGAGATAACCTTTGTCTTCATCCATAATCATTCACCTTTGATGGTTTGTTTGAGTCCGCGTACTTCCAGACATATACGTAAGTCATTCGCATCCTCTTATGACTCCATATCCGGTTAGCAATTTACATCAAAACTATGGCGGCGTAAGCCCTTGACAAGCATTCATGCATCTTCTGTAAAGAGGTTGAACATCGTTTCCGCCCCATGCGCTAGCTCGATCCCAACAATGTTTGTGGCACCACTTCCATTCGTCGTCTTCACAAGTCTGTGTTCCACTTGGCTTCGTCGAATGCGGGTAATCTCCGGGCGGAGTATTTAGGCCCGTACTATCAGTCCGCATCATTGGACTACTCGCCGCATCAGCATACATAGACGGCCCATCGACGAACCTCAGCGGATCAGGCTGGGTATAGCGGCCTGTGGTCGGGTCGTAATGGCGGTTCCAGTTATAGGCAAAGCCGGTTTCGATCTGGAAGTATTGCCCGGGAAAGCGCAGATTATTGGCTTTGGTGCCAGACAGCGTGACGGGTTCGCCGAAGGGTTTGTATTGGGCTTGCCAGACGGTTGTCTTGGCGGCGCGCGGCGATGCGCGATCATGTGTTTGGAAGCCGTCTGGTGGCGCTGCCATCGGCGATTCGTCGCCGATTACCTCCTGCATCGCGGGAGGGATGTTTTCCATTTGATGGGAGCAGCGCGCGTCGATGCCGCCACTATGAATCCGGCAGCGCGCGTGAACGGCGTGTCGCTCGTCTATCCCGAACCTGTGTCATAGATCGGGCAGATGGTCGTAGAATTCGACGTGTATCTCAACCGCACCGTCGAACATCCCTTCGGCACCCTTAAGGCATGGATGGGGGCAACCCATTTTCTCGCCAAGACGCTGGCAAAAGTCAAAACCGAGATCAGTCTTTACATCCTCGCCTATAATATCAAGCGAATAATCCAGATGTTCGGTGTTCTGCCCCTCATCAAGGTCATCAGAGCCTGAGGATCTTGCTCGTTCAACTCCTCGGAGCGGGCAAATCACAAAATAATCGCCTGCCAACCAAACAAGCCATTTGTAGCGTCGTCTGAATATTCGTTTTTACACAGCCTCGAGCTATTGCGGACAATGAGTATTGTTTATTTGGAGTTAGAGGCAGCTGTTCTGGAACTTCCCTGCTTGTTGCGCGTTGTTCAGCTTATTCGCACTTCCAATCAAAGGAAATTGATTATGGAACAGGCTGTTTCGACTTTTATTACAAGACGAGATCTGGTTGCGGGACTTGCGGTGGTTGCGGTTCCTTTGGCCGTTTTGGCGGGGGCGGATAAGTCCAATGCACAGGACAAAACTCTATATGAGCGGCTGGGTGGCGTCTTCGCTATCGCAGCGGTAGTGGATCACTTTAGCGACGCCATCGTGAAAAATCCGATTGTGGGTCAGACGTCTAAGAACAAGCAGCTGCGGGAATGGCACACCAACAACCTGGGAAGGTTGCCCGGTCTCAAGTTCATGCGCACGCTGTGGGTCTGCGAGGTTTCAGGCGGGCCCTTCAAATTTTCTGCGACCAAACCCGGTGCCACGCCACTCGGCCTTGAGGAAGCGCACAGACACCTCAAGATATCTCCTGCTGAATTCGACGAAGTTGCAGCGGAACTGGGACGGACGTTGGACTTCTTCAAGGTTCCAAAACAGGCGAAGGACGAAGTCTTGGGAGCTTTCGCAGCGCACAAGAACGAAGTCATCGCAGGCTATGTAGCGGCACAATAGACGGTGCTTCGTGTCGCTGTTGCGCAAAATCTGCCGAACACGTCGCTGCAACACCTGCTCCGAGCCAATATTGTGAGTGTTGTGAGCTGGATGGATTTGCCTTTTATGTTATCAAAAATCAATGCGCCTGCACGCATCTGAGGAAGTGGAAAAGATTGCGATGAAATCGACATATGGCGCGGCCGCGATTGCGGCCTTGGCATTGGCCACACCCGCTGAGGCCCATGTCAAATGGTTCGCGCCGTACATTGTCAAAGCCTCACCGCAACCCGTGAGTAGCACGTTGGCCAACCCTTGGTTCTGGACCGGAATTGCATTGGTCATGATGTTCCTGATTTTGACGCGACTTGTTGAAAAATCACGATTCGGTGCAACCGTGATGACGGCAATGGACCGCGCCACCGATCCGCTGTGGAACCGTCTCGATGATTTCATCCGCTGTGTCATCGCTGCTTTTTTCGTGGCGATTTTCGCCATGGGCGGCATTTATCTCACGCCCGACCTCAAGACCCCTGCCGAATGGGTTTCGTGGGTTCAGCTGTTGATCGCTGCTGGCATTTTCTCAAAGCGAACCATGCCGCTGTCAGCCATCGGCATCATCGGGCTGTGGCTTCTGGCACTCCGAGATTATGAGCTGTTTCATCTCTTCGATTATCTGGCACTTGGCGTGGGTGTTGCGGCCTATCTGGTCCTCGCTGTGTCGTCGAATGAACAGTGGCGCTCGCACCGCTTTGAAGTGCTGCGTTGGGCTGTGGCCATTGCGCTGATGTGGTCAAGCCTGGAAAAATTCGCTTATCCC
>JANMWK010000142.1:0-3429 GCA_031393975.1 Hyphomicrobiales bacterium
GTGGCTCCCCTTGGGTCCTTTGCAATGGTTCTGGCGCGTTCGCAGCAATCGATGGTTTCTCTCAGGGCCTTAAACAAAATCATGTTGATGCCGCGCGAACGTCCCATCGGAAAGAAGTTCATTTCCGAACCGATCACTAACAGCACAATTCAATTTCAAAATGCCGTTTTCAGTTACCCCGGTACATCCGCGCCTGCCATCAACGGTCTCAGCATGATTGTGAAACCGGGTGAAAAAGTCGGCGTGATTGGCAAGATTGGTTCGGGCAAAACGACGCTTGGTCGATTGATCACGCGTCTCTATGAACCTCAAGAAGGGGCCGTTTTGATCAATGGCATTGATATGCGCCAATATCATCCCCACGAGATCCGTCGCGTTGTTGGTTTGCTGGGCCAAGAGTCAGATTTGTTCCATGGATCATTGCGATCAAATATTGTCATGGCGAACCCTCGCGCGACCGATGAAAAACTTATTGCGGCCTGTCGCTTGGCCGGGGTCGATGATTTTGTGCGTCGGCATCCGCAAGGTTTTGACATGCCCGTAGGAGAGCGCGGCCAAGCCCTTTCTGGAGGTCAGCGGCAATCGGTGGCACTTGCGCGATTGTTGATTGCCGATCCGCAGGTGATATTTCTGGATGAGCCCTCAAGCGCTATGGATTTGGCAAGTGAAAAACTTTTGATTGAACAATTGAGACGCTCTCTCCGAAAAGATCAGACTGTGATCGTCTCCACGCATCGTTATTCGATGCTTGATCTCGTTGATCGGCTGATTGTTCTAGTCAACGGCAAAATTGCTGCTGATGGCCCGAAGGATCAGGTGATGGAGGCTATTCGTAAACAGGCTGCCGTTGCCACTGGCACCTAATTTCTTTGCCGATTAACCGGCATTATTAAGCACTTTGCGTTCATTTTCAAAAAACAGCAGGATCAGCGATTGCTCACCCTTGCTGCGGTCAGCCAATGCAAAACGGCACACAAAGAAATGTGCTTGCCCCTCGCCAATCTGAACGCCGATCTGATGGGCGACAATCTTGTGTGGCTCAGCCAGCAATGCAGCTTGAATTTTAGGCACAGCTTCACTGAAGGAAAATTGGATAGCAGTACCTTGGCTGTTCTGGTCACCGCGGATCGCCACGATCAGTTTTGAAAATGAGGGATTAAACGCGGCGATTTTCCGCTGCGCTGTGATGACGGCAACTGGCGTCGGGCAGGCCGCAATCACGCCCAACATATCGAATGATTCTGCTTGCAGGCGGATCAGGCTTGCCTTCATACGGGCCTGCTCCAGACAATAGCAACGCAACAACCCTGTACGGTTGCGGGTTGTGGGGTAATCGCTTAAAACTCTAAAAACCAGCTTGGTGGTGCTGGTGCTTTGGATTTTGGCGATATCGTCTAGTTGCGACCAAAAAATCCGCTCAAGCATGATCGCCATTTTGATGCCTTCGCGCTGCAACACGCGCAATTTGGTGGCGTTTGCCTCGACAAGGCTTCGGCCTTCGTGGTTTTGAGGTATCATTTTACCCTATAAATAATTATAGTTGCCAGATGCACAATTGATTCAAATTGGTAAGACTTGACTTTTTCTAGAAAAACAATCGCAGATACCTATAATATAATATACTGGTTTTGGCAATTGCCTTACTAATAGCCCATCCGAGCGCTCGTCTCTGGTTTTGGTTTATGGCAGTATCATATCTTAACGAATCCTTTATTTTTTACTCAGTTTTTTGGTTTGGAGAATTGCCATGGTTGATCGCAGCGACGCCGCCTCATTTGAAACTGCCTTTTACGCCGAAACCCACGATATCCGTGAGTATGAGCCGGTCATGGTCGCTGCCAACGAAACACCCCAAGCACCCACCCAACAGGTTCCAGCTGCACCTGGTGGTTTTGCGGTCGAAAAAGTTGAAACATTCGATGCCGCTGCTGTGAAGCTCCAAGTTACGGCTGAAGATGGCAAAGTTATTGAATTGCCAGCCGACACACAAATTATCGCCATTTTGGTGGATGGCGATGACTTGCTCATTAAAGAGGCTAATGGTGATTTGATTTTGATCAAGGGCGGCCTCAAGCACATGCCCACCCTACATTTGGGCACAGTTGAAATTCCTTCAGCCGCACTCTCGGCATCTTTGACGGCCAATGGCGTGACCCTTCCGGCCGCTGGTGACCAAGGCAATGCCCAAGGCCAAAACAAATCGTCTGGCAACCATTTTGGTCCAGACGCTGGTAACATCGGAGACCCGTTCCATATTCACGGCTTACTTCCTTTTGGCGAAATTGACCGCAGCTTCGGCAGTTTGCCGCGCCTGCAAGGCACATTTGTCGCATCAAAAACAGCGCCGACTATCATCTCCATTGACGGTACGGGTAATCCCTTAGCCGTGCCTGAACCTGCTTTGCCATCAGGAACAGATCCTATGCCAGCATCGGTGATTGAT
This sequence comes from Hyphomicrobiales bacterium, assembly GCA_031393975.1. Taxonomy (GTDB): domain Bacteria; phylum Pseudomonadota; class Alphaproteobacteria; order Rhizobiales; family Aestuariivirgaceae; genus Aestuariivirga. The sequence goes on from JANMWK010000142.1 coordinate 2,444, forward strand.
TCAACCGGTGTCAGCATTCAGGCTGGTTCGGGGACGGTGAACTCGTTGGTCTTTGCCGCAGATTTATCTGGGATTATAGCAACTGGCGTTGCCGTTCCCATGTCCTATAGTTTTGACGATCCGCGGACGCTTGGCGTCGAAACTGATGCCCATGTCATATATGCATATGAAACCGGCACACAAAATGTTTATTTCACTCTGACGATAGCCTTGGATGCCAATATTGCACCAGGTGCTGCGGGCACTGGCACAGTCACCGTCAACCTCATTCAGGCTTTGCCGAATGATTATGGCACGAATGTTAATGCAGTTTTCAGCAATGTCCCCGCAGTGGCTGGTGATACGCAAGGCCAAACCTCTAATATTGCCGTGGCCAATCTTACGATTTTGGATGACGTTCCTCATATCAAGACAGCTGGTGGAGCGCCTGCGTTTGTGGTTGACGAAAGCCACCTTACGGCAGCCACCAATGGCGGTGATGGCACGATCCACGATGGTGCCACGGTTGTAAGCGCAAATTTTAGTGGGGCTTTCGTTTCTGTTGCTGGCGCTGATGGACAGAAATCTCTGGTCTATGCGCTTTCGGTTGATACCAGCGTGTCTTCGGGTCTGGTCGATTCAGCCACGGGCCTTGCAGTGGTTCTGAATGTGAGCGGCGGTGTGGTTTCAGGCTATGTGGCTGGTCATGTCGGAGAGGCTGCTTTTCTGGTGTTCACCTTGGACGTTGATGCATCAGGCTCCGTCAAATTTACGGACTTGCGCGCCGTCCACCAAGATGCAGCAAGCAACACGCCAGATGATGCAATCACCATTGCCGCTGGCGCAATCAGCTTGTCTGCCACCATCACCGACAATGACGGCGACACCGCCAAGGCTTCGATTGACCTTGGGGCGCAGATCACCATCCATGATGATGGACCGGTGATTGTGGGTTCGGGCACGCCTCCAACGCTTTCGGTTGACGAGAGCTTTATTCCGACGATCGG
>JANMWK010000186.1:0-9345 GCA_031393975.1 Hyphomicrobiales bacterium
AAGCCTGCCGCCAGCGTTCGTTCTGAGCCAGGATCAAACTCTCAAGTTTGAAACAGCTCGATAATGGTAAACCATTATCATGTGATCGCAATGCGTATTAAATTGACGAGAGATTATGTACACTCGGTATTGCTACCGAAGTTTATTATAGCTCTCTAAATATAAACGCAAACGACTATGTTTCGGTTGTTCAATCTGTTACCAGACCGAACCGCCAGGACACACGCCGCCTGCGTTTCTCTTTCTTTCGTTAACAATGTCAAACAGCGGGGAGCCTTCCGGCTCCGATATGCGACAGACAATTCCTTGCCCCGGTTCCCCTTTCAGGGATGCCGGCAACTTGGAGCGCCGATCGCATCTTGAATTTCCATGAGGCCGTAGGCGCTAACCGTGCGCCCCAGGCCCTCAGTGAGCGGGTTATAGGTCGAGGTCCCTCGAAGTGTCAAGCGCCGACTTAAAGAATTTTGATAATAATTACATCTTATTGATATTGTTACATTTAAATGATATTTTTGAGTTGATAAACCATGTTAGTGCTGCCCTACGTCACAGAATTGTTGCGTCTTTCGATCTGCAGAGCCCAACTCATCATGCATCACGCCCTAAGATGACCACTTTCCGCGCAGATTTAAGAAGACTGGCTACCTTAGATTCTCTTTTGGCAACAAGTTTATGGTTAACGGGTTGTAAACGATGCTGTGGGATTTTGGCAGTGTTTGACTGGGCCCGGGCTAAGTGCAGATTTTAGTCACGCAGGGCAGAATGAGTGTTTGCACCACCTAGGTGAATGCAATATGTAAAATGAACTGACGAATGTGGGGAGTGTGCACAGGTTGCAAGGTAAAGATCATAAAAAGCGTATGGTGCGTCAACCCGCTCGATCTCAGCTTGTTCCTATTGCCAAGGAATTTAACGCCATTGATCTGGAAGCGTCGTTCCTCGAAGACAGCACCCATCATCGCTGGTTATTGACCAGCTGTATTGCAGGCATCACTGGCACCTTGATTATTGGTGGCGCAGTGCTCGGCCTATTTGGACGAAATGCCAGCCCACCAGAAGCCGTTGCTGCTGTTCAATCCAGCGGCGAAATAACCAGCGCCATCAAAAGACCGACCGACCTTGCCAATCTCAAATCCGCAACCTCGCCAAAAACCGAGGTTGTCGCAGAACGAGATTTAAAAGGCGGCTATGCCTATCCTGTTATCACCTCTGATGAACTGCCTTATGGCAACGCCAAAACCACCGTATTGGACGCCGAAATTCAATCGGTTGCTGATGAAAACGAAAACATCACAACAATCAGCAAAACGCCCCCACCAGAACCAGTGGACGAGAGTTTTGAGTTGCCAAAAGACAGCACCTTGGCTGAAGAGCTAACAAATCGTGGCGTTTCAAGTGCGGCAGCCCAAGCCTTGGTGGCTTCATTGGATGCGGTACTGCCATCAAAGATGATCAAAGCCGGCACCAAGTTTGACGTGACCTTTGATCGTCAGTTCGATTTCTATGGCCGTGAAGTCACGTTCCCAGTGCAACTGTCATTTCAACCCGGCTCCAAAGAAACCATTACTGTTGATTCCGATGAAGACGGACAATTCACCGCCCAGATTGAAGGCAAGGGAGACGGCGTTAAATCGCAATATGCTGAAAAAACTGCTGTAACTCAATTCCGCGCCCAATCCAAAGTGGGTCCCAGCCTTTATGCAACGGCCAAGGATAATCTGATACCAGACTATATCGTAAGCGAGTTCACCCGTGTGTTCTCGTACGACGTGGATTTCCAGCGCCAGGTGGCGGCCAGCGATACATTTGAATTGTTCTATGGCAACCCGCTTACGGGTTCCTCGAGCAAGCGCAAAGTGTTGCATTTTGCCAAGCTTTCAACCGACGGGATAACCAAAACTTATTTCAGATTTACGTCAAGCGACGGCCAGACTGATTACTTTGATCAAGATGGCCGCAGCGCAGCGCGTGCGTTGTTGAAAACACCAATATCTGGCGCAAAACTTACATCTGGCTTTGGTATGCGGGTTCACCCGCTTCTTGGCTACACAAAGATGCACACAGGAGTGGATTTCGGTGCATCTCGAGGAACGCCTATTCACGCAGCAGGTGCTGGTGTAATTGATATTGCAGGTCGCGAAAGCGGATACGGCAATGTCATTGAAATAAAACACAATGACCGATTTAAAACGATGTATGCGCATATGAATAACTTTGCTCAAGGCATTCGTACTGGCGTAAGAGTGAACCAGGGCCAAGTGATCGGTTATGTGGGCAGCACTGGACGTTCCACGGGTCCGCATCTGCACTATGAAGTGCGCGTCAATGATCGCCCCGTTAACCCAAGTTCCATTCGGGCTACTGGCGGCAGGCAATTGGCGGGTTCTGATTTGCAGAAATTCCACATCAACAAAGACCGCATAGTGGCCATGATGCAAAATGCACCATCGGCAGCACAGGTGGCGCAATCCAACCAATAAACTGATTGTTCTTCACGTTGACTTTGGTGGTTCCTCGTTATATTCATAAAAATATAACGAGGAACCACCAATGAAACTTTTAACAAACTTGCTGTGCGCGACTGTCTTTATTTTTTCGGCCATTGGCGCCCAAGCTGAAAGCGTGAATGTTTTTGCTGCCGCCAGCATGAAAACGGCACTTGATCAAATCGGCACCGCTTGGAAAACAAAATCCAGCAAAGCCATCGTGGCCACTTATGGTTCGTCAGCCACCCTCGCCAAGCAAATAGAACAGGCCGCACCTGCCGATATTTTCATTTCTGCAGATCTGGCATGGATGGATGAACTGGCGAAAAGCAACCTGATCAAAACTGGAAGTCGAAAAAACCTCGCAGGCAACACACTGGTCCTGATCGCAGCAAGTGGCTCCAAGCTTGATCCAAAAATTGAAGACCTTGCAGCAAATTTAGGCTCCGAAAAGATTGCACTCGGCGATATCAAATCCGTGCCTGCCGGAAAATACGCCAAGGCCGCTCTCGATAAACTAAACCTGTGGAGCCCCATAGAAAAACAAATCGTGATGCAAGACAATGTACGGGCCGCACTGGCCCTCGTTGCGCGAAAAGAAGCCAAGCTGGGCATTGTTTATGGCAGCGATGCAAAGGCCGAAGCAAAAGTGGAAGTGGTTGCCACTTTCCCTGAATCCTCCCACGCTAAAATAATCTATCCAGCCGCAGTCATTACAGCATCCAAAAATCCTGACGCGCAAGAGTTTCTGGATTTCCTCAGCTCCAAAGATGCGCAATTGATCTTTGAAACAAACGGCTTCACATTGCTGGAATGATTTTAACCGCAGAAGAATGGTCAATCGTAAAACTCAGCTTCAGCGTCGCCCTTTTTGCGACGCTTTTATGTTTGCCCATTGGCATTGCCCTGGCGTGGCTGATGGCCCGCAAAGATTTTTGGGGTAAATCGATTGTAAATAGTATCATACATCTGCCATTGGTTTTGCCGCCTGTCGTAACCGGTTATCTTCTGCTTCTGACCTTTGGGAAAAACGGTGTCATCGGAAAATTCTTGGCTGACACTCTCCACTTTACTTTTGCCTTCCGGTGGACCGGAGCAGCCCTTGCAGCGGCTATGATGGCATTGCCGTTAATGGTGCGGGCTGTCAGGCTCTCAATAGAAGCCATTGATCATAATCTTTTTGATGTCGCGGCCGTTATTGGTGTTTCAAGGTTGCAACTCTTTACCAAAGTCATTGTGCCACTGGCTGCCCCGGGTATTGCTGTGGGGACCATACTTACCTTTATAAAAGCGCTGGGAGAATTCGGAGCCACCATCACTTTTGTGTCTAGCATTCCTAATGAAACACAAACTTTGTCGCTGGCCATTCACAGCCTGCTACAAACGCCCGATGGCGATTCCGCTGCCTGGCGGCTTATTCTCATTTCATTGGCGCTTGCAACCGGGGCTTTGTTGATTTCAGAGCAGATCGAAAAATACCTGCTGAAGCGAATCAGGCCGCCTAATAGCTAAAACTTGGCAAACTTCGCTGCCACCAATTCATCAGCCTCAACTTGCAACTCCTGAAAAACAGCTATCACTTTTTTACCATGTGGCGTAATCTTTGCCCCGCCGCCACCACTGCCGCCTGCCGCAGTCTCAACTACTGGCATATGAAAAATCTCATTCAATTCCTCAATCAGCAACCAGGCCCTGCGATAAGACATCTCCATGCGCCGTGCCGCCGCTGAGATGGAGCCGGTCTCGGCCACCATCTCCAACAATTTCACCTTGCCTGCCCCTAAGCGCAATCCATTGTCAAAGTCGGCTTTGATGACGGCCTTCAATGCAAGGTCTTTACAGCAGATGACTTGGCATCAGCACCCACAACAACACCATTGAACGTGAGCTTTGCTTCTTTCACACCAACCTCCACCACATCACCGTCTTTCACGCGACCCGCCAGAATTTCTTCAGCGAGGGAATCCTGAATGGATTTTTGAATAACGCGTTTCAAAGGTCGCGCGCCATAAGCGGGATCATAGCCTTTCTCAGCCAGAAGTTCACGCGCCGCTTCGGTAAGTGTCACATCAATTTTGCGCTCTGCCAGAAGCTTGCGCAATCGCTGCATTTGAATATCGACAATCGCTCCCATCTGAGCCCGCTTCAAACGGTGGAACAGAATGATTTCATCCAGACGGTTCAGGAATTCTGGACGGAATGTCCCCTTCACAACCCCCATTACCTGGTCGCGCACCTCATCAACATCCTGGTTTTCACCCAATGCCACAAGATATTCCGAACCGAGATTTGAGGTCATGATGATCAATGTGTTTTTGAAATCCACCACCCGGCCCTGACCATCAGTCAAGCGGCCATCATCAAGAACCTGCAGCAGCACATTGAACACATCAGGGTGTGCCTTCTCCACTTCATCAAACAGCACCACCTGATAAGGCCTGCGCCGTACAGCTTCCGTGAGGGCCCCACCTTCGTCATAGCCCACATATCCAGGAGGCGCGCCAATAAGGCGCGAGACCGAGTGCTTTTCCATATATTCCGACATATCAATACGGGCCATGGCGTGTTCGTCATCAAACAAATAAGCAGCCAGCGCCTTTGTCAACTCTGTCTTGCCAACACCTGTAGGGCCCAGGAACAGAAATGAACCAATAGGACGGTTGGGGTCTTGCAAACCAGCCCGTGAGCGTCGCACAGCCGTAGCCACTGCTTCAACAGCTTCCTCTTGGCCTACAACGCGTTTGCCCAGCTCCTGCTCCATTTGCAAAAGACGGTCGCGTTCACCTGCCAACATCTTGTCAACCGGAATCCCCGTCCAGCGCGACACCACCTGTGCGATGTGTGATTCAGTGACGGCTTCTTCCAGCATTTTCGAATCACCCTGAGCTTCAGCGGCCTCAAGCTTTTTCTCCAAGCCGGGAATGGTGGCATAAGCCAGTTCACCGGCCTTGGCGAAATCGCCTTTTCGCTGTGCCACTTCCAAATCCCGCCGCGCAATTTCCAGTTCCTCTTTCACTTTTGAAGCCGAAGCGATTTTATCTTTTTCAGCCTGCCAGTTGCGCGTCAGCACGGCGGACTTCTCTTCAGTCTCTGCCAGTTCCTTTTCAATTCTTTCGAGACGGTCCTTCGATGCTATATCGGTTTCTTTCTTCAAAGCTTCACGTTCGATTTGCAACTGCATGATACGCCGATCAAGCTCGTCCAATTCTTCAGGTTTCGAATCAACCTGCATGCGCAGCCGCGAGCCTGCCTCATCCATCAAATCGATGGCTTTATCTGGCAGGAAACGATCAGAGATATAACGATTGGAAAGTTGAGCAGCCGCGACAATCGCAGAATCAGTGATCCTAACACCATGATGCAATTCATATTTTTCTTTGATGCCGCGCAAAATGGAAATCGTATCTTCCACAGATGGCTCATTCACAAATATGGGCTGGAAGCGCCGTGCCAAGGCAGCGTCTTTCTCCACATGCTTGCGATATTCATCCAGCGTTGTTGCACCCACGCAGTGCAACTCTCCGCGCGCCAGCGCGGGCTTCAAAAGATTGGAGGCATCCATAGCGCCATCCGCCTTGCCAGCGCCCACCAGCGTGTGCATTTCATCAATAAACAAAATTATCCCACCGTCAGCGGCCGTCACCTCGGAAAGCACAGCCTTCAACCGCTCTTCAAACTCACCCCGAAATTTGGCGCCTGCAATCAGCGACCCCATATCCAGCGCCATGAGTTTTTTATCTTTGAGGGATTCAGGCACATCACCTTTGATGATGCGCAAGGCCAAACCTTCGGCAATGGCTGTCTTGCCCACACCAGGTTCACCGATCAAAACCGGATTGTTTTTTGTGCGGCGGGACAACACTTGAATGGTGCGCCGAATCTCTTCATCGCGCCCAATCACCGGATCAAGCTTGCCGTCTCGCGCAGCCTCAGTGAGGTCACGCGCATATTTTTTCAATGCATCATAGCCCTGCTCAGCGGAAGCAGAATCAGCCGTGCGCCCTTTGCGAATATCATTAATTGCGGTGTTCAGGCCTTGTGCAGTAACACCCGCCGCCTTCAAAACTTTGGAAGCATCCGAAGGTTCAACCGCCAGCGCCTGCAACAAGCGTTCGGCTGAAACAAAGGAATCGCCAGCCTTCGTTGCCAATTTTTGACCTGTTTCAAAAACCCGCGCCAATTCTGGCGACAAGTAAACCTGCCCTGCCCCACCGCCTGAAACTTTAGGCATCTTGGCGAGCGCCGCTTCAACTGCGCCTAGCGCCATCCGCGCATCGCCCCCTGCCGCTTTGATCAAGCCGGAAGCCAGCCCTTCCTCATCATCGAGGAGCACTTTGAGCACGTGATCGGGGGTGAATTTTTGGTGGCCTTCACGCAATGCCAACGACTGCGCCGACTGAATAAAACCGCGCGAACGCTCGGTATATTTCTCAAATTCCATCGTTCAAACTCCATCACAGCACACCAGACTAAACCCCGAAGGCATAAAGTCCGGCACCTCTTAACACGTCAGATGTAAGAACGCTCGCACACTTCCTCAAGAAGCAGAAAAAAATTATTCGCCGGAGTTTGATCTCTCATCGCCGGAAGGCGCTGTTTCCACCTCAACCTTTGGCTTGCGTGGCTTATATTTGCGTGGTGCCGGAGCTTCATCAGCTGCAGCCATTGGCGCTTCGTCTGGAACAACCACTGGAGTCGCGCGCTGCAAGAAAGATGGTGCTTCCCACTGGCCGCTGGCCTCTTCGATCATTGGAGCGGGCGTCGGTGCGTTGTACTGAGTTTCAACTGGGGCATCTGTTGCGGGCGCAGCATTTTGGTCAGCAACCGGAGCATTATCATAATTGCGATTGTTACGATTGTTCGGCCAACGCGGGCGCTGGTTGCGGTTATTATTATTATCGCGGTAATTATTATTGCGGAAAGGCCGCTGCTGCTGGCCATCACCCTGAGCAGGCGCATTCCCATCGCCAATTTCGGTTTGTTGAGATCCCTCAACAGGTGCAGCTTCAGCTGAGTTACCCTCTGCCTCGTCTTCAGCACCGCCGTTTTCCTCGGAGCCTTCTTCCTCAAACTCTTCTTCACCAAGTTTGCGCGACATAATCAATGACTGACCAACCGGCTGGTTAGCAGCCCATAGGCGGTAATAATGTTCAGCATGTTGATAATAATTTTCAGCAGCAACACTATCACTTGATGATTGCGCATCACGGCCCAGCTGCATGTATTTTTCCGCGATAGTCTGCGTCGTGCCGCGCAATTTAATGTCAGGTCCGTTGCTATCAAATACTTTACTGGATCCGCCGCCGCCAAGGTTACCACCACTGCCTGTGTTCCGGCGATTATTGTTATTATTCCGGTTGCGATTGCGGTTCTTATTATTGTTATTCTGGTTGGAGCGAATAAAATTATTGTTCACGAAAAATATCCATCCTCATGGAGAAACACTGTGCAAGGCGAAAAATCGCAGCACTTGAATGTTGTTTTTAAACCGACAGCTTAAAGAGCCTTTGCAGAATAACACCTTGATTGAAACGACATCCTGCCATCATGAACGGTGATCCATTTGGAGCCGTCATTCACCACCTGCGGGATCAATGCCAAGATTAAGCAGGCAATTGGTCGCAACGGCTAATGGGGATTGGCATTGCTTTTAGCCGAGCTTTCACAAAAGTCCAATGTCTTTTTTTAAGCTCATAATTACCGAAATGTTAGGGCCCGCAAATGTCCGCCAAGGTCATAACGTTGGCCCACAGCCTCAAACCCATGTGTAACAAATATCGCTGTCACGTCAGGCCCTTGACCAGCGCCAATTTCAACAGCAATCATCCCATCTTTAGCAAGCCGCAGTCGCGCCCCACCGGCAAGGGCGCGGTATGCAAACAACCCATCTGCCCCACCATCCAAGGCCAAATGCGGATCATATTCTCTTACTTCTGCGCTTAATCCAGCAATCACTCCATGTGGAATGTAAGGGGGATTAGAAACGATCAATTCAAACTTTTCAGCAATCCCTTCAAACCAAGACCCATGATGGAATTGCAACCGTCCACTCACACCATTGGCCAGCGCATTACTCTTCGCTACATGCAAAGCATCGGCGGAGAGATCAACGGCAATGCCTGAGAAGTTTGGCATCTCGGCGAGCAGAGACACTGCAATGGCACCACTCCCCGTACCAATATCAATCAAGCGACCATGTTCAGGGCGCGACAATTCCAGCACCAAATCGATCAGCGCCTCAGTATCGGCGCGCGGATCAAGCACGGCAGGGGTGACCAGAAACTCGCGGCCATAAAATTCACGCGTTCCTAAAATGCGAGAAACCGGCTCATGCGCCAAGCGACGATTTAGAAATTCTGTAAATCTTTGGTTGGCTTCAGCACTCAATTCAGTGTCGGTCGACGACACCAGTTGCTCATGTGATAGGCCCGCAGCAGTCTGCATCAGCAACCGTGCGTCTAAAGCCGATCCATCAATATCAGCGGTCACAAGAGCTTTGCGTGCAGCTCTCATCCGTGCAGCTATGGTCTCAGACATCGTCATTCATTTGTGCCAGCAGATTGGCCTGATGCTCGGTAATCAGAGCCCGCACCACATCTTCCAATCCGGGGCCTTCCACAATCTCAGGCAATTTATACAGCGTAAGATTGATGCGGTGGTCGGTTAAACGCCCTTGCGGAAAATTATAGGTGCGAATGCGCTCTGAACGATCCCCTGACCCTACCTGCCCTTTACGCGTGGCCGAGCGTTCCGAATCAATGCGGTCGCGTTCGCGCTCAAATAGCCGCGCCCGCAAAACCTTCATGGCCTTGGCCTTGTTTTTTATTTGTGATTTTTCATCTTGCTGCGAAACCACCAC